>CAZSUH010000048.1:0-21923 GCA_964609905.1 uncultured Verrucomicrobiota bacterium
GCGGCTTCATCGCCGCCCTCCGTGACGATCGTTCCCTGGAACACGCCCACGATTTCGACCGGCATACCGACTCGGCTATGGCCTTCGACCGTGAACTGCGCGACGATTGTGTCGCCTTCACGGGGAGCGGCGCCCATTTCGCCGCTGGCGGAACGGAGGCTGCCCATCCGGCCCGAATACGACATGCCGTCGCTGTCGATAATCGTGAGCAACTGTCCTTCCTGAATGGCCGTCATGGAATAAATCGTCACAAGGCTGGTGCCATGGTGCTTATCCGCCCCGCCAGTGATCGCCGTTCCGCCGCCCGCGCCCGCGCTCTGGTAGACGCTGTATTTAGCCGTAATCGGCTGGCCGGCGGGAATAATCACACCGCCCAGGTTGACGTTCCATGCGCCGGAATCGTAGCTGACGTCGCCGTTCATGGTCGCGAGACCGGATGAAGGATCCAGGTTCCCGGTGCCGTCATCGGTGAACACCACGCCGCCGGCCGTAATCTGGAGGGAGCCGGGCACGATATTCGGCAACAAAGCGCCGCCGCTGATGCTGCTGTACGTGCTGCCGTCGTTGCCGGTGGCGATGGTCACGGGACCGACCGCGATGGCGGGGCCGAGCGCATTGCTGGTGCTTCCGCCCGTGTAGGAGAAATCGGTGACCACGGGTCCGCCGTTCGGGTTTTTGTAAACGCCGCTGAAATTAATCCAATTGTAGGAATCGGACCAATACTCGCCATCACTCGGAGACTCCCAATCGCACCCCGTCATGAAAAAGCCGACGGTGCAGAGAAGCGATGCCCAACGGGCGGTATTCCTGAACTTATTCATGCCGTTCACTCCGGTTGTGTCAGTCGAGAGATTCAACTTTATTTAAGCCTCTTTCGCAAGCCTTTTCTTTGCGGCCGACGGAGTTTCGCCCCTCCAGAGCGTCATGGCGGCGGGAGAGTCAGGCTCCGTCAAGCCGTTTTAAGAAAACGCTCCCTCCTTACTTGGGATTCAAGCCCAAGGGCGCCCGTTCGTAGCATTCGAAGACATTCAGAATGCCGTTCAAGGCCGGCGTATAGCCATTCAATTCGCCGGGCCCGAAAGCGGACAGGTTTTGGTTCCACATATACTCCCAATCGTCCGCGATCAGATCGTCGTCCGTATCGCGCATGAGTACCTTGATCCAGTCGGACACTGAGATCGACGTATCGACGCTCACCGACTTCGGCCAATAGAAGTGCTCCGCCAGCCAGCCGGCCGACTCCCAGTCGTCCGCCGTAAAGGCGGGGTACTTGCCGTTCTGGTTCAGGTACGCCTTCAGATAATACGTATCCCTGGGCAGGCCCGAGATTTTGAACGACGCCGTGTTGAGCGGCCAGTCCGCCGCGGTGACGGTGTTGGGCAGGATCACGCGGCCCGCCGGAACGCCGCCGAAGCCCGGCGAGGTGTAGGCTTCCACGATGAAGTTGCCGCTCGTCACCTTGCCGGGATACACCAGCGTGCCGGACAGGGTGTAGGAATAGTTCGGATACGGGCCGACTACGATCTTGAATTTGTTGGCCGCCTTCGCGGTAGACAAGGGATTCATGACCGTCAGCACGTATTCGTACACGCCCTTGCCCATCACGCCATCGCCAATATAGATCGGCATTGCCATTCTATATTTACCGAACTGATTGCGATATGGCGGCACGAAGGTGTGCTTGAAGATCTGTTTGCCCGTCGCAACATTGCGCACGATCAACTTGCACCGGGTCACGGAGGGATCCATCTTCCAGATGAAGGTATCGAGGGATTGGCGCAACCGCGCTTTGCCGGTCGGCCAGATCAGCGTCGGCGCGGGCAGCGGTTTCTTGTATTTCGCGTAGATCATGCCGTTGGCCACATCGTGCTGGATGTTGTCGTATTCCGCCCGCACATACCAGGCGTAGCCGCCGTTCAACTTGAATCCTTTGCCGAGTTTTCCCACGCGCCGGATATCCCCTTCGTGCAGGAAGGTGCGGAACGGCGAGAAGGTCTGGTACAGGACTCGCGGAGAAGTCGCCTGGTTCTTGTCGATGATGGAAACGACATACTGGTCCGCCAGCGGATCGGGCGTCCAACTGAACCGTCCGAATCCGATCGGTGCCTTGTCCGTGAGCGGAATGTCAATCGGACCCACGCTTCCCCACCGCACGTTGACAGGACCGGCCATGCCCGCCGGTTCCGTGGCTTGGTAGACGCCATCGCCATTGATATCCATGAAGCCCCAGAACCAATTCTGGCCCTCGCGCACATGTCCCTCAACCGTGGCGCTGTTGGTCGCAGCGGGATTGAGAACCATCAAGGCGGGATATGAGGCCTGCCGGTCCACGTTCCCCTGGATGACGGCATCCGGAATATCCATGACGCGGTGGGTGTAGGTCATGACCACGAAGGGCACATTCACCAGCCACCGGTTCACCCCGCAGTACTGGAACCGGAAGATCATCTCGGGAATCGGATAACGCTGATCGTCCGCAGGATCGTTCCACCGCTGCACGTACTGCATGCCGGGATCGAGCGAGGCGAGGCGATCGGAGCGGAATGCCGCTTCGATCTCGTCATAATCCGCGCTGTTGGCCAAAGGATGATTTTCCGTAATCATGGAGGCGGCACCGGACGAGCCAGGCACGGGGGCGTTTGTGTTCCCGGTCATCAGCGTCCAATGCACCAACTCCTGGAATTCCGCGAGATTGCCCCAACCGTCATCGTCGGGATCTGCATCGGCGCCCGTCGCGTCATACAACTCGGGATTCAATCCGTAGGCCGTTTCCCACAAATCGTCGATCCAATCCATGTCCGTCACCTCTTCGCCCACGATCCGGTAAAGGACGCCGGTTTTGGCGAAGAAGTCCAGCGATTGCCCATTCAGCGACATCGGATCGTTCGGGCTGGAACCCGCCTGGTATTCATGCCAGTTGCCGAGACCGTCATGGTCCGCGTCGGCGTAGGCATCCAGCGGATCTTCCGGATCCATGTCATACCATGTCTCCCAACTGTCCGGTATGCCGTCATGATCGATATCGGTCGCGACCGGATTGTCGAGATTTAAGAAATTCAGGAAACGGGCGTCACCAAAGAATAACCCCGCGTACGACTGGTCGTTGCGATAGATGTAGTTCTCGACCGTATAGCCGCCATCGTCGCAAGCGAAATATCCACGCAGTTGGGCGTCATACGCGCGGAGCGGATCGACCACAATCGGCGGCATGGTGTTCAACACCAGTTCGCCGCCCAGCATGCGCGGCATGATGATATAGGCCTCGCGTTCGGGAACGAGATCGCGGATATAAGGCAGGTTTTGCAGTCCATCAAAGATCACGTAACTAACCAGCCGGTGATGAGGCCGCCCGTCGTCGATCGCGTCTTGCGGAATCGGATAGATTGGTTGCAAGCCGGCTTGAATGTCAGAGCGCGTCAGCCCGTATCGCATCTGCTCCTGCACCTGGTCCTGCCGCATGTCCACGTTCCAGAACAGGCACTCATCCACCACCCCGTCGAACATGGGGTCCCCGGACTGCATGTCGCTGGGCAATGTTCCCGCGATGCGCAAGACGCTGCCTTCGTTCGAGACATGCGTGAACATGCCCTCGAACGTGGTTCCGCCCAGGAGCGAGAACAAGGGGTAATAGGTCTCGGTCTTGGTGTCCAGCCGACCGTCGATATACATAAACATATTCTGCGTGTCGCCCACAAAGGCCACGTGATGCCATTGGCCGTCGCGCAGATCAAGTTCGGAGGTGAGCGCGCGGCGGTGCAACACGTCGATCGCTTGCACTTCGCGCAACACCCGTTCGTTCGTGTTGCTGTCGATGACGTAAACGGGGGTATATTCCGTGACCCAGCCTTCGATATAGCCGCTCGGATGCCCATCCCCTTCGATCCGCAAGCCCTCGTTAACCAGATATCCGCTGGCTTGTCGGCCGCTCTCGACCTTGCGCTCCATGACGATCCCGCCGGCGGATTCCGTATCCATTTTGACCCAGGACTCAAGCGTGAACGGATGCGTGATCCAACCGCCCGGCACCACCCAGTCATCGATGAAGATATCGAACGAGTAGTCGTAGTCATACGCGCCGTCGTTCGTAACAGTCGGACGCCCGATATAGGACTGGGCGTTGCCGTCAAAACTGTTCTGGATGGTGGTCGAGAACAGAATCGGCATCTGGTAGTTGGCTTCGATTTCCTGCTCCGTGCGCGCCACATTCCAGATCCGGATTTCCTTCATGCATCCGTCAAAGCCCGGCGAGCCGAACACGAGTTCGCCGGAATCGGGAGCGTACGGCAGGGCGGAAACGTTCGCGATGTTTCCCACCATAACACCGTTCACATACAGGATCAGTTTGCGCGCCTTTTCGTCGCACACCGCCGCCACGTGGGTCCAGGCCGTCTGACCGGCGCCGGCGGGCACAAAGCCGCCCGTCAACATAATCGGCTCGAATCCGGCGTCCGACCGGCTGAAGCGGGCATACGCTCGTGGCAGAGCCGCATTGGCGCCGTTCGGTTGCAGACCGACTTCGAACGTCACCCGTTCAACTCCATTCGTATTACCGTCCTTCACGCGACGGAAAATAAGCGGGAGTCGGGTGGTGACGGCGGCTTGAGGCCGAACCCAGGCTTCCACGGTCCAAGTGGTCAGCGCGTAATGCGCGGTCTGTTCACCGTCGATCCGTTCATCGACTTTAACCTCGCCATTTCCGTCAAAGTCCAGATATTTCTCGACATAGGGCCAGTCGGACCGGAGTTCGTACCAGGCGTTCGCCAGTTCGGTGTAATCCGTAAAGCCATCGTCGTCCTGATCGAAATCGATCGGCGCGAAATCGCTCAACACGACCGTAACCGCGCCCGCGACGCCCTGGGTCGTCGCCGCATGGCTCCAGCCCGTCTTCCAGTCGTCCTGATAGACGTCGTTTTGGAAGGTGGCGCCGTCGTCGTCGAAATTAAAGAGCCGCCGGGGGGCGCGGTTGGCGTCCGGAGCGCCGTTCACGAATTCGGGCAAAGCCACGCCGCGGGACTCCTGAATTTCGTAGGCCAGCCGGGCATAGGGCCAGAGGCGAACCGCGTCAAGTTGCCCCACAAACCCGTTTTCGACGGCGCTGCCGTCCCAGGCGCCACCGCCGATCGTGGTCTCGAAACTGCCGGAGACCGGTGTCACCGGGATCAACGACGGATTGGCGCGCGCCATTTCCTTGCCGTCCACGAACAGGCGCAGTTCGAACGGATCGAACTGGCGGACCGCGGCAAGGTGGACCCAGGTCGTGCCGACAGGCCGATCGGAAAGCGCCAGCACCTCGATCAATTTCTCGCCTAGGTTGTCGCGATAGGCGTATTTGGCATAGGGCACGCCGTTGCTCAGGCCGAGTTCGTAATCCACCCAGCGCAGCGGCACGCCGTTGGTGGTCAGGAACGGATGTTTCTCGGCACGCCGCACGAGAATGCCGGTCGCGCCTTCCGCAGCGGGTTTCACCCAGGCTTCCACGGTCCAATCCGTGGCCCCATCGGCATCGCGCTCGCTGTTCACCACCAGGCGGCCCTGACCGTTAAAAGCCACGGCGCGCCGCAATTCCGGACTCCAGGCGTCGAGCGGATCGGTCTGGTTGGCCCGTTCCTGCCCGTCGCCATAGCCATCGTCGTCGGTATCGAGCTTGCCCGGATCCGTGCCCAGCGATTGCTCCTCCAGGTTCGTCAAGCCGTCGTCATCGGAATCCTCGTTCTTGTCCGACATCCCGTCATGGTCGGAGTCGGGCTCGTTCGGATTGGTGCCGGCCCGATATTCGTTCAAGTTCGTTAGCCCGTCGCCATCCACATCGCCGGATCCGCTATTGGCGCCGCTGGGATCGAAGGGGTCGAGGCCGTTGGCGATTTCCCACCAATCGGGCAGGCCATCGGCATCGCTATCGAGATACGAGTTCACAAACGCGGCCTCGGAGAAATCGGCGCCGCCGAACCAGACGCCGGCGTGCTCGAACTCCTTGATCCAGTCGTTGGCCCAGGCGCTGTCCTCGGCGGTATCGCCGTCGTCGTTGAAGGAGAAGTAGGCCACGGGCGCGCCGCCGCCGCCAACCGCCTTGCGGGCGTTGATGCGACCGCCGCTGACCGTATTGCCTTCGAACGCGGGCTTGTCTTCCACCGACCCGAGGATCATCTGCTTCCAGGTCAGATGGCTCATGGTGGGATACATGGAAGCCACGAGCGCGGCGAGTCCGGCCGTGTGGGGGGACGCCATGGAGGTGCCGCTCATGCGCTCGTAGCCGCCGCCCACCATGGTGCTCATAATGTCGTAGCCGGGCGCGGCCACATCCACGCTTTCACGCCCGTAATTGCTGAACGAAGCCATTTCATCAAGCCGGGTGGAGGCTGCCACGGCGATAATGTTCGGCAGATCGTACGATGCCGGGTAACTCGGGAAGGCGTCGTTGTCGTTTGAGTCGTTGCCCGCGGCACAGACCACCAACATCCCGGCCTCGTTGGCCGCCGAAATAGCATCGTATTCAGCCTGCGAGTAGTAGTACCCGCCGAAACTGCAATTCGCCACACGGGCGCCCATGCGGACCGCGTATTCGAAGGCCGCGATGATGGCCGAATCGGACAAGTAATAATCGCCCACCTTGCACGCCATGAGCTGGACGCGCCAGTTGACGCCCACCACGCCCACGCCGTTGTTGCCCGAGGCGCCGATCGTGCCCGACACATGCGTGCCATGGCTCAGCCACGCCGGGTCGTCCGGATCGTTGTCGCCGTTGAAGAAGTCGAATCCGTTGACATCATCAATATAGCCGTTGCCGTCATCGTCCATGCCGTTACCGGCAATCTCTCCGGTATTGACCCACACATTCGGCGCCAGATCGGGATGGGCCACATCCATGCCCGAATCGATCACGGCCACAATGATGTTGGCGCTGCCCCTGGTGGCGTCCCAGGCCTCGGGCGCATCGATATCCGCGTCCGGAACCCCGCCGGATTGTCCGATGTTGTGAAGGCCCCAGAGCGAGCCGAAACTGGGGTCATTGGGCACCGCGTTGAAGATGCGGCAGAAGTTCGGTTCGGCGTAGAGCACGTTCGGATCGGCCTTCAGTTGGGCGATCTTTTCGGGCACGCTCTTGCCGTCCACGATTCGCAACAGATGCACGGGCGCGAGGGTGAAGCTACGCTGTACCACGGTGTTGAAAGAAGCGGCGCGCGCGGCCACCACGGGCGTTTCGGGAGCGTCCTTAAACCGGACCAACACCTGATTCGGCATATAGACATCCTTGGGCACGCCGGCGAGATTCTGTGTCTTCGCCACCAAGGGGCTGGAGCGCACGGCGGCGAACTGCGACGTTTCGAGCGGCTTGCTCTTATCCGCCGCCATCCAGGCGCCCTCGGCATCCACCACGCCCGCCAGGATGGCCACATCGTCGATGTAACCGTTGAAGCCGTTCACCGCCGCGTCATTCTCCACCTGGGCGCCGATCGTGGTGCGGCCTTTCATGATCCAGGATTCGGCCAGCCCCACCCCGGTCGGCAGGAAGGCATTCAGGCGGTAGGAACTGAGTTCGCCGTTAATATAGAGGCACAGCTTGTGCGACACCGAATCATAGCTGCCGAGAATATGATTCCATTCGCCGGCGCCGATAAAGCCGGAAACCTGCTCGCTGCCCCGGATCTCGACGGGATTGAGTCCGTCCGCTTCCGTGTATAGGACCACGCCATTGGTCGTCACTCCCGCAAACCGGATATAAGGCCGAATCTGCCCGCTCACTTGCTTCAGGCCCAATTCATAGTTGACGCCCGCATACAGGCCGCCAAAACGGGAGTTCATGATCTCGCGACGCGCCACCACCATGCGGTCATCCGGCCACGTGCCCGGTTCCGCGGGATTCACCCACGCATGCACGGTCCAAGAGGCAAGCTGCAGCCGCTCGTTTTCCGGCACTTCCAACCAGCCGGAACCGTCGAACTGAGCCGACAGCCGTTTCGGTGGACTCATGGCATTGACCGGATCGGATGTCTTGACGCCCGCCAGACCGATGGCCTCGTCAAAATCGGAAACCGTGTCGTCATCCGTGTCGACCTTGTCCGGCCGCGTGCCGTACAAATCCTGCTCGTCAAGATTGATCAGGCCGTCCGAGTCGCTGTCCTCCTGCCCATCCTCCACGCCGTTTTCGTCGGTGTCGCGCAGGCGCGGGTTAGTGCCCGCCCAATATTCGTAAAGATTGACGAGGCCATCGCCGTCCGGATCGCCTTCGGCGCCCTGGGCGCCGACCGCATCGGTCGGATCCAATCCATACGACGTTTCCCAGCCATCCGGAAGCCCGTCGCCATCCGTGTCGCGCAGATTGATGTTGACGGGCGCATCGTCCAGCGGCACAACCTGGGCGGCCCCGACCAGCGTGGCCGCATGTCTCCAACCGGTCATCCAATCGTTGTTGGTCCAGGCAAAATCCTGCGCATGTCCGGTGTTCCAGCCGGCATACCCGCTGACCGTGTCAAAGCCGTTCGTCCCATCGTCGAAGGGATAAAAAGCGGTCAACGAGGGCGTGCCCAGCAGGTCGACCCCGTTCATCGAAGCCAGAATCCGGTCCTCCGGCAGCGCCGTATTGAAGATGGCCACCTCATCCATGTCGCCGTTCAACTCCGTGCCCACCATGACGCGGGTCGGGCCGTATCCGGAAACGGCCGGGCGGGTGACGGCAAACGTCGAGGCCACCTCGCGTCCGTTGTAATAGAGAATAAACTTCCGGCTGGCGTAATCGAACGTGGCCGCCACATGCGTCCAGATGCCGGTGGGCACCAGGGCCGTCACGGGGGAATCCAGGCCGATGGTCGTGGCGCGGTCGAACGCGGTGAAGTCGGCCGAGAGCACGCCATTCGGGTTCACCCGCAACCGGTAGTTGCGAATTCCCGTATCGGGTTCGCATGCAATCACCGTGCCGCCCAGCGTGTTGAGCTTGATCCAGGCGCCGATGGTGAAGCTGTTCATCAGGAACCGGCCCTGATCCGACGGGCCTTCCAGCCAGGTGCCGGAATCGCCGGTCAGGCGGAGGACGCGGCTGACGGCCGGACTCAGGCTCAGGGTGGGATTCATCGCATACTGCACTTCCACGCCGTCCAGTATGCCGTCATCATCCGTGTCGGGCAGGAGCAGATGCGTGCCGTAATCGGCTTCCAGCCCGTTGGACAGGCCGTCATGATCGGTGTCCATTTCGGAATCTTTGAGAATCTGGTTGGGATCGAGCGAGTAGATGCCGAATGGATCGCCGCCCACCTGATATTCCTGCAGGTTATTGAGTCCGTCTCCATCCGGGTCAAGCAACGCGTCGGACGGATCGAACGGATTCAGCCCGTATTTTTCCTCCCAGACGTCCGGAATGCCGTCTCCGTCCTGATCGCGCAGGTTGATCGGCGCCGTGACCCCCTTCCCATCCCACATGGGGACATCGTCGTCGCCTTCCACGTTCCCCAGTGGCAACAGGTCCCCATATAAGCCGCTGTCCGTGGCGGTGTATTGAGGATGGGACTCCGCTCCGCCATCCTGGAAGTGGACATATTCGAACACGTAGGGATTGGCGGTGTTCGGGAAGTTGGTGGTGACGTCAAAGTTCGTCACAATCGTCCCGTCTGCCAGCATGTTGGTGGTCATGCCGTTGATGGTCAGCCACGGCGTGATCCTGGAATCGCGCGGCGGATCGTAGGGCTGATGCGAAGCCATGTTTTGAATCCACTTCACGTATTGCCGGTTGTTGTAAACCGTGCTGGCCAAGCCCGGCTCCCAAACGTCCAGGCTGCCCCACCACTCCACCTCCGGCCAATCGGCTGGATAGACCGTCGAGGTAAAGCCCTGGGGAACGATTCCCTGTTTCGGATCGGGCAGACTGTCGAACGTGTAGGCATAGACAAGGCGGGGGGTGATCTCGGTTCCGCCCATGCCGCCATAGACGTTCTCGTCACCGGTCGTCACGCCGTTGATCGCGTTGACCATGGCGCGAGTCAGTTTCTCCCCGCGCAGAGACTGAATTTCCGCCTGGGTCCGGGTTCCATCCCAGCACCGCACCTCGTCAACCCACCCCTGCAAATGATTCGCCAGAAGCGGGAAGCTGTTGCCGGGTTGCATGCCGGACCACAAATAACCACCCGATTTGATGGAGTCCCGCGATCCATCGATAACGCCGCCCGGATTGAGATCGGCAGCACCGACGGTAAGCATCATATTGAGCGCAAGGGGCGTGTTGTCGCTTTGCGGATTGCCCGCCACATATCCGTTAAAGGGAATCTGTTGGGTAGTCTTGCTGCCGGCCATTTCGCCGTTCACGTAAAGCGTCAGTCGTTTGCCCACGGCATCGAAAACGCCGGCCAGATGGGTCCACCGCCCCGGCGCCAGCCGATAATTCGGCGACCCCATCACGATATTATAAACCCAACTCACGCCAAAACCATCGTAACCGATATAAGGAATGCCGTTGGTGATGCCGAGACGGAAATTACGATGCACGTCAACGGTGTTCGGCAATCCCGGATTGTTGGCCGTGATTGTGCCGGCGCGTTCGACAATCACCCGGTCGCCGTCGATGGCCTCCGGTCGGACCCACGCTTCGATCGTAAACGCGCGGAAAGAAGTCCACGGGTTCGCGATAGGCGCATACAGGCGCGCGGCGGAGTATTCGCCGCCATCCAAATAAAGTGCCCGCTGACGCAGGGGACTGTCGTCATCCAGCGGATCGGTGGCGCCGGGACTGTCACCCACGATTTCCACGCCATCCATCACCGTATCGTTATCGGTATCGTATCCTTCGTTCACCTCGAATGTAAAAAGGTAGGCGGCGGGGTAGATTACATCCATCAGAACGGCGTCGTTCCAATACCAATATCCGGCTGCGCCAAATACCCACCCCGTCTTGTAAAACTTGTTGACCCAACTTCCATCCGAACTGACATCGGACACAAAATAGGGAGACGGATCCGTGTGGTGATAAGGGATCACGGCGGGCAAGTTCGGAGTCAAACCCTCTTCCACGTCCACCTGGCCGTCTTGATCGAAGTCCCCGACAGGATCCGACGGCAGTTCACCCCATCGGAAGGGAGAGTCGTACCCGTAGGGGAACAAATACGACATGTCCCAACCTTCTTCAGCGCCGCTCACCTTGCCACTCACTCGGTCCATGGATCCGCGAATGGGGTTCAGGTTATGATAGATTTCGTAGAAATCGTCGTATCCATCGTGATCTGTATCCGCAGCACCCGGATTGCAGGTGCTGAAATTCAATGACTGTGCCACATTCGCTGCGGACAGGAACGTGAACCGTTTATAAGGATGTTCCCGCATCCGATCCGCCCAATAAGCCGGATCCCAAGTGGCGCGCGCTGCCAGCGCTCCGGGACCGGTCATGGCATTGCCCACCCCACCGCCAGAGAGGTTCAGATCGAAGAAGTTGTAAGGATCGTAATTGTCGGCAACGGCATCCGGATCGTCCAAGGTCCACGTGCCGTTGTTATAGAGCCACTGAAACTGATAACAGGCGCCCACCATGTATTCCTGGTAGTTGTATAGCCCATCGTTATCGTAGTCCAGTAGGGCATCGGACACCGTGCCGTCCATGCCACCGGCCCAGACAGTCGCGCCGTTCGTATCGGAAGCCTGCGCGCCGGCCCAATAGGTCTCCCAGAAGTCCGGCAAGTAATCGAGATCCGTATCGACCGAACAGGGGTTCAATCCGCCGCCGGGAGTCGTGATGACGGCAATAACACCCTCCTGAGTCAGCGTCCACCCTTGAACGTAATTGAACGCCGCCTGTTCGGAACCATCCGACATCTGATCGTTGTCGGTATCCGCATTATGTGGATCGGTGGGGAGCCCCTTATTAGGCCAGCTTTCCATAAACGCCGTCCACATCGGGAGAATAGAATCCGGCGTCGCCCCGGCTGAGATCAGGGAACGCCAGTAGGCGATTGGCGCATGGCCGATGAATTCCTGCCAAGTGGTAAGCGCATCCTTATCATCGTCCGAGGCTGCGTCATCGGGAATGCCCGGATCGTATCGCGTGTAATACTCCCAGCCGTCCCAAGGACCGTCCTTATCGGTATCCACATCGCGCGGATTGGTGGATCGGGCGGTTTCGGTACCGTTGGTCCAATGAGGAATCGCATTGGCTGTAAACAGGGGCACTCCGCCGTAGAGGGACGGATTACTTAGCAGGTTTGTCAAGGTCTGGAAGCCTTCGGGAGTCGTTCCCCATACCAAGTTGGTATCGGCGAGATCGAAGGGGGCGAGATATTGAGGATAGCCCTGGACACCCGCAAATTCCATGATATTCACGAAAGGCAGCGACAACTGCATGGGCTTCCCCACCACCCAGGCCGTCCACGGATTGAACCCGGAATATTGATAGACCTGATTATGGATTATCGAGATGTTCGTGCTCAACGGAGTGTAATTCGTTGTCACGACGATTTCCGCCACATAGTTGGTGATGAGCGGATCCCAGACGAAGTTTGTTGTCGTCACAACATTATTTGTGAAGTAGCCCACAAACAGACTGTTCGTGACCGCCACATAATTAGTGCTCACCTCGCCGATCGGGTTGATCGTCACCACTTCCAAAGTATTGGTCTCAATAACCCAATCTCCCCTTTGCACCGGTACGGTGATTGCGGCATAGGCATCGCCATCCGGATTTTCCATGGCGTCTGAAACCCCGTCACGGTCGGTATCAGCATTCCACGGGTCATAGCCGAAGGTTAATTCCCAGCCATCCGGGAGGCCGTCATTATCTGTATCCCACAGGAAGGGATTGGTGCACCAAGCTTCCGGGCGCTGGACTACTCGCACAACCGGATAGCCGTTGGAACTCGCCGCCGCCGCAATGCTCGACGCCTGGTATTCATCAATGTCGGAATACGGCCTGGTAGCCTGCCCGCTCACGGGGCTGTAGAGCCAATCGAAATCGGGTTCCAAGGTGTCGAGCGTCACGAACAGGGGATGCTTGGGATTGTAGCGCCGTTCGGCAGGCCAAGGCGGCACCAGGGCCGTGATGGCCGGCCAATTGGTGGCGGGATCGATGCTTTCGCCCTGATGAACCTGCTGCCACCGGTCCCACGACCATTCGTACCCGTCGTCGAATCCGTCGCTGTCGGTTTGCGGATCCGAGGGGTCGCTTTGATCGTCGGTGTCGCCCGCTTGCAGCAACGGCCAGTCGGGGTTGCGCATGACGACATCTTTTCGGTACGGGGTGACACCACCGGATGGGAACGCCACATTCCAAGCCACCGTGACATAGGTGCAGGGGCCGACGCCGTCCGGGCCTGTCCATTCGTCGATGTTACGGAGCGGCTGGTTGACCAGTTGATAGCCGTTCGCGGTGTCCCATTTGAAATCGGCGTCCGGGTTCCCTTCGGCACCGCTTTCCCCTTTCGCCAGCAAAGCCGCGGAGATCATAATGTCACCGATGACGTTCGACGCGGTCATGAAACGCGTTTCAAAGAAGTCGTCCATCCCGTCGCCGTCGGTGTCCGCGTTGATCGGGCTCAAATACAAGTCGCCCATGCCCGGGACGTTCGTCACCGCAATACCGAATTCCTCGATATTGAGGAGGCCGTCCTTATCGGGATCGCCATTGGCGCCGTCCTCCGCCTCCTTATTGGCCGGATCCAGCCCGAAACGGGTTTCCCAGACGTCCGGCAGGCCGTCGCCGTCGTTGTCGGCGCCGGCCGTCGCAAAGACGGCCTGCACCGTTTTCGATTCGTCCATCGTAACGGACAGTGATAGCCCGGCGGAGGGCTGGGAGATGCCGTTGACCAGCCAGGCGGCAAGAAAATACCCCGGATCCGGCTGGGCGGTGACCGTCACCACCGTGTTGGCCGCTTTCCATCCGCTATCGATCAGGATGGACCCGCCCGGATTGCTGTCCCCCTGCAAATAGTATTGCAGTTCCCAGTCCCACGTGAACGTGGAGTTCTGGGTGGCCTTGAGCACGGTCACCTGGGTGCCATAGCCGCTCGCCGGCAGTACGTCGCCCGTGCCCAGTGTCCAGCCTTTCAGGAAATAGCGTTCCGCCGTGCCTACCGCCATGATGCGGTTCGTCTGCTCGTTCATCCACCCCTGCCCTGCCAGAACCTCGACAAAATCGGCGGGCGCGCCCGGCCATTTCTCATAGACCGTCACCGTATAGAGATTGGTGAACCAGGCCAGAAAGTTGCGGTCAATGTTCATCACATGTTGGGCCGGATTGTCGGTCGGATTGTTCACCGGTCCGATCCCATTGGTCTGCGTCCATTTCAAAAACGCGTAACCCGGGTTGGGCGAAGCCGAGATCTCCACCGTATCCCCCTGGGTGATCAGGTTGGTGCCCGCCGGCGCCGCCGTGCCGTTCGGCCCGGCCAGAACCACCAGCGTCTTTTTCAACTCAATTGCACCAAAATGAACCGAAATCGACTGATTGTCGGTCATCTGAATGGTGGTGTTAAGGTCCAGCGTATTCGCCACGTTGCCGACCCAGTATTTGAACTCATTATCGGAACCGGGAAGGGCCGTGAGGGAAACCGTTTCGCCGGCGGGGAAATAATAGAGGTTGGTGACGATCGGCAACACCGTCGCCGAACTCATCAGCACGTTGCCGGAGCCGATGATGGCCACGGAAAGCTGTTTTTTCAGGCGGAAATAGGCGCGCACGTGAGGAGCGGGATTGGGCGCATTCACGGTGACCGTCGTCGTGGCGTTGGTCGTATCGCCGATCGTCACAAGGCCGCTTTCTACCTTCCAATAGTCGAATTCGTAAGCGGCCGCCGGCGTCGCCGTCACGCTGGTTGCCCGGCCCACCGGCACGGTATAAGTCCCGGATGCGGGAATGGTGGAGCCATAGGCCGCGTCCTGAACCGAGATCTGCAGGTTGGCCTTCGCCGCAAAGTTGGCGATCAGACTGCCGTCCGAATCCACCAGCAGGTTGTCGATGACCGGATTGTTGCTGTCCACCAGGTTTCCCGACAACGTGCCAGACCAGTGCGAAAAAACACCCGCGTTTTCCCGGGCCGTCAGCGAAACATCAACGCCAAAGCCGTATGGATCGACAATGTCGTTGGTCACATTGGCGGCCAGGTTGGCGGGCGTGACGTTGGTGATGTAACCGGAATTGGCCTGGGGCGCCATGCCGATGTACACCTTGTTCGTGATGTCGCCCAGGACGGGCAGGGCCAGGGAGGCCAACGCGCACCATACGCCGATGCGGAGCCACCGACGCGCAAACGAAAAAGCTTTTTCCTGAAGCAGGGAGGTGTTCATGTCAGTTCTCCTTCGTACCTGTATTCCGGTCTCGATCCAAAGCGTTATCTTTTTCGGTCAGTTGCGTCACCTCGGCTGACGCTTTCGAAATCGCTTCATTCGCGGAACGCAGATCGGCATAGGCTTTCCGCGCGGCCAGCCAGTCGTCATACGCCTTCTGAATGGGCGGATTGCCCAGCCGCAGCTTGGCCTCCGCTTCCTCCACCCGGGCATGCGCCTCCGTCAACGCTATCGCGGCCGCCTCCAGCGCCGCGGCATCCTGCTTCTCGCGCGCCGTCATCACGGCGTTCATCTGCGCCTCCCGCTCCCGCGCCGGGCCGGTATAAAGACCGAATTTCCCGATCATCCCCTGATAAGCGGCCTGCGTTTCGGTCATCCGCTTGAACGCGGCCGCCGCGTCCGGCGATTGCGCCCGCCACGCGCGCTCCGTGTCATGCAACGCGCCCACCGCCTTCGTGACTTGGGGATCGACCGACGGAAAAACAAGCGGAGAACCCGGCGTTGCCGTTAAAGGCGCTGTCGGAACATCCGACTTTTCCCGGCTGCATGAAGAACAAATAAAAAGCCCCACAGCCGCTATCACGGTCATCGAAAGCAATCGGCCTGCCATAGATGTCCCTTTTTTCCGTGTCGGCGGAAGAAAACCGCCTTCATGCGCGAATTGAATAGTTATACCCAAAGCCGCCTCCCTTGTCGATCAAGTTTTTGCGTTTCCCGCTAATATTTCACTTCTCTCCAGCCGCGGCGGTCGTCGCCAACGCCTGCCGTTCGTCCAGAAGGGCTTTCCGCCGGGCGACTTTTTCCATCTTGACCGTCTGCAACTCCATCAACCGCTGGCGTTCCCTGGCCATCCGCGCGTGCTGTTCTTTCAAAACGGGGCTGGCCGCAGCCGCCTTCCGTACGTCCTCTTTCAACGCTCTCACCTGGGCATCCAGCTCCTTCAACTTTCGAATCTTCTCGGCCAGTTCGGGGTCGTACCCCGCCATGGCCATCAGATTCGTCATTGAGTTTTGCGCAGACGCCTTCAATCCGGCCACGATCCCCTGCTCTTCCAGGAGCAGGGTTTTGTAGTCCGCATCCAAGCTCTCGATTTCCGCCGTCACGATCGCAACCGTCCGGAGTGGAGCGCCCGACTCAGCCTGGTCTTGCGCCCTCCCCCATCCCGCGGCGACTATCAAAATTGCGAATCCGATTGTTCGGGTTAGCCTGTTCACCATGAACCTTTCACTCCTCTCCAGATAACACACCCGCCCGCCAAGGCCCTTTTGTGTCTTTTTGTATAGTGTAAGGATAGCTCGTTATACAAATAGATGCAAATGGAATCGCGAGCCTTGAGTCTTTTCCATCAATGATGTCTGAGCTTGACTTTTTCGGAAAACACGATAGAAAGCCTGATTGCTTTTTTTTGTGAGAAACCCAAAAAGGAACCGGATCATGCTGATCACCAAGTTCAACGCCCTCATTCGAAACCGCTTCGTCTGGGGGATCTTTGCCGTTCTCATCAGCATCACGATGGTCGGTTTTTTCACGGATATCGAAGGATGCGGCGCCACGCGTCAGTCTCCGGACACGGTCCATATGCTCGATGGGGAACCCATCTCGTATCGGGCCTTGCAGCAAGCCAAGTTCAACATTGTTCTCCGGCTCCGCCTCGCCAGCGGGCGGGACTTCACGCTGACGCCCGAGATGGACAAACTTGTGACCCGGGAGGCCTGGAAACGGCTCGCCATGCTCCAGCTCGCCGGCAAAAACGGCTGCCTGGCCACGGACGGCGAAGTGGTGGCCGCCCTCCAGCGCGACCCTATGTTCCAGGCAAATGGGGTTTTCAGCAAGGATCGCTACAGCCAGTTCCTCCAGATTCTGGCCGCCAATTACGAGGTTTTCCCAAGCCAGTTTGAAGACTATATGCGGGAAGAACTGGCCATCGACAAAATCCGCCGGGCCGTCGCGGCCGGCGTCTGGACCGCGCCTTACGACATCGAACGACTGGTCCGGAACTTCGCCGACTCCTTCACCATCGCCTATACGGAAATTCCGCGCGCCACCCTGACCCGGGGCGTGACCGTCACGGAAGACGAGCTGCGGGCTTATTACGACACGCATACCGAGGCCTTCGTCATTCCCGACAAAGTCCAGGTCGCGTATGTCGAATTCCCGTTCTCCGATTACACCGCCTCTGTCACGGTCACGCCCGAAAGCGTGACCAACTACTATGGCGATCACATCAACGATTACTTCACCACCAACGCGGCCGGCGAGCCGCTGGCGCTCAAGCTTGAAGAGGTGGAGGACCAGATTCGCGGCAAATTGGCCGACGAGGCTGGCCGCGAGCAGGCCTACGAAGCCGCCGCCCAATTCTCGGACTCGCTTTACGACCGCAGCCAGGAGACCAACTTCTTTTATGCCGCGGCCGCGGCCGCCGGGAAAAAGCCGGGCCTCACGCGCTTTTTCTCCGAACGGGACTCCCTGACCGAACTCGGCGCGGATTCCGATTTTAACCGGACCGCCTTTTCGCTGACCCCGGAGAAGGATTCGAATTTCAGCGAACCGATTACGGCGTCGAACGTCGTCTATGTGATTGCCTACGAAGGCGCCCAACCGTCCCGCATCCCGCCGTTCGAGGAGGTTCGCGACACCGTCCAGGCGTATGCCCTGGCCGAGGCGCGCAACAAGGCGCTGGTGGGAAAAAGCGCCTCCGTCCGGGCCGCCGTCAAGGATGCACTCAAGGCCGGCGCTTCGTTCGGGGACGCCGTCAAAGCCGCCGGCTTCTCCAGCCCCATCGAAACCGAAGGCCCCTTCACGGCGTACACGGCGCCCGACTCGCTCGACAACGCCCGGCTTGTCACGGCCGTCATCTCCCTGGAACAGGGTGAACTGTCCGATCTGATTGAAACGGATCGCAACACCCTCTTCCTGGCGCTGATTACCGCCCGGACCCCGGGTGAAACCGGCGCACTGGATCCGATTCGCAATCAGATTCGATCCAGCCTCAACCGCCGCCACGCCCCGTTGTTCGTGGGACAGTGGGAGGACGATCTGCTGAAGCAAAAAGGCTATCAGGAGTCCGCCTCGAGCGAGGAAGAGGAAGAAGAAGAAGAGGAAGAAGAGAACGGGGAAACGAAAACGGCGGAAGGCCCGGGCTATTTATAGGATCAGGTCCGCCGGCCGCCCGCCATGCAGGCAGGCGGCGTTCTCCGTCAAGATGTGTGGACGAAACGCGCCGTACCCCGGCGCCGGTATCCGGCTTCCTGAAAAGCGCGTGTTTTGCACCGTTCCGTCCGTCGCGGATCCGGCGCCGAAGCGATCGCGAAAATGACCATGCCCCAAGGACCGTTATCATGAAACCGTCAGTCGAATCCGCCCGCGCCGTGGCGCCCTTGATCGATCACACCCTTCTGAAACCGGATGCCACGCAGGCGCAGATCGAGCGGATGTGCGAGGAGGCGCTCTTTTACGGTTTCGCCGCGGTCTGCGTGCTGCCCTGGTGGATTCCCGATACGGTTCGTCTTCTTCACGGCTCTCCCGTCAAACCCTGCTCGGTGGCGGGCTTTCCGCTCGGCGCCCACCTCCCCGCCTCCAAGGCCGCCGAGGCCGCGCTCTGCGTCGACCACGGCGCCCGGGAGATCGACATGGTCATGGCCGTCGGCGCCTTGAAAGACGGCGCCTGTTCCGCCGTGGAACATGACATCGCCGGCGTCGTCAAAGCCGTCGGAAATAACGCCATCTTGAAAGTGATTCTCGAGACCAGCCTGCTGACGCCCGCGCAAATCGCCGAGGCCACCCGTCTCGCCATCGAGGCCGGCGCCGCCTTCGTAAAAACCTCCACCGGCTTCTTCGGCGGCGCCACGGTGGAGGCCGTCCGCCTGATGCGGGAAACGGCCGGTCTGCGGGCCGGGGTGAAAGCCAGCGGCGGCATTCGCTCGCTGGCCGACGCCAGGAGCATGCTCCAAGCCGGCGCCAATCGGCTCGGCACCAGCGCCGGCGTGGCGATCGTTACCGCCGCGTAATCACGGCCGGTTGACGCGCAGTTCGATCCGGCACGGGAGCCCGTTCAAGTCCGAGTCCCCGTCCCCTGTGACGGGCAATTCGGACACGAATTCACAGGCCGTGCAAAGCGTCTCCTGCATCACATGCTTCAGATGGGTTTCCACGGCGAGGCGGACCTGCGGATCCGCGGCCACGCGCAACAGGATGCGCTGGGTCACGTCCAGGTCCGCGGTCTTGCGCATCGTCTGCACCTTGTTGACGAACTCGCGGGCCCGGCCTTCCAGGATCAACGCCTCGGTCAACGCGGTCTCCAGGCCGACGACTATCCCGGCCTCCGACGCCACCACCAGTCCCGGAAGGGGCACGTGTTCGATCACCACATCCGCGCCGGTCAGGTCGAACCGTTCGCCGTCAATCTCGATGGCCGCGCCGCCTCCAGCCGCCAGGCTTTCCAGGGCGGCGGCGCTTAATTTCCGGATGGCCGGCATGGCCTTTTTCACTTTCGGCCCAAGCCGGGGCCCCAACCGGCTGAATTGCGGCTTGGCCGTGAGCGAGGCCAGCGCATCCTCCCGCCCGGCAACAGCCACGTCCTTCACATTCAATTCGTCGGCCAGCAGATCGCTCAAGTCCGCCAGCGCTTCCACCACGTCCGGGCGGCGGCAGACCACGTGCAGGCGGGCCAACGGCTGGCGGACCTTCAGTTCATGCTCGGCCCGGAGTTGACGGCCCATCCGGACCACCGCCATGGCCCAGCCCATTTTCTCCTCCAGCGCCGGGTCGCGGCCCGTTTCGTCGGCCGACGGAAAATCGCACAGGTGCACGGATTCCGGCATGGCCTCCGTCCGCAACGCCCGGAACAGGGTGTCGCTCAGGAACGGGATGAACGGCGCGGCGACTTTGGTGAGTTCCACCAGCACGTGATACAAGGTGCGATACGCGTCTTGCTTGTCCGCATCATCCTGGCTCTTCCAGAACCGGCGCCGGCTCCGCCGTATGTACCAGTTGGTCAGGTCCTCGATGAACTGCACGAACGGCCGCACCGCTTTCTGCAACTCGTACGCGTCCATGGACTCGGTGACCGAGCGGATCAGCGTGTTGAGCGAGCTTAGAATCCAGCGGTCCAGCAGATGGGGGCTCCGGGCCGACGCCCTGCCGTCCGGCTCCCACCGGTCGATCGTCGCGTACGTGACAAAGAAGCTGTAGGCGTTCCACAGCGGAATCAGGATGTCCCGCATGACCTGCTTGACGCCTTCCTCGGAAAAGCGCAGATCCTCACCCCGCACGACGGGGGAACCCAGCAGGTACAGGCGCAAGGCGTCCGCGCCGTAGGTGTTCACCATCTTGATCGGGTCGGGGTAGTTCTTCAGCCGCTTGCTCATCTTCCGGCCGTCCTCGGCCAGAACCAGCCCGTTAACCACCACGTTGCGAAACGCCGGCTTGTCGAACAACTCCGTGGACAGCACCATCAGCGTGTAGAACCAGCCGCGGGTCTGATCCAGGCCTTCGGCGATGAAATCGGCTGGGAAATGGGCCTCGAAATGGGCCTTGTTTTCGAACGGATAATGGGCCTGCGCGTAGGGCATGGCGCCGCTCTCGAACCAGCAGTCCAGCACCTCCGGAATGCGCCGCAACGTCCCCTTGCCGGTCGGGGACGGAATCTCCAACCGGTCGATGAAATGCTTATGCAGGTCGCTCACTTTTTCGCCGGTCAGTTTTTCCAACTCGGCGATCGATCCCACGCAGACCCGCTCGGCGCCGTCCGCGCTCTGCCAGACCGGCAACGGCGTGCCCCAGTAGCGGTTGCGGGAAATGGCCCAGTCCCGGGCCTGTTCCAGCCAGCGGCCGAAGCGGCCGTCGCGCAGATGATCCGGCACCCACGCCACCTGACGGTTCGCGGCGAGAATGGCGTCCCGCATCTGCTCCACGCGCACAAACCAGGTGGAAATGCTCCGGTACAGCAACGGCGTGTCACACCGCCAGCAGTGGGGATAACTGTGCTGAATCGTGCTCTGGTGCACGAGCTTGCCTTCCGCCTTGAGCCGCTTGATGATGGCGGGATCGGCTTTTTTGACCTCCTGCCCCACATAGTCGGTCACCTCGGCCGTGAAGCGCCCCTCCTCGTCCATCGGGCAGACGGACGGAACGCCTTCCTTCCGCCCGACCCGGTAATCGTCCTCGCCGAAGCCCGGCGCCATATGGACAATGCCCGTGCCGTCCTCCGTGGAGACGAAATCCGCGAGCACCACGCGAAAAGCCCCCTCCGCGCGTTTGTCTTTAAAATAGGAAAACAGCGGTTCGTACCGCAGGCCGGCCAGTTTCGCGCCCGTCATTTCCGCCACCACCGTGTAGTCGGCCTCTTTCTTGTAGTAGGCCGCCAACCGGTCTTGGGCGAGATAATAAAACGCGTTCCCGTCCCTCACCTTGACATACGGAATGTCGGCCCCCACCGCCAGCGCCAGGTTCGAGGGCAGCGTCCAGGGCGTGGTGGTCCACGCGAGAATCCAGGCGTCCGGCTCGCTCTCCACCCGGAACCGGACGGTGATGGCCGGATCCTGCACGTCCTGATACCCCTGGTTGGTTTCGAAGTTCGACAGCGGTGTGGAACAACGCGGGCAATAGGGAAGAATTTTGCTTCCCTGGTATATCAGCCCCTTGTCCCACAGGCTTTTGAACACCCACCAGATGGA
>CAZSUH010000049.1:0-21447 GCA_964609905.1 uncultured Verrucomicrobiota bacterium
AAGGGGACATTTCTAATGAGTTATTTCAGGGGACATTTCTAACGAGTCTTGACATTGGCCCGTTGTCACGGTTGCCCGCAACGGGGCATTTGGGTATGATAGTAGTAGAGACGTACGAGAAGCGGAAAGGAGGCTGCCATGAAATTTCGGGCGGCATGCTGGGGCGCCGGGTTAGCGCTGCTGATAGGCGCCATGGCTGGTGTCGGAAAGGAGACAGCGATGAACGTGAGCGGGTGGAACCCATTGACGCCGGAGGAGGAGCGGGTCATCGTGCGCAAGGGAACCGAACGGCCGTTTTCGGGCCAATACGCAACCGCGCATGACGCGGGCACGTATACCTGCCGCCGGTGTGGCGCCGCCCTGTACCGCGCGGAGGACAAGTTCGAGAGCGGCTGTGGGTGGCCGAGTTTCGATGCCGAGATCCCGGGCGCCGTGAAACGGCAGCCGGATGCGGATGGGCAGCGAACCGAAATTCTCTGCGCCGCCTGTGGCGGGCATCTGGGGCATCTGTTCCTCGGCGAACAGATTACGCCGCGCAACACGCGTCACTGCGTCAATTCGATCTCCATGGATTTCGTTCCATGGGCGGATTCCACGAACCGGTTCGGCCGTGCGATTTTCGCGGGGGGCTGCTTCTGGGGCGTGGAGAGTCTGCTCCAGCGGGCGGCGGGAGTGATTCGCACCACGGTGGGATACACCGGGGGAAAAACGGAAAAGCCCACCTATGAACAGGTGTGCAGCCGCGTGACCGGCCACGCCGAAGCGGTCGAGGTGATTTTCGATCCCAGGCGAACGACATTCGAATCGCTGGCGAAACTGTTTTTCGAGATTCACGATCCGACGCAGCTCGACCGGCAGGGGCCGGATGTGGGCGATCAGTACCGGTCCGCCATTTTTTATACCACTCCGGAACAAAAAGTCACGGCCGAGAAACTGATTGCCGTGCTCCGGGAAAAAGGATGGGAGGTCGCCACTCACATGACACCGGCCGAAACGTTCTGGCCGGCGGAAGCGTATCACCAGAACTACTACGCAAAAACCGGCAAGACACCCTATTGCCACCGCTATACGCCGCGGTTTAAATAGTCTTCCGGCCCCGGCTCCGCGACCGCGTCCAACAGCCGCTGGATGAGCGTCACGGATGTGACGCCCTCGGAGTCCGCGGCGAAGTTCGTGTAGAGCCGGTGGCGCAGCACGGGCAGGGCGGCGCGTTTGACGTCCGCGCAACTCACGTGGAGGCGTCCTTCCAGAACCGCGCGGGCCTTGGCGGCCAGGATCAGGAACTGGCCGGCGCGCGGGCCGGCGCCGACGGAAACGTATTGTTTGACGAAGTCCGGCGCGCGTGGATCGGCGGGACGGGTGGCCCGGACGAGGCGGGTGGCGAATTTGACCACGTGTTCGGACACGGGGATTTTGGAGACGACATCCTGCACTTGCAGAACCTGGTCCAGGGTGAGCACGCACTCGGGCTGGGAGAGACGTTTGACCGTGGTGGTCGCGACAATGGTTTCCTCCTCCGTTTCGCCCGGGTAATCGACCCAGATGAAAAACATGAACCGGTCCATCTGGGCTTCGGGCAGGGGATACGTGCCTTCCTGCTCGATCGGGTTCTGGGTGGCGAGGACGAAGAAGGGAGGCGCGAGGGTGTAGGTTTTGTTGCCCACCGTCACGCGTTTCTCCTGCATGGCTTCCAGAAGGGCGGCCTGGGTTTTGGGCGGCGTGCGGTTAATCTCGTCCGCCAGCAGCAGGTTGGTGAAGAGGGGGCCCTCGATGAACCGGAACTCCTTCTCGTTCGTGTCCCGGTTGGTTTCGAGTATTTCGGTGCCCGTGATGTCGGAGGGCATCAGGTCGGGCGTGAACTGGATGCGCTTGAAGCCCATGCCCAACACCTTGGCGATGGTGCTGACCATCAGCGTTTTGGCCATCCCCGGCATGCCGACCAGCAGCCCGTGTCCGCCCGCCAGCAGAACCATCAGAATCTGATCCAGCACCTCCGTCTGGCCCACGATCACCTTGCCCACCTCGGCTCGGATCGCATCGGTCCGCTGCTGCATGAGTCGCACAAGGCGAACCTCTTCCTCCGTGGCGGCGGGGGGCGTCTCGGGAGCGCGGGGGGAACCCGCGGCCGGTTCCGCCGTCCCGGAGGCGTTGTCACGAAAGATCAGCTCCTCGTCGCCAAGGGTCAGGATGTCGCCCTCCTGGATTGGCGCCCGGCGGATCGGCTGACCGTTCACCAGCGTGCCGTTGGAACTGTCCAGATCCGATAGGAACCAGGCGCCCGCCTCCCGTTCCAGGCGCGCGTGCCGGCTGGAGATGGACGCATCGTGAAGGATGATGTCGCACGCCGGGGCGCGCCCGATCAGGATCGGCTTGTCGGAAAGCGCGAAGTGCTCTCCCGTGCGGTCGCCCTTGGTGATGATGAGTTGTGGCATGACGGGTTCCTTTGTTATCGGTTCAGTCCAGTCGGATTTCGCCCAGGTCCTTGATCGTGTCCGTGACGCGAATATTGGCGAGCGACCGGACATAGTGGTTTGGAATGACCCCCTTCGGCATCGATCCGCTGACCTCGCGGCGCATGATTTCGCGGGTGTTCACCAGCTGCCAGCCGATGTTGACCGCTTCGAGGAAGGCGATTTTCAGGCTTCTGATCTGGAGGTCGCTCCGTTCTTCGCCGCTTTGCAGCATCACGGGCCGGGTTCGCACCTCTTGCAGCAGAATCGCGCACGCGCCCTCCTTGCCGGTGACCCCCTGCGCCCGGTGGACCTTCTTTGTGTCGAAAAAAGGAACGGATCTCTCGACGATGGCGGCGATCGAAGCCCGGTCGGCGTCGGTCAGGCTGTTCGTCGCGCGGGTCAACTGAAGGCCCTCGTAAAACCGATCGTCGAAGACGACCACCAGGTCGTATTTGCCGACCGGCAGACCCTGGATCAGCCATTCGCCATGAGAGGCGCGGGCCTGGTAGCAGCGGTTGACATCGGTCTGAAGCAGGGCGAAAACCCCGGCGGGGATGCCGGCCGCGGCCAGGCGGAGGCGGAGTCCTCCGCCGGCGGACGGAACGGGCTGGGTGTAAAGGCGGGAGGACTGCTCGGTGCGGGTGAAGGGGCCGGCGCACGCGGTCACAGCCAGTCCGAGCAACAGGAGGGCCAGGGCGTCCGGGCGCGTCCTCATGGCGCCTCCACGGTTGGGTTCGTCGGCGATTCGCCGGAACCGATCGATGGCCGGATTTGGCCGGCCCGCTCGGCCACCGGATGGCCGGGGAACCGTTTCAACACGATCGCGGCGAGGGCGGACGCCTCGCGTGGCCGGCCCAGTCGCTGGAGGCAGTCCAGTTCCAGCCCCATGGCCCGGGGCATGAAAGGCGAAACATCGACGGCCTGTCGGTAGGTGGCGAGGATGAGCCGGGCCCGCGCGTAATCCTGGATGGCCATGAAATAGTCCGCTTCGGCGACGGGATATTCGCCGCCCAGTTTTTCGCTGGGCAATTCCAACTCCCAGTGGCGCAGTTCCTCCCGGGCTTCGCGCCGGTATCCGTTGCGGAGCAGGTTGCGGATGGTCTCGTAATAGGCGCCGCCGCGAACGGCTTCCGCCTTCCACGGATCGGCTTTCCGGCCGAGCCCGGATCCGCCTTTCCTCCCCGGCGCATATCGGGCGCGTTCGGCCTCCAACTCGCTCTTGGATCGGGCCAGCCCGGCCGATCCGGTTCCGGACGACTTGGCCAGGTCGCCCGGTTTCCGGGGTGTCTGGGCTTGCGCCTGGGCATACAGCGCACGCGCCGCATCGAAGCGGCCCGCGAATGCTTCGATGTCGCCCAGGCGCACGAGCGCCAGCGTGCCGGCTTCCGAACCGGGGGCCTGGGCGGCCAAAGCCGCGGCGGTCTGGCGCGCCAGATTCGTGTCGCCCGCCTGATACAACGCCCATTCCGTTTTTTGCAGAATCCAGTTCCGGCGACGGTCGATGTTTCTTTCGCTCTTTTCGAGTTTATCCAGCCAGGCCGCCGCGCGCGCCTTGTCCGCATAGTACAGATTCTGCGTGAACAAGTCCTCCAGCAGGGCGCGGTCGGCCGGCGAAAGCGCCTTCTCCAGATCGGCTTGTGACCGCTCGAACAACTCGTCGAACAACGCCTGCCCCTTGAACGGCTCCACGACGTTGATCAGCAACTGCCAGAGGTCCGGAGACCAGTCCGCGGCCGGGCGGGACTTCGGCGGCACGGCCTTGCAGCGGTTCAGAAGCGCCGTCCTGTACTGTTGGCGGTGGAACGGATTTTCGGCGCTGGCCGCCGGGGGGGTGGTGTTCAGTTTCAACGTGCAGGAGGCGGCGGAGACCCGATTCCCCAGGCGGGCGGTGAGCGTGACGACACGCGGCGCGCTTCCCTCGACGATCCAGATTACATCGGTTCCGCGGACGGTTTTTCCGTCGTCCATGTTCCATTCGTAAACGGTGTCGCGGGGGTTTTGGCCCGCGAGCAGCGGGGCCAGGCGAAACAGGTTTGCGGGTTGTTCGCCGAACCAGAAGTAGCTCTCGCAGGACGCCGTGGGGAGGGCAACGGGCCCTCCGTCCTTGCCGGCCATTCCGGTCAGGCGCGACGATCCCGATTGGCGATAGGCGGAAGCCGGCACCAGCGTCGGCAGGGGGTTGGTTGCGCCGGGCGCGCGCCAGGCCAGTTGAGCCTCCGAGGCGCCGCCGTTGTTGAAGTAGAAATAGTTCACCTCGTGCGCGCCGGCCGTCAGGTTCAAGGCCGAACCGAACTGTCCCCTGGCGCCGGCCTTGCGGGTGTGTTGGCCGGGCCATTCGGCCACGGTCTTCCCGTCAATTTTGACCAGCGACCCTTCGTCCGAGATGGTGGCGAAGTAATAGGAACCGGGCTTATCGATTGTCAGCCAGGCGGAGAACCAGCCTGAAAAATCGTCGTCCGGGCCGAACGGATTCTCCTGTTGGCCGATCAGGCGGACGGGGCCCATGATGGAATCGCGGCCGGGCGGAAAACCCCCGGTCAGGCGGGTGGCGAGGTCCAGGCCGGCGTTGCCGAGTTTGACGTAGAACAGGGGGCCGGGCGTGAACGAGGCCCGGTCGTTTCGGGTGAAACGGGACTGGCGCCCGACGTACACCGAAAAACCGGGAGTGGACGGTTTGGCGATGACGAGACCCAGGCCTTCAGACGGATGATGCCACAGCGTTTCGTGCTCCACGGTTTTTCCCGCGTCATCCAGCACCGTGGGCTTCGGGGAGGGAGTGGGCAGGAGCCCGCCGTCGGGAACGAACACCAGGATTCCGGCGGCGGGCTCCGAGGGTTGGGAGGCCACCGTGAAATCGAAACGCAACGACGCGTCTGGCACGGCCCAGGGAGCCGAGTTCGCAGGTGGGGCGAGCAGGGCGGCAAGGACAAGGATGGCGGGGATTCGGTTCATGGGTTTTGATTCAGCGCCTTGAAGTATTCAGAAACGAGTTCGCGGAATTCCTCGGGCGCCTCGTCGGCCATGCCGGTGGTCTGATCGGTCACGGACCGGCCCGTGAAGTCGGCCGGCAGCGTTTCGGAGGAAAGACCGGCGCCGAGTTCCGCCCGCGCCCGTTTGAGCGCGGCGACCGCCTGCTTTTGGAATTCGCGGACCTGCTGAATCCGGTTGCCGGCCAGGGCGTCCTCGGCCCGGCGCATGGCGGTGACGGTGTCCTCGATCGCTCCGGTTCGGACGTGCATGAGCGACGCCTTGGCGTAAAGCGCTTCGGCGTCCCGGCGGAGCATGGACTGAAGCCCCAGATCGTTGCCTTCCATGGCCGCGTCGCGGCGGGGCCCGACGCCCGCCATTCCGGTTTCCTCGGCGTAGCCCGAGGACTTGCCGCCGCCGGTGGCCTTGGCCTCGGCGTGGCCTTCCTCCTGCACCTGGCCGGCCTGGGCCGAGTCGCGCGTGCGGCGGGCCTCGATCTTGTTGTCGCCCTCGTTGATTTTTCCGGAACCCGCCACGGTTTCACCGTCCGACATGCCCTGGCGGCCGATCTGCGAACGGCCGTCCTGTTCCTTATGATCGGGCGCTTCGTTGCCGGATTTGCCTTTCGCGCTGAAATTGACGAATTCGCCTTCCGCCACGTCCCAGCCCGGTTCCATGTCGGCCGAGCCCTGGTTGGTGGCGGAGTCATCGGCCTTGTTTTTTTCCTCTTCCTCCTGTTCAAGCAGATCGCCGATGATGTCCTCCAACTCGGTCGGCATGGGCAGGGTGGCCACCTTGGGCAACTCGTTCTTGTCAAAGTTTTCCGTGTTTCGCTTCAGCTTGTCCGGTTCGGACGCCAGCCACATTTCTTTTTCGTCCATACGGCCTTTCAAATCCTCCAGCAGATCGAGAATCCAATCTTCTTTTTGAAGGCCGGTTTCCCGGGTCTTGGCGTTTTCGGAACCCGGCTTCTGTTTCATGTCCTCGTACACCTGGAACACGTCCTCCACGAGGTCGTTGCCCACGGGCAGTTCGGGGAAAATATGCAGGTCGCGGGCGATGTTCAGCAGCGCCTCGTCCATGTTGGTCTTGACGGCGCTGACCTCCTCCATCAGCTCGTCGTAGGCCTTGTCGGATTTGTCTTTCTGGGGGTCCACCTCGCGCATCGACTGAACGATCTTGGCTTGGAGCTGACGCAGTTTTTCGATCTTCGCGCCGGCTTCGACGATCGCTTCCTGGAGTTCCTCGGCTTTGTCCTGGGCATCCTGGACGCGCCAGGCGTTGAGCATGGCCCGGATGGCCTCCAGGTGGGCGAGCGCTTTTTCCTGGTACGTCAGCGCTTCGGGGAACGATTTCTCTTCCAGGCGTTCGGCGGCGCGCGTCATGTCGGCTCCGATCCCTTTGCGTTCCGCGTCGGCCGCGGCGTTGGCGAGGAGGTCGGCGAACGCGGGATCGGCTTTGCGCAGGGACTCCGACTCACGTCGGCCGGCGGCGATGAAGTCGGCGGTTGCGCCGGCAAGGGAATCCTGCCGGTCTACCAGGGCCGGTGGGGCGTCGGCGTCCGCGGAAAGAGACCGAGTGACGTCCCGCACCTGTTTCTGGTTGGCGATGAGGGCATCGAGTTGGGCCAGGATGCCGGTGATCTGGCGGTGTTCCTGGACGGACGCCATGCCGGACTGAGCGCGCTGCAAGGCCGCGAGGATGTATTCCTCGAGGCTCAGCGCCTGCGCCGCGAGGGCCGGCCGCGCTTCGGCGGGAGAATCGGGTAGGCGCGTGAGCACGTCAATGACGCGGGGCATCTCGTTCTGCCACAGCCGGTCCACGACGGTTTTAAGGGCGCCCAGAGGCCGGCGCGGATCCGCCGAGAGACGGCCCGCGAGCTGCCGGATCCGGGTCTGGACCTCCCCGATCTCCTTCCATTCGGCGGGCTGGGCGCGCCGGGGATCAGCGGACAGGGGGGCGGTGCGAGCGATGTTTTCGGCCTGCATCCGCACGAGACCGTCCAGGGTGTCATTCGCTTCGGAGACGTGTCTGGCGGCTTCCTCCAGCACGGTTTCCGTGGTGTGACATTGAAAAACGATGGGCGGCGAGACGGTTTCCTGCGGATCGTCGGGCCGGTTGTCCCGGGCGATCAGACGGAACGTCAGAAGTCGGCTCTGATTGGTCGGCGGCGGTTCGCCGGTCCACACCCCGGTCCAGTCGCGCCGGCCATCCGGATTCCAGGAGACCACCATCACGCGGTTGGTGGCGTCGCGCGTTTCCTCGATTTGTTCGATCCCGATGGCGGAGAGGCCGTAATCGTCGGTGGCCTGCCATTGGATGCGGGGGACGGCGCCCGGCGCCAGCATGACGGGCGCAAGCGGTTCGAGCACCTGGAGATGGGGCCGCTGGTCGGGCATGGCGAGGAAAGCCAGGGTTGTGAACGCGGTAAAGCCGTCGGTGTCGGCGGCCTCGAGGCGCAAGCCTGTCGGATTCGTAATCACGGCGGAGCCTTCAAAAACGGCCGGTTCGTCCGTGGCGCCGAATACCGCCCATGTCTCCGTGTTGGAAAGCGCGCAGGACGCCAGGGGGAAGTTGCAGGCGGCGCGGAAGCGGACGGTGGATCCGGCGGGAATGGGATTTTCGCCCGTCAGCGCATCGACGGTGCGAGGTTCGAGCCGGGTATAGGTCGGCGGTTCGATAACGGCCGCGATCGATCCGAACGCCAGCGGCGGGCGTGGGGTGAGGGTGCAGAGGGGGGCGAGATCGTCGCCGGCCCGGAAGCGATACCGCGTGACGGTGTTCAGGGAGTCCAGCGAGTAGGCAAAAGTCTCGTCGCCCCCCCCCTGGATCGAACCCAGTTTCAGGGCGTGGCGCGAGCCGTCGGCGGGCATGAGTTCCAGCGAGACCGGTTGACCGTGGCGGCCGTTGACCCGGCAGGAGAGGGCGACGGGGGCGCCCTGAAGGCGGACGGCGTTGCCGGGCGAAATTTCCAGGACGCGCGCGAGCAGGGTGGGCGGCCGGTTGGAGAACGGGTTCAGAACACGGAGCAGGGCGTTGGCCCAGCTCGGGGCCGACCAGAAGGCCGGGGCTGCCAGCAGAAGCGACCCGGCCATGAACGCGAGCCAGCCCCGCCGATGGGCGCGGTTGTCGCGTAGCCGGGCCAGGTTGAGGCCGGCCAGGGCGGGCGGAGGCTGAACCAGGTATGCGGTCGCGAAAACGTCCTTGTTCAGGCTGTTTTCGAACTGGATGCGGTTGATCAGGCGGTTGTCGAGCTCAGGGAACGCGCGTTCGAGTTCAGCGCTGACGGAGACATCGGTGAATCGTCGCGAGGCGGCGCGCAGGATCAGGCCCAGACCGGCGATGCCGGCGGCGAAGACGATCAAGGCGGCGGCGACGCGGCCCGGCCGGTTGAGGTGGACGGCCGTATCGGCCAGGCCGGCCAGGGCCAGAAGCACGGTCACGGCGGTGGCGCCGGTGAGGACGGCCAGCACGGTTCGCCATCGCACGAGGGTGCGACCGATCCCGTCCAACTGGTTCCGCAAGGGGATCATCAGCGGGTGGACTCCAGTTTCACGTCGTCGATATAGAGCATTCCTTCGGTGCCGTCGATGGCCACGATATGCACGACCAGAAATTCCATTTTGGCGAGTTTATCCGCGGCCAGGGCGGACGGTTTAGCGGCCGGAAACGTCACGCTGGCCGTTTCCCACGTTTTTCCGACGCGCGAGATTCCGCCGCCTTTCTGCGAACCGAAATAGAGCAATTCGGACTTAAAACATTTGCGCAACTCGTGGAGCGCGGGCGACGGGTGGGGTTTCACGCCCGGTTTCCACTGGTATCCTTCCACCAGGGCGCGGATGCCGGGGCCGGTGGAACGGGCGGTGAGCGTGAGCTTGAACCGGCCGCCGGGTTTCACCTGAACGGGGAAACTGTCTACCTTGGTGCCTTGTCCTTCGTCGTAGAGAATCGTTTTGTCACCCCACAGCGCCAGCACGCCGGATCGATTGGCGACCTCGGATTCCACTTTGACTCGCTCGTGGTTGGTGAAGTACCAGCTTTCACCCTCCTTGTCGTATTTGTATTTCCAGTTGGCGAGCGCCTCGGTTTTGTCGTCGAAACTGCCGTTGGGCAACAGGTTCGAGGCGCCGTGCGCGAAGGGCGCCGTCGTGAACGCGAACAACAGCGAGAACAGAATTCGCATCGAATGCCTCCGGTTAAACCAAGCCTTTCATCTTCCGAATGATCCATTCTACGGCCAAAAGGCCCACCAGGCAAGCCATCACGGGCCAGGTGTTCCACAGGGAGTGGAATTGAACCAGGGACTCCTCCCGGGGCGTGAACGGGAGGGCCGTCATGGCATCGGCCACCTCGTCCGGCATCAGGAAACGGCCCGAACTGGAAGCCGCCAGGGCGCGCAGGGTGTCCAGGTCAGGCGGGCGCGGGAGCGATTCGGGAGTAAAGGGTTTGACGAAAAACGAATACGCCTGCGATTCGAAGGGCGCGCCGTTGACGTGGACCGAGGCGGAAGCGCGGTAAAGTCCGGGCGCTTCGGCCTCGAATCGAACCGCATAGGTACCGGCGGCGCCCGAAGCGCCGGAGGTTGCCGTCTGCCGCTGCATGACCAGCGGCAACGTCCGGCCATCGGGGGTTTGGATCGAGCAGGTGAGCGTTTCGGGGGGAGTGTCGGCTTTGGACAGAGCGCCGTACCGCGCGTTGAGGACGAGCGGGTCGCCCAGGAAAAGCCGTTCGGTGTCGGCGAACAGATCGAGTTGAACCGGGTCCGTTTCGTGCTCGACCGGGAGGAGCCAGTTGAGCATCTGGTTCCAGAATCGGAAATAGGAATCGGACGCATCCTGCCTTTCGAGTTGCCAGCGCCAGAGGGAGTCGGTGAGGACGGCCAGGATCTTGCCCTGGCCGAAGCGCTGAAACACAACCAGGGGGTGCGTGCCCGCGTCGGTCCGGGCCGTGATCAAAACGGTGGCGGCGGGAGCGGGTTGAGCGCCCGGGAAAACCGAGAGCACGGGAGGAAGCCGGTTGAGCCAGGCGGGTTCGCCTGCGAAGGCGGGATGGGCGAGGCCTTCGGGCGTGGCGGCCAGGCCGAAACGCCCTTCGAGCATCGGCCCGGCGCGTTGAACGGGAAGAATGCGGGCCAACTCGGAGGCGGAAAGGCCCTGGGGCCCCCAGGCCTGGGATCCGCCGAGAAGCACCAGGCTGCCGCCTTTTTCAACGAAACGGGCCAGCGCCTTGTCGCGCCCGCCACCCAGGCTTCCGGCTTCCAGGTCGCCGAGGATCACGATGCGGAAGTGGGCGAGCTGGTTTTCGGTCAGATCGAGGGTGGTGTTGCCGCGGGCGCCGTAGGAGAGAAAACGGCCGTCGGGTCCGCGAATGAATGCGAGCGGGGTGATCGAGGCGATGCCGCGGAGCGTGCGCATGAGGTATTTGGATTCCCAACGGGGCAAGCCTTCCACATAGAGCAGGCGGTTGTGGGTGTCCATGACCTGCACGGTGACGGCGTAACGGTTGTCGTTGGTTTGAACCTCGCCCGCGATCGGGTCCAGGCACACCTCGTAGGTGAAAAGGCCCACCGCGTCGTGTCGGAGCGGGAAGACGACCTCGCGCGAGCCTCCTTCGGCGGGAAGCTGGGTGGGCGCTTCCTGGACAAGCTGCTGGTCGCGGAGCAGACGCACGGTGAGCAGCCTGCCGCCGCAGCCTTGGCCCGAGATGGAGGCTTTCAACTCGCTGTTCCATCCGACGGTGACTCGGTTCGGCGTGTCGATGGCGTCCACCCGCACATCGGGCGGGAGCGCCCATTCTGCCGGGGGCTCCAGGCGGACCGTGTGAATGGGGAAGGGCCAGGTTTGACGGGTCCAGAGGAGGGAGGATTCGCGCGTGTCGAGCCCGTCCGAGAGCAGAAGCGCGCCCGTCACGTCTTGTCCGCGCAACCGGTCGATCAAGCTCGCCAGACTGTCGCGCAAGGCCGTGGACTGGCCGGTGGAGGGCTGTTCGGAAGCGGCGGCCGGGTTGAGGCGGGCGCTCAGTTCGCGGTCGAAGGTGTACAGATCGAGCGTGGCGAGGGAGGCGACGGCGCGCACCCAGTCCTGCGTGAGCAGGTTCCGGGCCGTGATGTGGCGGGAGGGAATCGACGGCGAGGGCGTGTTGGTCATGCTGCTCGATGTGTCCAGCATGAGGACGAACCGGGGGCGTACGATTTCGCGCTGATCCTCGCGGGCGGCGGGCATCAGCAGGCACCAGCCGAGCAGGCAGAAGAACGCGATGCGGATGATGGCCAGCCCGGTGTGAAGCCAGGTCCAGCCCGGCCAGCGCCAGACGGCGAGCAGGAGCGCGAGCGCCGCGACGCCCACGCCCATGCCGAGGGCGGCGGCGGGGGCGGTATGTTCGTAAATCCAGCCGTCCATCATGGCGCCTCCGCGGTGGAGCCGGACCCCCGGATCCGGCCGGAAGGATCGACGGCCAGGCGATCCGTGAGCGTGTCCGAGCGGCGCACGCTGCGCGCGGCGAGCAGGCTCTCCAGGATGGCGGTCAGCAGGGCGAGCCAGAGGAAGAGTTCGGCGAGTGGCGTGCCGATGCGGTGTTCCTGGACCGTCCGGATCAGCTCCTCGCGGGACCGGGCCGTCCGCAGGCCGGCGAGAGCCGGGATCGAGCCGATCTCCGGGGGGCTCAGAGGGGTCAGATCCGATTCGGCGCGCGGCAGGTTGACCGCCAGGACGGGTTCGTTGCCGGCTTCCAGGCGGTAGAGGCCGGTCTGTATCAGGTTCTCGATCAGGCGCAACTCGCGGCCGTCCTCCAGGCTTCGCCGGACGGGGAGCATGGCGCCGTTGGGAGCGAGCAGGTTGATCTCGTCGGCGAGGGAACCCAAACAATCGCTCACATCCTGAAGCGAAGCGGGGAAGACGAACAACCGTCCGGTGGATGTACCCGTGCCGAAGAGGGCGATGCGGTGGACGAGGGGCGGGAAAAACGGGGACAGCGGCAGGGTGCTCCAGGCGCGATCGGCGCTGACGGCGCAGAGCAGCATGCGGCCTCGGCCGAACGAGCGCGCGATCAGGAAGGGCTCGTTGTCGCCCATGCCGATCACGGTTTCGGCCTCTTTTTCCAGAGGGCCGAACGCCAGCCGGCGCTGGAGGGATACGGCCGGCGTGGCGCCGGGCGGAAGGCGGAGGCCGGCGAAAAGCGGGTCGTCGGGCCGGAGCAGGCGGAGCAGGCGGGCCGAATCCCGGGGCGGATGTTCATAAACGCCAAGCGGTTTGGCGGGAAGGCAGGACCAGGCCGCGTAGTCGGCCGCGGCGGCGCGATCGCCGGGGAAAAGAGCCGCCACGCCGCCGCTTCGGATGTACCGTTCCAGGGCCAGGAGCGACTGCCCCGGCAGGGGCACGGCGTTGGCGAGAAAGAGACAGGCATAGTCCGCGAGTCGCTCGCTTTCGAGGGCCTCGGGGCCGACGATTTTGACGTCGAGGGCCGAGAAGGCGGAGCCGGGATTAAGCGCGCGGGTCAGGAAGAAGAGGTCCGAGGGCCGGCCCGCCACGAGCACCGGAAGCTGGGCGCGAGCCACAACGACGGCGTGGAACGTGTCGTCCGCCGCCAGGGAGTCGGGCGGCAGTTCCACCCGCACCGCGTGGCGACCCTCCTCCAGCGGAGGAAGGGTGAAGAGGATTTCCTGATGGACGCCTCCGATGGGATCGAGGGTGCGCCGCGCCGCCTCGCGGTCGTCGACCAGGAGCGAAACCGACGTGGCGCGGGCGGCTCCGCTGAAGCCGATCGTGGTTTTCAGTTTCGCCGGCTGGCCCGCGCGAACCAGGAGAGGATCGGTTTCGAGGGAAAGGGGATAGGCGTTTTCAGGGGCATCGGCGCCGGCGAGCAGCGCGAAGAGCGCGATCTTGGGATCCGGCTTCCACGGGTCGTCCGACGCCTTGAAATCGGACCATGAAAGGGCCTGGCCGTCGGTCAGCAAAAAGAGTTCCCGCTCGCGGCTGCCGGAATCCTTCAGCGAGTCGCATGCGGCCCGAAAGGCGGGCTTGAGGCGGGCGATGCCGGCGCCGGGTTCCTGCGCGCGGAGCAGCGAGAGGGCCAGCTCGTGATCGCCGCTGGGCAGTTCGATCAGGGGGGTTGGACCATCGCCGGCGAGGAAAAGGGTGACGCGGTCCCCGGGGTTGAGATCCTGAACCAGGTCGGCGGCGGTCTGGACGACGGAGGGCCAGACCTTGAGCAGGCCGGAGTCGTAACGCATGCTGGCCGAATGATCGAGCACGATGGCGATATCGCGGCGGGAGACGCCGGCCCAGTTTCCGAGTCCGGCGGCGCGCATCACGGGACCGGCGAACGCCAGGACGAGAAACAGCACGAGCAGCGTGCGGAGGAGCCAGAGCAGGACGTTTTCGAGCCGAATGCGGCTGGTCGATTTTTTTTCGGCCAGTTGGAGAAAGCGAAGCGTGCTGAACGGCACGCGCACCACCCGGCGGCGCTGCAACAGGTGCAGCACGAGCGGCAGCAGGGCCGCGAAGCCGGCCCACAGAAAAACGGAATCGAGAAAAGTCCACATCGTTCAGGTCACTTGGAGAGGCGTGTGCGTTCTTCGAGGTAGGCCCGCGCGAAGAGCTCGGCGCTCTGGTCCGTGCGGGCGAGGCGGTAGTCGATATGGAGTTCCGCGCAGGGCTTGCGGCAGGCGTCGAGAAACTCGGCGAACACGCGGCGGTAATCGGCCGCGAGCCGGCGGGGGTCGACGGGCAGGCGTTCGCCCGACTCCAGATCCTCGAATTCCGCGCCCTTGACGAATGGAAAATCGATTTCCGCGGGGTCGAGGACATGAAACAGGATCACATCGTGGTGTTGTTTGCGGAAGTGGGCGAGCGCCTGGCGGAGGGGTTCGCCCTCGTCGAACAGGTCCGAAAAGATGACTATAAGCGCCCGTTTGCGGACCGATTCGGCCACCCGGTTGAGCGTGGCGGCGGTGGCCGTGGCCCGGCCGGGTTTCTGGCCGGCCAGCACGCCGAGCAGATGATCGAGATGGCGGAACGAGTTGCGGGCATCGAGGGCAGCGGTGACGGTGTCGCTGTAGAGATAGAGTCCCACGGAATCCTTGGAGCGCAGCACCACGTAGCCGATGGCGGCGGCCAGGCGGCAGGCGAAGGCGTATTTGGAGGCCGCGCCCGAGCCGTAGCCCATGGAGGCGCTGTGGTCGATGACGAGGTAGACCCGCAGGTTGGTTTCCTCCTCGTAGCGCCGGACGAAATAGCGTTCGGTGCGGCCGAAGACCTTCCAGTCGATGTGGCGGGGATCGTCGCCGGGAAAATAGGACCGGTGGTCGGCGAACTCGGAACTGGCGCCCTTGAGGGGGCTTCGATGACGGCCGGCGAGGTTGCCTTCCACGACGGAGCGGGATTGAAGCGTGAGCCGGCCGAGCCGATGCAACTCCGCGGGCGAGAGGAAGGATGCGATTCCACGAGACATGTCAGGTTCCGGGTTTCAGGGGAAGGAAAACGTAATCGCCGTTTGCGATGAGAAGCGCCTGGGGGCCGACCGAGAGGAGCACGAAGCCGTTCCATGCTTTTCCCTCGGAGAACGTCATGGTTTGGGGTGGCGTTTGGCCGAGGGTTTCAAAGGTGACGACCGGCGTGGAACCCGCGGCGGCGGAGACGCGGAGCGGGCGGAACGGAAGTTCCGCCGGCCAAGGCCGGGCCAGGGCCGCGGCGAGATCGGAATCGGTTCCGAGCCGCGAGCTTTGCAGTTCATACCGTTGCGCGGTGGCGTTCAATCGCTTCAGGGAGCGGCTCTTGTAGAACCAGGGGGAGTTCCAGCGGTCTTTCAGGGGGGGGTGGGGCGGGGGCAGCGCGTCGAGCGTGTCGGGGTAGCGGATGTGGCGGGCCCAGTCTTGTTGCAAGGCGGCGCGCACGTCCTCGCGGTCGAGTCGGGTGAGCCAGCGGCGCGCCAACTCGGCCGGGGCGGCCGGGGTGGCCGGGTCGTCGAGCATGGCCTGGTAGACAGCGCGGGCTTCGCCGGTCTGGCCGGCGCGGAGAAGGCGCCAGGCCTGCACCGCACGCGCGGCGGCGCGGTAGGTACCCGGCGTCAGAGCGGCGGCGGTTTGCCCGGCCTGGTCGGCGACGGCGACGTCGCCCGTGGCGGTGTTCAGGTGCAGGCGGAACAGGCGGCCGAAGAGGACTTCATCCGGATCGGCCGCCAGGACCGGGAGCGCGAGCGCCAGGAGAAGCAGGAGGATGGCGGGGCGTTTACTGGGTGATCGCATACATCAGGATATTTTCGCCGACTTTCATGGCGCTGGCGTCATCGTAACCGAACGCATAGGGACTTTGCGAGAGTTCCCAGCCGCCGGCGAGGCCGTACGGGCTGTAGACGACGGCATAGTGGCCGCCGAGCTCGAGGCCCATCAGGTTCGGCTCCGTCGCATTCCGGTTGCCCAACTGCGCGGCGAGAGCGGGCGTGACGCCGACCGAAGCCAGTGGGTTGGGCAGGGTGAACAGGGCGTTGCGCACCGGAATCGGCGCGAGCGGCACGCCTGGGAGCACGCGCGCGATCTCGCGCTGGAAGGCGGCATCGAAGGCTTTACGGCCGCAACAGGACTCGGCAAACAGGAAACCGCCGCGTTTCAGGTACTCGCGCAGGGCCGCGGCCTCCTCTTCCTTGAGCGTAAAATCCTCATGACCCGTCATGTAGAGCAGGGGGCTGTCGAACAGGCGCGGATCGGTGAGCCGCATTTCGGCATGGGCGAATTTCACGGGGATTTCGGTTTTCTGGTTAAACTGGTTGAGCAGGATGGAAAGGCCGGCGTGCCGGGTTTTCCATTCGCCGTCATAGACGACCTGCGCGAGGCTCATCTTGCCCATGGAGGGGGCGGAGGCGTCGAGAAGACGGATGGCGTTGGCAGCGCCCTTGGCCCACGCGCGTTCGGCAACGGCATACGACATCAGATTGACGCCCAGTTGTCGCGCGGATTCGATCGAATATCCCTGGAGGCTGTCGTCCTCGATCGCGTCCCAGCCGATCTCCATGCTCCAGCGCGAGACGATGGCCACGGTGCGGCAGCCGATGCTGACGCCGTCGAACCAAGGCTCGGCGCCGCCATACCCGGCCTTGCGGACGCCTGAGCGGTAGTCGACTCGGTTCAGGTCGTAGTAGGCATGGAACACGGGATGATCAGGGCTGAGGCGGCGGGGCGGGGATTCGGGAAAGATGGCCTGCAATTCGCGAATGGCGGAATCGTAGAAGGGTTTCGAGCCCATGCCGGTATTGAGGATCAACATGCCCCCGGCGAGCAGGTATTGGCGGAGCCGCTCCCGCTCCTGGGGTGTGAAGGAAAAATGGAAATGGCCCGTGCGATACAGGATCGGGTTGTGGTCGGGGTCGAGGTCCACCTCGCCTAGCGCCTTGACTTCGCAGGTGAAGTGAACGTTGATGTTTTCCTTCATGTTTTTCAGCAAATTGTTCAGATCGTTGGGCCGGGTGCCCCAATCCACCGGCCCGTGAGGCGAGGTCAGTTTGGTGAACATGACGGGCGGGGCCGGCGGCTTCTTTTTTTCGGATCGTGCCTGGGGGGCGACGGGCGGCGGAGGGTAGGGAATGTAGGTTTCGGCGGACGCCATGTGCGCCGGCGGCGGAGGCGGGGGCTTGCCGATGGCGGGGGCCACGAAGCCGGGTTCGTCGGAACCGTCTCCCGGAAAGAGGACATAGCCGGGCGCGGACGGGGGGGACAGGAGCAGGCCCAAGACGGTGGAGAGAATCAGGATTCGGGCGCCGATCGTCATGGTTACCTCACGGCGGTGGGGTCGATTTCGTAGAGCAGTTCCTTTTCGCCCTTGGGGGCGTCGCGGTCCTTCGAACGGAGCACTGCGGGGTGGATGACGAACGTGTTGGCGGCCGGCTCGATGGCGGCCAACCGGCCGTTGACCACGACGTGGTCGTTCGTGGCCACGTCAGCGACCACCTGGCGGGAGACGCGTCCCTGGGGATGGAGAACGACGGTGAAGCCGGAGGACGGTTCGAGCGTGTGGAGCACGGGCAGACCGCCTGGCGCGGCGTTGGTTTCGATGCGCACGACCTTGAGGAAGCGGAACGTGAAGAGCCGGCCTTCGGCCTCCTTGCGCAGGGCGGGCTTGCCGAACGCGTCGGCGCGCGCGTAAGCGAGCGCGAACTCGTTGCCGTTGCGGACGGTTTCAGCGCGGCTTGGGAAGGCCGAAAACACGGCAACGGAACAGAGGGCCATGACACGCGCGATGTTCATCACTCAATATAACACCTTTATGCTTCCCTTATTGTGACGGGAATCAAGCAAAACGCAAGACCTTTCTCCCGCTCTTGTGCGCGCTCTTGTGCGCGATTCAGGCGATGCCGAAAAAGCGCAGAATGCGTTCCTTGAATTGACGCCCTTTGTGCGTTCCGCATCCGCGTCGGGCGGGTTGGCGCCGAGGCGCAGGAGCAGATGCAGAAGGAGAAATGCGGATAACGCCAGCCGGGCGTGGGGCACGATGTCGTGCCGGGCATGGGCGTCCAAGCCGCTTGTACTTGGTCGGCGATCGTTTCCGCGGGGAGGAGGGGCACGGTGTTAGTGGCCATGCGGCGTTTCTTTCGGCATCGGCGTTGGTTGGTTGCCCGGTCTGGGAAAGATAATGTAATACGGGCAGGCGAGGCGGTCGATTGCGCGGGTTTTGTCCGGCTCGGCGGCCAGGCGGCGGAGATCGGCGAAACGGATGTTGGCCGTGAACGAACGGCCCGCGCGAACCGCGGCGAAGCGGTTGGCGGGGAACAGGTCGACGTCAGATCCCGCGCAGATCATCGGCATCACGGGCCTGTTCCGGGCCAGGTAGTGCGGGATCGCGCGCCGTTCCACGCGGATGGATCCGCCCGAGATGATCCGCACCTGGCTGGCGAATTTCTCCTTGTACAGGTTGTTTTGCTCGCGGGTCAGCTCCGCCGTCTGGTGGGGGAGGAACACCCGATCATGGCCGGCCTCCCGCAACACGGACACCAAGTCGTAGGCGGGGATGGAGGGAAAGGCGGGCCGGACGGTGGCCAGGAATGCCCAAAACGTGGCGAAACTCGCTGCGGCAAGGAGGATCGCCAGGCGGTTGGGTGTGGCGCGGCGAAGACCGACGGCCAGGGTGATGGCCAGGACCGCGAAACAGGCGGCGGCCATTGTCAGGCGGGGGATGGCCAGGAAGAGGGCCGCGCCCGCCAGCGCCAGACCCGTGCCCGCGAGAAGCACGATCACGAGTTTCAGCAGGTTGCGTGTCAGCCGGATCACGGCCGGAAGCGCAAGGGCGGCGGGGAGCAAGCCGGCGGCGGCGACGGCGAGCAGTGGAAAGGCGGGCAGCAGGTAACGGGGGCGGGTCATGCTGCTGGGGGAGAAAACGAGCACCAACAGGACGTACCAGGCGCCCAGGAAGAGGAAGACGGACGCGCGGGCCGTGAGGGCGGATTGGAGCGCGCGGCGGTTGACGAAGGCGGCGGCGGCGAGAAGGATGGACCAGGGGAAAAAACGCGGGATCAGGCCGAACGTGTATTGAATCAGGTTCGTGCCCACCTTGCCGATGGAACGGGCGGCCCGGTGGGTTCCCACCTGGTCATCCAAAAATCCCCGGATGGCGAGGTCGCCGAAACGCAGATAGACGCCGGCGAACCAGCCCAGCGCCAGGATCAGCCCCACGAGCATGGGAAGCGGGTGGAACAAGGCCCGCACTCGCGCCCGGCGGTCCCGGCGGGCCAGGACGAAAAGCGCGACAAAGAGGAGAATCAGCAAGCCCAGCATGCCCTTGGCGGAGACGGCCAGGCCGGCGCCGAGATAGGCCGCCCAGGCGTCCACACGAGCGGGCCGGTCCTCGACCAGAAGGCCGAGGAAACCGGACAGGCTGAGCAGGCTGGAAAGAACAAGCAGGATGTCCGGCGTGGCGCGCATGGCGGCGCTGATGAACAGCGGATTGGAGGCGAGCACCAGCATGGCGGCGAAAGCGGCCGCGTGCGAGTTGAAAAGCCGGGCGGCGAGGCGGCCGGTCAGCATCAGGGCAAGGAGGCCGGCGAGGAGAGCGGGCAGGCGGGAAGCAAGAATGGAGATGCCGAACACGCGGAAGGAGGCGAGAATCGCCCAATAGGTCAGCACGGGTTTGTTGAAGCGGGGCGCGCCGTCGGCATAGACGGGGGTCAGGTATTGTCCGGTCTGGCTCATGCGGATGGCGCTGTCGGTGTAGAAGTGTTCGTCGCCGAAAAAATAGGCATGGTAGCTTGGCACGATGGCGAGGAGGCCGGCCGCGAACAGCGCGAGAAGCAGGGCGAACGGCCAGGTGGCGCCGGACAACGGCTCGGGAAAAGGGGACGAGACGGCTTCGTTTTTCATGGTCATCGGGAGGAAGCCTACCGGATTTACGGCGGAAAGGAAAGGGCGTTGCGACATTTTCGCCGGCTTCGCCTTGGGGGAGAGTCCGGTATTGCGCGCGGGGTTGGGGATGGGGTACCATGCCACAACCTTCATCAAGCAGGAGTGTTTTCCATGAAAAAGATTTCAGGTTGGCTGGCGATCGTTTGTGCCGCTGGGATAACCGCGCAGGCTCAGAATCCGGCCGAGCCGACGACACTCCTCTCGGTGGCCCCGACCGGAACGGTGTCGGATGTGGCGGAGTCTCCGCCCCCTTCCGAATGGATCGGCTACGTGCGGGTGTTGCGCGGCGAGCAGGGCGAGGCGCGGGCGGTCCGCCTGGTGGCGGACGACAAACTGTTTGCGGTGGAATTGGATGAAAAGGGAACCGCGATGGCCGCGACGCCCAAAACCCGCAAGCTGCTGGTGAAGGGCGAACTGGTGACGCGAGATAACCGTCCCTGGCTGGTGGTTTCCGACTTTCAGGATGCGCCCGACAAGCCGGCCGACGTCGCCGTGCCGGCGCCTCCGCCTGTTGCCACCAACACGCCGCCGGCCGCGGCGAACACGAATGAGGCCGTCGTCGCGCCGGCGCCCTGAGCGCGGCGCGGGCGCCCGGGATCACGTGTTAATCGCGCTCGCCGAGCGTGCGTTTCGCGTTCCGCTCGCGCAAGACGGCGCGATACGTGTTCACGTTGAAGCCGGGTTCGGCGGCTCCGGAGGCCACCGCCGCCTCGGCCACGGCGGCGGGCACGGCTTCGAACAGCCGGCGGTCGAACGGCTTGGGAATGATGTACGTCCGGCCGAACGCCAGTTCCGGCTCGCCGTAGAGCTCCCTCACATAGCCGGGCACCGGCTCGCGGGCGAGACTCGCCAGCGCCTGGGCCGCCGCTTTTTTCATCTCCAGATTGATCGTGCGGGCGCGCGCGTCCAATGCGCCGCGAAACAGGAACGGGAACCCGAGCACGTTGTTGATCTGGTTCGCGTAATCCGAGCGGCCGGTGGCCATCACGTAGGGCTCCCGGCCCATGACTTGCGCGACCAGTTCGGGGTGGATTTCCGGGTCCGGGTTGGCCATGGCGAACACGGCGGGGAAGGGGGCCATGGCTTTCAACTCCGCGGGCTTGAGGCAATCGGCCGCGGAGACGCCGATGAAGACATGGGCGCCCTTGAGCGCCTCGCCGAGCGTGGCGGCGGTGGTTTCGACGGCGTGCTCCCGCTTCTTGCCGGTCAGTTCGGCGCGCGCGGTCCGGATCACCCCTTTGGAATCGCACAAGGTGACATGGGAGCAGCCCGCTGCTTTCAGCATTTCGCAGATGCGAATGCCGGCCGCGCCGGCGCCGTTGATGACGACGCGGAGTTCGGGCAGGTCGCGCGCCGCCAGACGCGAGTAGTTGATCACGCCGGACAGGGTGATGACGGCGGTCCCCCACTGATCGTCGTGAAACACGGGAATATCGAGCATGGCGTCGAGTTTGTCCTCGATTTCGAAGCAGGCGGGCGCGGCGATATCCTCGAGGTTGATGCCGCCATACATTCCGGCCAGCGCGGCGGTGGCGTCGATGACGCGCGCGGGATCGGTTTTGCCGGTATCCGCGCCGCCCATCCGGCAGCGATCGAGCGGCACGGGCCAGGCGTCCACATCGCCGAACGCCTTGAAGAGCACGGCCT
>CAZSUH010000050.1:0-20834 GCA_964609905.1 uncultured Verrucomicrobiota bacterium
CCAGATCGACGATGAACCGCAGCCCTGTGCCGCAGGTCATGGCCAGTTCCTTCTGAGTGATCTTCAACTGCTTCCGCCGTGTTCGGATGGCCGTACCGAGCTGTTCTGTGGTTTTCATCTTCATAATTCCCGATCGGTAATATCCCACGACTTTGGCGTCCCGTCAACTGATATTTTACCGCTCGGGAATATCTGGCCGAAACGTGGCAAAACGCGTCGATATGTTCCCGCTCGGTGTTTTAAAGGCATGGCATCCTCACGTCAGCGTTCGATTGCCGGTCCGCGGTTTCGCCTCGGTAAAACGGGCTAAACTGTTACGTCCGTGTCAGGCGTGAGCCCTTCTGAGCAACGGGGTGCCGCCGCCCGCTCGCGAAGCATGCGCTGTTAACCAGTTTTCAGAATGCAAACCGGATGGCCGGGACGAACCCTGGCCGAACCTCATGGCCGGGGTTAAACACGTCCTCGGGATTCTTCCAGTTCGCCGTGTCTCTGTAGGTGGCGTCTAACGGATGGTCGGCTTATCCGCCATAACGTCCTTCCGAACCGCTGGGATTACCTGTTCAGATATGGCTCAAGAAGGCGCGAGGCGTGATGACCTCGACACCCCGGTAGCCGGACGTGCGCAGCAGCGCTTTGTCGCCACTGACGACGACGCGGCTGTCACTGGCGATGGCGCAGGCCAGGAACATGTCATCCGTCGGGTCCGTACAGACGGCTTCGGGCAGGGGTGGAGCCTCCACCAGTCGCGCATGGACAGCCAATAGTTCCAGGGGTGGACCGGGATCGACAGCCGGGAACTGCGCGGCCAGTTCATGCATCACCCGCCGGTATTCATCCATGATCGGCGGCGACACCACGAGCGTGATGCGGCCCTCGCGCCAAGCGCGCAGGATCGTGGCGGGCGGCCCCGAGAAGAAGACCCCCGCGACGAAGACGTTGGTGTCCAGGACGACGTTCACGCTCGGCCCCGCACCTTGGCGATGGCACGAGCGATGTCCGACGGCTTCATACCGGCCGCCTTGGCTTGCCGCCGGGCGCGGGTTACGATGGTGTCGAACTCCGACATCGAAGGCGGCGAGATGGTCTTCAGGATGACCACATCGTTCTCGCCCATCACGATGAATTGCGTGCCGGTCTCAAGCCCCAGGCTGTTGCGCACCTCCTCCGGGATCACGACCTGGCCCTTCGACGACATCCGTGTTGTTGCGACGGTATTCATGACGATACCTTCCCTCTCTATTGTCTTACCAGTAAGAATATAGCACCGTGCTGGATCTGACGCAAGCGCGATCAACACGGCAGAGTGAGGCGCGGTCCTGCGCCCGCGAAGGTTCTAAATGGCGCTGGGGTCCGAGACGGACGAACCTGTTAACCAGAGGCGGCTTGTTCACCAGAGAGCCCGGGAACACCCGCTCGATTTCACGCACCATGGCTTCGGTATCGCCAGTCCACCATCGGTATCGATTAGGCCTCGCCGTCCAGATCGACATAGACATAAACGGTCTCGCTCATGCCTCGTCCCTCTTCCCTTTTGACGAGTTGCGGATACGTGCCGGAAGTTTCTCCTCCTCAAGCATCAGCCCGAGGTCATCATTCCTCACGTCCGCGAGCGCAGCGAGTCGCTCAATCATGCCGAGAGAGAAGAGCACGCGAGCATACATCCCCATGGACACACCCGGTTCTCCTTTCTCCCACTGCGCACACAATGCCGTAAATGAAACTATCGTTACTCTTAAGGCACTTAAAGTGTCTTATTGTTACGCATATGTCTACAACAATCGTTGGCTAACAAAACGAAGGCAACCACGAATCCACACGAATCGACACGAATCAAGAGATGGGGAAGCGCGAAGCGCGCCACAGGACGGGGGTGCGGGGCGGCCCCGCAAAAACAATCATGCGGGAAGATCGTCACGCGCAGGGATTCGTGTTGATTGGTGTTCATTCGTGGTTTCTGGATCGGACAAGCAGCAACTTGAACCTCCTGAATGATTGGAGCCAACTGGCTGCTGGCTAGCTCGCAGGGCTCGCAGCCAGACCCAGAACGTTAGATGGTCAAGGCCGCCTCAGGGGGAGATGTTAACCATTTTTCAGAGAGAGAAAATCGGCCTGAATCCGGACAGAGAGTCTTAGAGATGGCGATGGGGTCGGGGCGCGGACGGACACCGGGCTAAACCTCCAGGTTAGCGGAGTCGAACGACACGCCGTGTGCCCGCGAGAGCAGATTGGCTGCGATGCGGCCGGACTCGTAGATGGTGGGCAGGCCGCTGCCGGGGTGGGTGCCGCCGCCGACCAGGTAGCAGCGATCCAGCTCCTCGAACTTGTTCCGGGGGCGCAGGTAGAGCATCTGGCCGATGTTGTGCGCCAGGTTGAACGTGGCCCCCCGATAGACCCGGTATTCGTTCTCCCAGTCGGCCGGGGTGATCATCTTTTCCGCCCGGATGTGGGGCCGCAGGTCGCCCAGCCCGGCCCGTGCGGCGAGCGCATCCAGCACCGTCTCGCGAAACCCATCCCGCTCCCGGGCCCAGTCGATGGGCGCGCGTGTGTTGGGCACCGGCACAAGGACGTAGAGCGCGGCATGGCCGGGCGGCGCGAGAGTGGGGTCGGTGGCGGAGGCGTTCCGGACATAGACCGACACGTCCCGGACCAGTTTTCCCCCGTGGAAGATGGAGTCCACATTGCCGCGGTAGTCGTCGGCAAACGCAATGAGGTGGTGCGGCGTGGAGACGGATTGATCGATGCCCAGATACAGCATGAAGGTGGAGCAGGAGAGGCGCATGCGGTCCAGCGCGGCTGGCGTGTAGCGGCGGAGCACGCCCGGCTCGAACAGGTGCGTGGCGGCGTAGCCGAAGTCGGCGTTGATCACGACGGCATCTGCCTCCACGACCTCGCCGTTCTCCAGGACCACGCCCGTGGCGGCGCGGTCTCGGACGTTGATGCGGCGGACCGGCGTGGAAAGACGGATGGCGGCTCCGTGGCGCCCGGCGGTCGCGGCCATGGCGTCGGAGATCCGGCTCAGCCCGCCCTCGGTGTGCTGAATGCCGAAGGCATGCTCGATGTGGGGGATCATGGAGAAGACGCCCGGGCATTCCCAGGGCGACATGCCCAGATACTTGGCCTGGAAGGTGAAGGAAAGAGCCAGTTGCTCCTCGACGAAATAGCCCTGCATGACGTCGAAGAGGCTCCGTCCCAGCGCTAAGTGGGGAATCGCCCGGAGCATGTCGGGGTGCAGCAGGGTGGCCGCGCGGTGGTACGATTTCTGAAGGCAGGGGAACAGCCGTTCGAACCGGACCTTCTCCCGCCTGCGGAAGCGCGCATAGCCTCCGCTCCGCCCCGGGAACACCCGCTCGATTTCACGCATCATGGCTTCGGTATCCGTCGTGGGATCGATATGCCGATCATGGAACTGCAGCCGGTACATGGGATCGAGCGAGGCAACCTTCAGCATGTCGTCCAGGTTGGCGCCGGCCTCCCGGAACACCTCCTCGAGAATCGACTTGAGCATCAGGAAGGTGGGCCCGGTGTCGAAGACATAGGGGCCCAGCCGGATTTCCGCGTTGCGGCCGCCGACCCTGTCCCGGGCCTCGAATACAGTGACCCGGAACCCGCGAAAGGCCAGGATCATGGCGGCCGTCAATCCGCCCGGTCCCGCGCCGATCACGACCACATGTTTCGCGACTGAAGAACCCGCCATGGAAGACCTCCTTAACCACCTGCCGGATCAACGCCGCCGCCTTACTCCGTCCGTGCGCGTCTTTTACGCTGGAAATTTTAATGGCATTGTCATGCCGAGTTCAAGCATAATCCGGCATTGTCATGCCGAGTCCAAACATCATGCTGCCCAACGTCCTGATCCGGTTCAGCATGCCGGCCGTGCCCGGCCATCCGCACCGGGTGCCGGGAGAGGATCCCTCATGAATCCGTCGGCCGCGCTCACCAGGATGTCCGCCCGGCGCCGGATCGAAACCGCGCTTGGAGGCGCGGCCGCGGGACTGGCTGCTATCATGGCGATATCCGCTCTGGCGCTGGAGCCCGATGCCGCGGGGGCCGCGCGACCGTCAACGGGGGTGCTGACCATCCGCATGCACGGCTTCCGTGACGATCGCGGCCAGGCGCGGGTCACGCTGTTTTGCGCGGCCCGTGGGTTTCCGGACAACACGAACACGGCCTTCCGGATCGCTTCGGCGGACATCAGGAATAACACGGCTGTCGTCGAATTCGCGGGCATTCCGTTCGGGGACTACGCGGTGGGCGTTCTCCATGACGGCAACGGCAATCACCGGATGGACACGAACTGGCTGGGCATTCCCCGGGAGGGGTATGGCGCCTCCGGCGATGTTCAGGCGCAACGAATCCGCCCTGTTTTCGAGTCGTCCCGCTTCCGGATGGATTCCCCTTTCCGGGCGATCGATATCCGGTTGATCTACGCGGCCCCATAAGCGCGGGCGACTGGACTCTGGACGCTGCCCCGGGTGGCCGGCCTTAAAAAAAGCCCGAAAAGAAGGCCAGGCTCTTTCTTTTTTGACATTGATTAACTATATTATGCGAGGTTCAATAATTGAGCGCGATGGGAAACTGCGGAGGGAACACCGGTTCGACGACGGAGAGCCTGTCGATGAAACGCGCCATCTTCTACGATTTAATGCGGCCTATGAAGGCGCCGTCGGCGCATGTCCCGATCGGCGCCCGATCGGCCGGCCATTACCGGTTTGTCCGGCCGTTCACCTGCGCGATCCGGACCAATACGTTCGTGCAACTGTTCTGGTGCATACGGGGGGCCGGCACGCTGTTTTTTCACGGCAAGGCGCGAACCCTGAAGGCGGGCCAGATCGCCGTCTATCTCCCCGGCATGCTGCATAACTGGTTCGTGACGTCCCCGCCCTGGGAGGTCCGCTGGGTCACGTTCGACGGCCCGCTGTCGGAAGCGATGACGGTCTCGCTGGGGCTGGACGCGGGCGTCTATAACGCCGGTCCATGCCCGGAAAAGCTGTTCCGCCAATTGGATCGGGCCATCCGCCGTCCGACCAAGGAGGGAGAGCGGGAGGCGAGTTCCCTGGCCATCCAGATTCTGATCCGGGCTTCGGCCTGCCGGCACGGCAAGGCCGATTCGTTCATTCACGACATTCTGGAACGCATTCACCGCGATTGGAGCCATCGCGACTTGAGCGTCTCCGGCCTGGCCGCCGACTGCCATGCGCATCGATCCGTCCTGACCCGGCGTTTCCGGAGCGCGACCGGCGTTTCGCCCATTCAATACATCAACCGGGTGCGCATGCAGAATGTCCTGCTGCTGCTGCAACAGACCGACATGACGGTCGAGGAAGTCGCGGCGCACTGCGGCTACCGCGATGCGGGATACATCGCGCGTCTGACGCGCCGCCTGACCGGAAAATCCCCGCGGGACTTTCGCCGGATACGCGGAAACGAAGGGAGCTAGGGCGCCGTTCCGGAAAGAAAAGACAAGCCCGGGTGCAGCGACTGGTTGACCGGCTTGGTCGTCTGCTCCTTGGAGGCCGGAATCGCCGGGGGAGGCGTCAGGAAGAAGTCGACGCGATCGGGTTGAAGCGAGATCCCGGATGCCCGTCCGCCGGTGATCAGATGGGTCCGGCCCGACCGCAGGCTGATCATCCGGTTCAGCTGGGGCGGGAAGCCGGTCAGGACCAGTGCCAGGTTATCCAGGGGTTGGGCGGCGGCGCAATAGATGCCGATCACGTAGCGTTCGCCGTCGGTGAGCACGGTGGTGAATACGGGAGCGTCGGCCGGCTCCACGCGGACGGGAAGCCCGCCGCCGGCATATTCCGCGAGCCGGCGGAGGGCCGCCGCCTCGTTTTTCCCGGTGCCCCAGGCGCCCGTGAGACCGGGGGCGGCCACGATCACCTTCCCCTTGCCGGCTTGCGCCAGCGTAATGGCCGGCTCCCCGTTTTCCAGGACGGCCAGCACGGTCGCATCGGCTTCGGCTTTGATGGGTTGGCGAAACGCGGTCAGTTTGGCGGACCAGCCGTCCAGGGGCTCGCGAGTCCCGCTCAACGCGATCTTTTCCGTCACCGGTTTCCCAACCGCGGCGACCTTGGCCAGGCCGGACATCAGGGGGGCGCGAATGGAAGCCCCGTCCAGAATCAGGCTGCCCCCCGCCACGACATAATCGCGAAGCAACGCCGCATTCGCCTCGGAAAGCGTGGGATTGTTCGGCACGAGGATCACCTTGTAGGGATAGCCCAGTTCCGTTTTCAGATGTTTGGCCGAAATGACATTGGCCGGGATCCAGCTCAAGGCGCGGACGAACTGGAAAATCGAGGCTTCGTAGCGGCTTCCCACGCCTCCCGGCGCCTGGGTTTCCCCCCGTTCCATGCCGGCGAAAAAGGCGTCCCGGTCCCGGAGCACGCCCGCGAATTCCAGGGGCCACGCCCGGGCCGCGAAGGCGTCCAGCCCGGTATGCGCGAACAGATCGAACGCATCCCGGGCCCCGAGTCCGGGCCAGGGCGAGCAGATGCGGTCCAACGCGAAGTAGCAGAGGCTGTTGGCGCCGCACATCACCTGGAAATTCAGGTTGTTTTCCACCATGCGCCGGTTGTCCCATCCGCAGTAGCCGCCGATCACGAAAAGCGGCCGCCGGTTTCCCTGGGCGCCGCGCGCGTATTTCACCATGCTGTTCAGCCAGCCCGCATCGTTCGAGTATAAGTCCAGCGCGATCGACGAGAAGGAGTCGGCCAGTGTTTCCAGGTCGTGAAAACCCTTCATGTTGGGGCCGATGACCAGGTTGTTGGGGCTGGTGGTGGCGGTGACGAACACGTTGCTGTTGTTTTCGCGCGCCACCTTCGAAAGATCGGCCATCAGGCGGTTATACGCGTCCATCAACAGGCGGAACATGGCCCGTTGCGACGGATTCGCCAGGTTGGTCGACGCCAGCCCCTCGAACGCCGAGTTCATGACCGGCGCCGGGATCACCCCGGCATCGGCGTCGGCCGGGCCGTCGAGAATCGCGGACAGTTCGTCCTTCTTGTTGATCGCGTCCGGCATCTCGGCTCCATACCGCTTTTTGAAATCCGCCCGTTCCGCCGCGGAAAAGTTCGTGTGGCTCCAGTTCCAGGATCCGGCCAGGAACAGCCGGCGCTGGTCTTCGTTGAACGGATAGTAGCCGCCCGGCCCCCAGCTCCATTCGTCGGCCAGCCACACGGCATCGGCGCCCCGCTTGACCATGTCGCGCAGAAGGGTCGCGTTCAATTTCGGGCCCGGGAAGTGGCCCATTCCCATGCCGCGCTTGTGGCATTCGCGGATCAACTCGTCGAAGAGCGGAGGGGCCGGTTTCCCGTCCATCCCTTCCGAGGGTTCGAGGCTTTTCAGCAGGCTGTCCGAAAAGATCAGGTAGTTTCCCCCGAGCGCCTGCGCCTCTTCCACGATGCGGGCCGCCGACTCCCCATCGTCCCGCGGGTGGAACCGCGCGCCCAACAGGTGCATCCGGAGAAACTCCCGTCCCAGCAGGGGAACCCGCGGCTCGATCCGCGTGAAGGGTTGGAGCGTCCCCGTCGTGACGATGGGCGGGCACTTCCAGGCGATATAGGCCTCCCGGCAGTCCTCGGCGGAATCGGTTCCGGCGATATACAGGGCGGTTTGGCCGGGCGCGGCGGCCGTCACCGAATACCCATGCGCCAGCGTTTGAACCGACAGGCGGCTTTTCGGACGATCGAAGAACCAGCCCACCCCCTGCCGCCGGGTCTCGTCGAGCAGGGCGAACCAGCCTTCCCGGACCCACTTTTTCACCTCGTCATACCGATACGATTTCGCATCGTATCCCCCCGTATACTGGATCGGCATGCGCTTCAGGCCTTCTTCGCATTCGTAGCACAGGACGTCGTTCAGCGTGTCGCCGCCCGGCAGCCAGTATCCCCAGGGCTGGCGGCCGGACGGATTCGCGATGTGCAGCACGGGGGAGCCCGCGTAAAGACTGACCGTGTAACCCGACTCCCATCCCCCATAGGCGATCGTCTTGCGCAGGGGACCATCCTCGAGCAGCCTGATCTGCGCGCCCGCTGGAACGGGTCCGTCGAAACTGGAATAGTAATTCGAGGTATAGAGCGGACTGAACGCGATCGGCGAGGCGCTGATCTGGTTGAATTCGGCGCCGGCCGGCTTCACGAGCCGCCAGACGGGATAGGTTCGATCCCGACCGGCCGTCTTGGTGAATTCGGCTTGGAGCCGGTGGTTGACCAGCCGCAGGGTGGACGGTCCATCCAGCGCCTGCAGGCAGGGGTCCGGAGGGCGGGGGAGCGGACGGTCAGGAGGCTTTTCCCCGAAGTAGACGAAAAGGGGAATCTGGGCGCCGGGGTCCATCCGCTCCAGCAGGAACACCACTTCGAATGAACGCTTGCCGGAATCGATCACGCGAACCTGGACCGGCGCCTCCGGTCCGTTGGGGGAGATGACGCGAATCGATCCCGGATCGGTGCCGGCCGGAAAATCGTAGAACAGGCTCGCCGCCTGGTTGAGCCGGAGCAGTCCCACGGGTTCGGTGACCAGGATGGACAAGCGCGAGCGGCAGGCGTCGATCTGCCAGGGGACGCCGGGCATCGCGCTCAGAAACAGCGGGTTGGGGGAGACCGGGCGATACGCATCCGCCAGGGGTGTCGTTTTTCCTGGAAAATCCGGGATGTCTTTCGGAACGGCGCTCAGCGCCGGGAGGCCGAACTGTTCGGCGGGCTGGTCGGTCTGTTTCAAAATGGCGTCCAGTTCGTCGCCAATCGACGCCGCCGCCGTCATCATCGCGATGGCCCATATGGCTTCTCTCATGGTAACTCCTATTCAGTGGGCGTAATCCGTCAGGTTTGTCCCCTTTTCCATCTGCATGGCGTCGATCCAGACGGTATTGGTTCCGGTGGTTCCCGAATAAAAGCCGAAGTAGTGCCCGGCCCAGGGAACCTTCGGATGGAGGGTGACCACCTGCGAAAACCGCTGCCATTCGGTGGTGAGCGGTTTGCGTTTGCCGTCGGTGCCCGGGCCGTAGAACATAAAGGTGGAGTTTTGCGCGTTATCGCCGCGCAACCAGGCGGAAAAAACGAAGGGGGTCGGCTCGTCGAGTTTCGGGGAGACGCCGAAGAGGAAGAAGGTGGTGGCGCCCCGGTTGACATCCAGGCGCAAACAGTGGTTGCCTTCGAAGGGCCGATTGGTGTCCACGCGCCAGCCGCAATCGCCGCGGGGGTCCCCCACGCGATAGCCAAGGCCGGTCCCGACAGTCCGCATGTCGCGGTAGTAGTCCGGCATGCCCGGTATGCTGCAAGCTTCGAAGCCCGAGTTCCGGAGAATATTCTTCTTGCCCGGCTCCCCGCTGTCGGGGAGCCCCTTGGCGGTCAGAAAGGCATCGGTCCGTTCGGGATGGGCCGTCACGGACACCTCGATCTCGACCGGTTCGCTCAGTTCGGAAGGTCCCGCGATGGCGTAGGCGCGCGTGTCCATGGCGGCCAGCGTATCCGAAAAACCGCGCCGGCCCACCTTGAAGGCGGCCGTCTGGTCGAAGAGCAGGGACACCGCGCCGGACTCTTCCAGGAGCGAAATCCGGTACACGACGTCCACGGGGTAGGGTTTCCAGTTGGCGGCGAGCAGGATATAGCCGCCGGCCGGGTTTTTCTTGAGTGAAACCTGCACATCCGGAAAGACGTTCTTCCGCGGCTCGAAGGCGACGGGGGTGTAGCGGATCGTCTGGCGCACGTCCGGAGCGGCGCAGGCCGGCCCCAGGATTTTCATCTCGCGACCGAGCCGGACGAACGTGTCGTAGGTGGACTGGTGTTTGAACGGGTAGACGAAATAGAGGAGCCCCTTGGCGCCCTGGATCAGGGAAAGGTAGGTCTGGACGCGCTGTTCGCTTTCCACGAACAGGCGCATTCGCGTGACGGAATACTGTTCGGCGCAGGGGGTGATCCAGGCGATCTTGAGATCCCGGTCGGCCCGTTGGCGGGCCTGCCAGGTGTGTCGGTCCACGCACAGGGGATTGTCGGTGGCCGATTTGCCGCCGCCCGGAATCCAGTAAGGATCGATTCCGAGGATATCGCAATTATTCGAGAATTCATCGCCCTCGGGGATCGGGGGGATGTAGAGAACCTGCGAGGGATGATAGCCGTCCAGCTCGTTGATCGCCTTGTAGAAACGCAGAATGGCGGCGGCCATGAGACGGGCGCTCTGGGGCTCATCGCGCAAATAGTTGGCCATCAGGTTCGGGTGGTTCATGATCCGCTTCATGCCGGGCAGCCAGACATGTTTCATGCGCCAATCCCACTGGATCCGGGCGACGGCGTCGTGGCTCCAGGGTTCGCCGGGGGGCCAGGAAGGCTCCGGCTCTTCTCCCTCGGCCGCCTTGTATCGCCACATGTCCGGGAAATCCACCACGTACAGGCCGTTGCTCGCGGCCATGTCCAACAATTCGCCGATTTGGCCAAGCGGGGTTGATCCGAAACGTGCGACCGAATTGAACCCGGCGGCGGCCACGTCCCGGATCATGTTCGCCTCGTTCGTGGTGCAGCGGGATCTGATCATGATGCCGAACGGGAAGAACGGCTTGCCGTTGTTGAGAATCACCTTGTCCGCCCGGTCGATTTTCCACTCGCGGCCGGGCTTGGGCGGCCGCTTGAGCAGGGGTGCCTCCCGCTGGGCCAGGGATGTTCCGTCCGGGCGTTGCCAATCGACGGTGACCGTCCAAGGACCCGGCGTCAGCCGCGCGATCGGGATCGGCAGGAGCGTCCGGGTTCGGATATCCCTGGTCGCCGCCAGTTTCCGGCCAGTCGGGCCTTTCGCGACCAGGATCGATCCGGCAAGATCCGCCTCCGGGAGGCCGATTTCGCAGATCACCTCGGCCTTCGGCTCCGTGGTGTAGTAGGAATAGCGGGCGTAGGCCCGGAACACACCGCCAGTGACGGAATCCGGCAAAGCGGCGGCCCCGTCCGGAGCGGCGTCCGGCGACCGGGTGATGCAGCGGCATCCTCCGGCAAGGATTGACAGGAGGGTCAACAGGACGGCGAGACGGCGTGTTTGAGGAAGCATGAGCGCTCCTGCCATGTGATTTTGCCGGACACGATGGCCGTCGCGGGGCGCGGACCGGTTTCGACACCCCGCGGATTATGCGGTTAACGAATCAAAAAGAGCGTGCCGGGGGGCCGATACAAACGATTGTCCTGGCTCATCTGGCCCATCGCGTAAGCGTCACCCGGTCCGCCGGTGTAAAACTCGAGGATCGTGATGGTCTTGTCATCCAGCGCGTCCGTGATGCCGTCGTCGTCATAGTCCAGTTCCAGCCGGGTGGTTCCGAAACCAATGTGGTTCTTGAAGGACAAGCCGCTGATGGCCAGGGTGTCGCCCGCGCTGAAACCGTTCGTCACGGCGACCAGCAGCTTCTTGTTCGAGCCCGCGTAGCTGACCGTCGTGTTCGCCTTGCTTGCGGCCGAGCCCCCGAAGGTTGCCGTGGTGTCCGTCTCGTCCCAGGTCATGCCGAAGCCCGCGGGAATGGACAGCACGAGCGTTCCGCTAGTGATAACCGGCGTGACCGGATCGTCGGCGATCGTGATCGTGCCGATCGACACCGGCGCGTAGGCGCGGGTAAAAGACCGGTTTTCGGCCGAAGAGAGCGTGACCAGAGTGCTCAGATAAACATCGTTCGTCATCGCGTCCTCGTCATAGCCGTCACCCAGGCCGCCTGTATAGCTTGCGGCCCGTATGAGGGGTCCGTTCATAACCCAGGCGGCCATAACCGCCGTCACAGCCAATGCCGTTTTTGCATGCATGGTGCCCTCCTCCTGTGTTTTTCAGGGAGTTGTCCGAGCGCCGCGCCATCCGCTGTGGGCATACCGTTTCGTCATCCAGGAGTAGTAGGTGCGATCCGATGTTCGGGAATCGGCGGGTAAATTCTGCGCGCCACGAGAGGACCTGTACGTAACCGGCCAAGCGGACACGTTCGCGGCGCCGGCCGCGGACAAGGCCCCGTCCCCATGTTGTCCCGTAAAGGCGCGACCGTTCGCATCCACAAGCGACACCGGGCGCTCATTCACATTTCCGGACAAATCCAGCGCCCCATAATACCCGGCGCCCGAATTCGTTCGGGTCGTATCGGATCGCGCGAAACTCCCGCAACGATAGGGCCCCGCGGGGGAACCGCTCGTGCCCAAGAAATTCGCCTGACCCGGGCTTGGCGTCTCGAAGGCTGTGTTCGTGTCGGTCAGCGATGTGGGCAGCACCAGATTCGTGGCGCCCCAGGCATACTCGTTCGGCACCGGCGGCAGCGGGCCGCGGCAGGCCTTCTCGAACTCCAGCTCCGTAAAGGGCCGCAACGCCGCCCAGTCCGCATACGCCATCCCGTCATCCGTGCTCAGGAAATTGCACGACACCCACTGCCCATCATTCGTTTCATTGAACGTTTGATTCGCGTTCCCGTCGCAACCGAAGACGATCGGTTCCGGCGCGGCGGGAACGACGCTCGGACAGCGAATGCCGTTTCGGTTTTTAATGGATATGCTGTTGCCCATGGCAAAGTAGTCGGCATTCGTTGTCTCGACTCGCGCGGCCTGCTGGGCGCGGGTCAAGGTGTTGAGGAAATCGCAATACTGTCGCTGCGAAATCTCGGTCTTCATCAGGTAGAACGCGGCGTAACCTTTCGGAAACTCGTTGGCCAGCGTACCGCCCGGGATAGTGCCGCAATCCCAAAGATAGCCGGCCGCGTTCGTGATAAGCATGGCGGCTTCATTCGTGATCAGGAAGGGAGTCGTGGCACCGGTCGTCCAGGGACCCTCTGTCAAACTGGTCGTCTCCGTTCCGCCCGACCCCACATAGAAACTCCCCGTCGGAACATGCACCATCTCGATGGCAAAGACCTTGACCCGTGCGTTCTGGGTTTTGTCCAACCCGTTGGTGGCAAAATCCCACGACAACCTCACTCCCGTATTCGCCACCGTACCCACGCCCTCGCCCGACCGCTGAATGAACGCGCCCATCTTGTCCGCGGGCACGATGATATCCAGACTCGTGCCGCTTCCGTCGCTGAAACCTGACGGGTTCGTCCCGCTCGCGGCCAGTGTGGCGTGGTTCCACGTCGCCCCTCCATCGGCGGAATATTTCACGAACAACCAGCAGGCGTCGTGGTTCACGGCGTCACGCCACGAATTGTCCCAGGACAAGTCAAATTGGACCGCAACCTTGCCCGAGGCGGGCGCTCTCAGGTCCGTGTTCGTCACCGTCACATTGTTGGCCCAGGCGCAGACCGCCGCCGCCATCGACACGATCGTCGCCATACCCGCCGACCTTGCTGTTCGTCTCATGAGCGTTCCTCCCGTTCCGGTGTTTGGGATGACCTCCGTGGACAATGTTCCATCACTTTCATATTGAAAAGAATGCCGTTCGTAATCAACAAGATATTTGTGAATAAACATGGACTTTTGTGACTGTTACGGCCCGCCGCCGGGACGGCAGGTTCCGGGTTGGAAGGGAACGGCGTAGGACCCGGGGCGGGTGGCTTCCAGGAAACCATGGGTCGCGTGGTGGCGGAGATCGACCGGCCGGTCCGGAAAAAAAGGCGGCCAGATCCGCCCCCTCCGGAACCCGGCAGGCGAGGGCGCCGTCGTTCAGGGCGAAGGCGCCTCGACTGAACACAACCGTTTCAGGTTTTGGCAGCAGTTCGAGCGTGTGGTGTCATGAGCTTTCACCGGAATCAGGGAGCGTATACCGTCGTGTTCGTTCCCTTTTCCAACTGCATGGCGTCGATCCAGACCTGGTCCGCGTTAATGGAAAAGCCGAAGATGTCGCCTTCGCCCTTGAAGGGGTATTGGATCGTGGTCGAGATCCGTTGCCACTCCGGCGTGAGCGGGAACGGTTTTCGATTGTCCACGGGACCGTAGAACCCGATGCGGCCTCCCTGGCCGGCGCCCCGCACATAGGCGGACAGGACATACGTGGCCGGCGCCGGTTCCGCGATCCTGGAGGAGAAGAGGAAAAAGCCGGTGCTCATCCGAAGGCAATTCTTCCCCTCATAGGGGCTGTTGGTCTCGATGCCGACGAGGGGATCGCCGCGCTTGTCGCCGAACCGGTAGCCGATCGCCGTTTTCGCGGTGCGAAAGTCGAGGTAGTAATCGGGCATGCCCGGAATGCTGCACTGTTCGAATCCGGGGTTGGCCAGAATGTTCTTTCGGCCGGAGCCCCCCTCGGGTATGGCCGTCGCGACGAGGAAGCGATCGGTCTTCTCCGGATGGCTCGACAGGTCGACTGAAATCGCCACAGGCGCCGCCGCTTCCGGGACGCCGTCGATGGCATACGCCCGGGTATCCATGGCGGCAAAGCGGTCCGCGATCGCGCCGTTTTCAATCGCGAGCTCGCCGCCCTGGACGAAGAGTTTGCGGACCCGTCCGCCCTTTTCCAGGAGCGAGACCGTGATCCGGGCGTCCACCGGGTAGGGCCGGTAGTTCGCGGCCAGCAGGATATAGCCGCCGGCCGGATTCTTCATGATCCGCGCCTGGATGTCCGGGAAGAGGTTGCTGTGCGGATCGAAGCCGATCGGGGAGTAGGCGATGGTTTGGTCCACCTCCGGCGCGACGCAGGCCGGGCCGATCACCTTCATTTCCGTGGCCAGGCGGGCAAAGGTATCCCGGGTGCTTTCGTGCACGAAGGGATAGACGAAATAGAGCAGGGCTTTCGCGCCGTGGATGAGCGCGAGGTAAGTCTGGACGCGCTGCTCGTTTTCCGCGAAGATCCGCAAACGCGAACCGGACCACCGCTCGGCGCAGGGGGTGATCCAGGACAGCTTCAGATCCCGATCCGCGCGCCGGCGTCCAATCCAGGTCTGTCGGCCCACGGTGTTGGGCGAACCGATTTCGCCGCCGCCACCCGGCACCCAGTAGGGATCCATGCCCTGGATGTCGGAATTGCGGGTGAATTCTTCCCCTTCGGGAACCGGCCCGCTATAGAGAACCTCCGTCGGGTGGTACCCGTCCGCCTCGTTGATTTTTCCGTACAGGCTGAAAATCCGGGCCGCCAGTTCGCGCCGGTCCTGGGGCTCGTCCGCGAGATACCAGGCCATGATGTTGGGGTGATTCATCAGCCGCTTGACCCCGGGAATCCAGAGATTGTCCGCCGTCCAGTCATAACTTTCATCGGGCGTCATGTCCTTCCTGGCGGGGAGGGGGCCGCCCACCGGCCACTTGTAACACATGGCCGGAAAATCCACGACGTAGAACCCGTATTTCCGCCCCAGTTCCGGAAGATCGTCGATGTTTTCGAACGGAATGCCGCTCCAGCGAACGACCGTATTGAACCCGATGTCGGCCAGGTCCCGGGCCACGGCTTCGCCGTGGTTGGTGAGGACGTTCTGCGCCATGATGCCGAAAATGAAGAACGGCTTGCCGTTGTTGAGGATCACCTTGTCCGCCCGGTCGATCTTCCATTCGCAACCCGGCCGCGGGACCCGCCTGGTGATCGAAACCTCCTGGCGGTACAGCGACTCACCGGACTGGCGCCGCAATTCCACCACGACGGCGTTCGTGCCCAGCCGCAAGCCGGCCGTTGGCACGGGGATGAAGGTTCGCGGCGTTACCGTCGTCACTTCGGCCAGCGTTTTGCCGGCGGCGTCCATGGCGATCACCGTCACCTTTTTCAATTCGTCGGCGGGCAAGCCGATTTCACAGGCAATGGGCGCTTCCTTTTCCGAGGTGACATAGGAATAACGCGCATAACCGCGCATCAGGCTCAGATTGGCCATATTTCTCAAGACGACGTTCTGGAGGATCTCGCCCGTGGCCGGATCGCGCAGGGAGACTTCCGCCGTTCTTCCGGAAAAGGCGATGACCGGGACTTTAAGGGTGAAGGGAACGTCACCGGCCCTGCCGATTTCGACATCCCGGCTGACGGTATCGCCTTTTCCCGCGGCCGGTTGGTCTTCGGCCACGAGCTTGAGCGTGCCGGACTTGCCGCTATAGCTCCGCACCGAACCGGTGATCTCATAAAAGAAGTTTCCCTTGTCGTCGGAGGCATAACTGCCGGACTTGAGAGAGTGCAGGGCGACCAGCAGCGGCTCGGTGATTGTGGCGGCATCCACCCCGAGCAGGCGCCCAAAACTGGCGGGTTCATGGAAGCCGTGCTTGACCGGCGCCCAACTCAGGGCTTCCCGCTGATTGGCCACGACCACGTTTGCGTAGTTGAGCGTGACCAGCACCCGGTTGGCGCAAAAATTCAGTTTGGCCTTGGAGGCGTCATGGCCGGACAGAAGGGAGAGGGGAATGCCGACCTCCGCCTGCCAGCCCGTCCGGGTGATCCGGGTGGCGGAGCGCCAGGGCATGTCCCAGGTGATGTCGAGATCATGCTGGTTGCGGCCGGCCCTTTCGGCGCGGGCATTGGCGGCGTTCAACAGATAATGATAGTAAAACTTTCCGTCCGTTCCGGGATCGAGGAAGATTTCCACGGAGTCATCCCGGGAGGCGCCGCCGTCGTGATCGAGGACGCTCGGCTCGATCGCTTCGGGATGCGGCCGGGCGATCGCGAAGGACACATAGAGCCAGGCGTTGTCGCGGATCACCTTGGCCACGACGTTGGAACTGGTTCTGCCCTTGCCGTTCCAGATGAAAAACCGGTCCGCCGTGAACGCCCGCGCCCAGCAGGAGTCGGAAAGGTCCCCGTCGATGACCGGCGGCGTTTCACACAGGGGCGGCGTCAGATCCGGTTGCGACGGCCCCTGGCACCAGCCGGTCATTCCCGACAGGGATAACACAACCGCCACCGAAAAACAAAACGCTCCGATTCTCCGTGTGTGCATCGCTCGCTCCTTTCTCCTGTTTGCGTGTCCTTGTCCCCCGGTATCAAATCCGAAGTAGCGGCCGGCCCAGGGAATCTCCGGCAGAACCGTCACCACCTGCGAAAAACGGCTTCCCGTTGTTGAGGATCACCTTGTCGGCGCGGTCGATCTTCCACTCGCACCCGGTCTTGGGCGCGCGCTTGACGAGGACGACCGTCCGTTGATCCAGCGTCGAACCGTCCCGGCGCTCCGCCAGTTCGCGGCCCGCGCCGGTGAAGAGGCGGGCGTATCGCGGATGGATGCGCATGCGTTCATCGGTTCACCTTGGGTTCGATTCCTCCCACGGTTTCATTCGCCCGGATCAGCGGCGTTTCGATCCGGGCGCCGTCCCCGATGATTTCATAGGCGCCCTGTCCGCCTGTGAACGTCACCGAGGTCGGGGTGGCATCCTCCGGCGAACAGGACAGATCGCCGGAACAGATCACCACGGGCCGGCATGAAAACGAGGGCGAGAGCGCCACCCGGTCGCCTCCGGCGGCAAAGCCGGTCAGGCGCCGTTCGCCGAGACGGTTGGAGCGACGGTCATAGGCAAAGAGGCCCAGGACCCGCACCGGCTTTCCGATCGCCTCGAGGCGGACGCGATGCCAGCCGTAGCCGAGTCCTTGAACGGCCTTGCGGTTTTCCAGAAACAGCTCCATGCCGTTGACGGTCTTGAACGGCCGGTCGGTTGGAACGGTCAGCCGTTCCCGCCCGTCCACCAGGACCCTCAGCGCGCCGCCCTCCGGATCGTCCGCATAGGCCACGGATAAATCGGTGGCCACGGGATCGATCTCGACGCCGGCGCCGGGCGGGAGGACGAGCTGCCGGTCGCCGTAGGGCGAGCCGGTCCGGGAGGCGAACGCTTTTGTCCGGAGCCGGCCGCGGTTCCATCGCGCGCTGCCAACCCCAATGAAGCGGCGTTCCGGGCAGACGAAGGCGTCGAGGGCCGTGATTTGCGGCCATTCGGCCTTGATTTCGAGGATATGGCGCTCGCCGAAGGCGCCGCCAAACCAGGAAAAAGACGACTTCCGGCGGTCCTGCCCGGCGTTCTCCGAGGCGATTCCGCGGGAAACGCCGTCCACGACGACTTCTCCGCCGTTGGCCCACAGGTTGAAGGCCGAATCTTCCAGGATGACCAGTCCGCCCCGCAGCCGGGGATGGCCGTTGGTAAAGGCGATCGCGTCGCCTTCCAACCCGTAGGTGTCCGGATGAACCCGTTCCGGCAGGGCAAGCTGGGCGATGCCCGGGAGAATGGGATCCCAGCATTCGAACGCCGGCTCGATCGTCTTGAACCAGAGGTAGTGCGCGGCGGCCTGGGGGTGGCCGTCCGGAGGAACCAGCGCATACCGGTTACACCATCGCGTGAGATCGCGTTCCGGTTTCACGAAGTCCAGCATGGGAATCTGGTAGCGCAGCGACAGCGCCTGCAGGTCGCCGGGGTTGGAGGTGAGCCCTCCGTCGAAACAGTGCATGGAAAACAGAAATTCGGCGTGGGGATAGCGCCGCTGGATCCACCGGATCGCGCCCTCGAACAGCGCCACGTCGTTCGTCTCGTTCCGCCGGTTGTGCCCGCCTCCGACAATGACCAGGTCCGGACCCGGCCCGTCCGCCCGCGTGAACAGGTCGGGATGCAGCTCGCGCCAGGTCGTTGCGGACGCGCCCTGCCCGTTGATCCACGCATTGGGGGGCTGGGACAGGGAACAATAGGAGGCCAGGGCGGCCAGGCTTCCGGCCGCGTTGCCGCCATCCACCGCCATCAGGTTGATGCAAATCTTCCCGGCCGGGAGGTTGAATTTGCGCATCAGCTCCGTCCGCAGCCGGCCGGCAGCCATGAAGTAATGCTGAACCCAGCCGACATAGGGTTTCAGGTCGGGACGCCCGACCTTGTCGGCTTCAAAATCGATGCGCGGCATGTTTTTGCCCGGAGAACTGAGCGGCTGCTTGAAGGTCGGCGAAGCGGGATTCTCATCGTAAACGAAAAGGGCGGGATTCGCGCTGCCCCGGTCGCTGCTGGAGCCCATGACCAGGATGTGGAGGGCTTCTCCCTTCCACAGTTTCTGGATCGTGCGCGGCAAGTGGCGATACCAGGGTGTCATCGCCCGGGCGCAGGGGAGTCCGGGATAGGCCCTCGGCCCCTTGACGAGGGCAGGGCTCCAGATCCAGACGTCCTTCTTGCCCGCGTTGGCGAACTCCACCTCCAGCCCGATGGTGTTGATATCGTTTGCGCTCGAGGTTTTGGAGGTTTGGAAGCGGCCTTCAAGGGTCACCGCCTGGATGGCCAGCGTCACGGCGCCGGTCTGGGGAGAATCGGCGTGGACGATTTGGACGGGCGTCAGTTCGCCCCGGCTGAATTTCGGATAGGTATTGGTTTTCGCCTCCAGTCCGAAGTCGATGGGCTGCCAAGCGCCGTCTTCGCTGTCGAGCTTCATCGGCTTCAGACGGGCTTGAAGCGCGTTGGATTCCGACTGGTACCCCTCGACGAGGAGGCTGACAGCGTCCCCGTGCGAGAGGCGGGCGTCCGGCAGGGTCAGGAACTGGGCCAGGCGCTTGCCGGGCCTGATGAGGACCAGGTTGCCGGCCGTCCGGGCCGGCCGCACGGTTTCGGGTGCCACGGCCTCGCGCATGACCGTGATGTCGCCCCATTGGTCCGTGTTCCAGAACGCCGTCTGGTGCGACGAATAATGGATCCCCCTGGCCTCGCGATGGGGCGTGAACGGGTGAAACTCGAATGTCGGGTTCAGCAGCAGGTTCTGGGCGCCGGCGGGGATCGGCTCATCGGAGGCCATGGCACCCTCCAGCGGCAGGAACCCAAGCGCAATCGCGATCCCGAACCGTCTCCAACTCGGGCCGATATCGGGGGTATGGCTCATACATCATTGTCTCCAGCGGAGGATCGGGAAGTTTCCGGAACCGCGCGATCCTGTCTCCTTTTAGCGCACCACGATTCGTAGATACCCGGCGCCACCAGGACGACGTCGCCGGTGCCCGCCCACATGACGGCATCCTGGATATTGGACGCTGCCGAGGCCCAACCGTTGGTGTAACCCGGCTGGGCCGTCGGATTGGTCCAGTTGACATAATAGATATCGCCGAATAGCGCGCCCGCATGGAGCACGGCCAGGAAGAGGATGCCGCCGAGGCACTGCTGAACGAGATCGAGCATGCGCATAAGCCACCCTTAGACAACGATCCATCGCGTGCATAATGAAGGGAAAACGGGTCGGGATCAACAAGACTCTTGTGAAATAAAATGGACTTTTGTGACTATTTTTGTTCCGAAAACATGTACGGTAGGAACGGACGAGCCATTAGACGGCGTCCGGAACGCTTCGAGCCCGCGGCGCCGGGTTTCGGAAACGAGCGTGCCGACCCAGTCCACGCCCGCCTCCCGCCACGCGACGGTGCGATCGGTTCGTAAAAAAGGAAGCCGCCCTTAGCGGGCGGCTTCCTGCACGACTCTTATTTACGTCCAACTGCGATGGACTACTTCCTGTAGCCGCACTTGGGGCAAACACCCTTTTCATTCAGCAAAATGCCGCAGTCGGGGCAACGGTCCATCTTCTTCTGGGGCTCGTAGCATTCCGTGGCGCCATTGACTCCGCTCGTAAACGTGATCTTGACGATGTTGAGCGTGTCCTTCAACAGATCGTACACGATCTTGATCATGCCTTCGACGGTCATCGTTTCTTTCGTCACCACCAAACGGCATTCCGGATAGGCCGTCGCCAGCTCCGTTTTGAAGGCGGGCCCCTTTTGCATATTGGTCGGCGCCCCGTTCTTAATGCCCTGCGCCTCGTAGACGCCCAGAACCGCAGGAAGCAGCGGATCGTCCTGCCGCAAGATCAACGCATGGTCGAAGTTCTGCAGCACGTCCCAGGCGGTCTTCTTGATTTCATTGCACGGGAACACCATGTTGACGCCCATATTGACGGACTCTTCCACTTCAAGCGTCAGGATGCCTGTATGGCCGTGCAAGTACTGCGCCTCGCCCTTGAATCCATAAAACCGGTGCGCGTACTGTAGGTCCAATGTCGTGAAACTTCTCATT
>CAZSUH010000051.1:0-20482 GCA_964609905.1 uncultured Verrucomicrobiota bacterium
GCCGAACCAGGTGGACGCGTAGGCGAAAAACCGGCCGCGCTTGCGTTCGCGGTCGTTAAACCGGCAGGCATACGGCGCGGCGTGCGAGGAAACTTTCATAGGCCGTGTAAAATACCACGGCAACCCGCGATCCGCCATTGCTATTTTCCCCGATTCCGCATCGTGCGCGCGCATCCCGGCCGCACATCGTCCTTGACCCGTATGGCGGAAGAGGAATAAAGTCCACCGTTGTCTTTACCCGTTATTGCCGATCGGAGCATCGCCATGCCCACGTTCGAATCCCGCACACGCGCACTGCTTGACGAGTTGCAGTCCGCCGGCCTGAAAAAACCGTTTCGCGAGATCACCAGCCCCATGGGGCCGACCGTCGAGGTTCAGGGCATCGGCCGGATTGTCGTGCTCTGCGCCAACAACTACCTCGGCCTGGCCAACCACCCGAGCGTTGTGGCCGCGGGCCACGCCGCCCTCGACCGCTACGGCGCCGGTACCGCCTCCGTCCGCTTCATCTGCGGCACCTTCGACGCGCACCGCCGCCTGGAGGCGCATCTGGCGGCCTTTTCCGGATCTCCCGCCGCCCTCACCTATGTCAGTTGCTGGAACGCCAACCAGGCCCTGCTCGCCACCGTTCCGGGCCCCCAGGATGTCGTGCTCTCGGACGCGCTGAACCACGCCAGCATCATCGATGGCTGCCGGCTCGCCAAGCCGCGCGACCGGCTCGTCTACGCGCACGGCGACATGGACGACCTCGAGGCCAAGCTCAAAACCGTCCAGGACGCCGAGGCCCGCTGGGTCGTCACCGACGGCGTCTTCTCCATGGAAGGCGACGTGGCGCCCCTGCCCCGCCTGGTGGAACTGTGCCACGCCTACCGCGCCCTGCTGGTGGTGGACGACTCCCACGGCGTCGGCGTGCTGGGCCGGACCGGCCGCGGCACGGCCGAACATTTCGGACTCCACGGCCGGGTGGACATCCTCACCGGCACGCTCGGCAAGTCGCTGGGCGGCGCCGCAGGCGGCTACGTGGCCGGCGCGCGCGACCTCGTCGATTTGCTCGAACAGCGCAGCCGGCCCGCGCTCTTTTCCAACGCCCTCTCGCCGGTCACGGCCTGCTGCGCGGACAAGGCCCTGGAACTCGTGGAGCGCGACACCACGCTGATCGACCGCCTGCGGTCCAACATCGGGCGCATCCGGAACGGCCTGAACGGGCTCGGTTTCCGGTGCGCGGAGTCGCCCTCGGCGATCATTCCCATCCATATCGGCGACGAGGCCGAAGCCCTTCGCATGAGCCGCCGCCTCCTGGAACTGGGCGTCTGGGTTGTGGCATTCGGTTTTCCCGTCGTGCCCAAGGGCAAGGCCCGGCTGCGGGTGCAGGTTTCCGCGGCGCTGGAAGAAGAGCATCTGGCCGTTATTCTGGAGGCATTTCGAAAACTATGAAAGCACTGGTCAAAAAAGAGGCGAAACCGGGACTGTGGCTCGAGGACGTTCCGGAGCCCAAGCCGGGCATCAATGACGTGCTGATCCGGGTGGATCGGACGGGCATCTGCGGCACGGATCTGCACATCTACAACTGGGACGCCTGGTCTCAGAAGACGATCGCGACGCCCATGACGATCGGCCATGAGTTCGTGGGCCGGGTCGTGGCCGTGGGCGCCAACGTGCCGGACTTCAAGCCCGGCGACATCGTCGGCGGCGAGGGCCACGTGGTGTGCGGCCGCTGCCGCAACTGCATGGCCGGCCGCCGCCACCTGTGCAAGAACACGCGCGGGCTCGGCGTCAACATCCCCGGCGCCTTCGCGGAATATGTGAGCCTGCCGATGACGAACGTGTGGCTGCACGATCCGGCTGTGCCGCTCGACGTGGCGGCCATCTTCGATCCCTTCGGCAACGCGGCCCATACCGCCCTGCAGTTCAAGACGCTCGGCGAGGATGTGCTGATCGCCGGCGCGGGCCCGATCGGCATCATGGCCGCGGCCATCGTGCGCCAGGCGGGCGCCCGGCACGTGGTGATAACCGACGTGAATCCCTGGCGCCTCGACCTGGCCCGCAAGGTGGGCGTGACGCTGGCGGTGAACCCCCGCGACACCCCCCTGCCGGAGGTGCAGAACAAGCTGGGCATGAAGGAGGGATTCGATGTCGGGCTGGAGATGTCCGGCAATCCCCAGGCTTTCGCGGACATGCTCGCGGCCATGTGCCACGGCGGCCGGATCGCCATGCTCGGCATTCCCACCCGCGATTTCGCGATCGACTGGCAACGGGTGATTTTCAACATGCTCACCATCCGCGGCGTTTACGGCCGCGAAATGTACGAAACCTGGTACATGATGACCGTCCTGATCCAGAGCGGACTGGACATCACGCCGGTCATCACCCACCGGTTCCATTACACCGACTACGAGAAGGGATTTGCCGCCATGAACTCAGGCCTGTGCGGCAAGGTGATCCTGAACTGGCTGACCTGATCGGTTTCCGGACGCGTACAACGCCGGGATGGCAACCGGAGGATATCCGCATGACCGTTCACGCAAAAAAACGGGGCCAGACCCATGCCGCGGCATTCCTGGTCATCGTCCTCGCGCTCGCGGGTTGCCGGTCGGCGCGGCCGCCCGCCACGCCCGCAACGGGCGCCCGCTTGTACGGCGAGAGACTGCTGGCATGCCTGGACACGATCGAAGCCAACACGCCGCAGATCGTCGCGACCGCGGAGCGGGCGGCCAATCTGTACGTCCTGGAAAATTACTCGTTCTCGCTGGACGCCGAAACGCCCTTGTTCAGCGAAGCGTTCGTCCGCAGCGGCGGGCTGATGCGGCTGGGGCAGGAGAACGCCGCCGACAAGCGTGTCATTCTCTGCACGCAACTGGACGGCCAGTGGGAGGCGCTGGCCGCCAAGACCGTTCCCTGGCACAAGGCCGGCCACTGGGTGATCGCCCTCGGGCGGGCCGACCAGATCGAGCGGGCCCGGTCGAGAGGCGCCCATTTCGACGCCGTGGCGCTCGTGCCGGCGCCGCCGGAGGGAGGTCTGTACACGGCGCCGGACGGCCGCCGCATCATCGCGCTGGACGCGCCGGTGAAAATGGCCCTGTTCTGGGTCTGGCTGGGCGAGTTCGTCGGCGCCTGCACGCGCGAGGGAAAAATGCCGCCCCTCTACCAGGGATACGCGGTGCCCGGCGGCCGCGAACGCGCCGAACGGATCGGAGTCCTGACGAAATTCCACGCGGAAACGCCGATTCCGGTCGAGCCCGGCCGGGTGACCCGCCACTACCTGGCGTCGGTGCGCCGCTCGTTGCGCAAGACGATCAAGCAGGAGGGGGCCATCGCCCGGACGGCCGAGCGGGCAATCGCGGCCAGGCGGGCCGGCAAGGGAGTCTACGCGTTGCTGGAAGGCCATTCCGTGAGTTCCCGGCTCGGGGGTCCGGACGACCCCGGCGCCTTCACGCCAATCGGCCGATGGAACACGCCGAATCAGCCCGCCCCGCGGGAAGGCGACTTCCTTTTTTACATGGGATACGACACGCCGCCCGACCTCGTCGCGTCGGTCCGGTCAAACGGGGTGAACGTGGCCTGGAGCCTCACCGATTATAAAAAAGAGAGGATTCGGCAGATTCCCCCCGACGAGCCGTTCATCAACCAACACTGGGCATTCGGCGACGCGGTGGTGGAGATGCCGGGGTATGACATTCCGATCCTGCCGGCCAGCGGCGTCATCGCCGAAGCGGTGCTGGGCATGGTGCAGGCCGAAATCCACGACCGCCTGTCCCGCTTTCCCCGGAAATAGCCGCTCTTTGTTTTCCTGTTCCATCGTCAATTGACTTTGCGTTTCGCCTTGTTATGATGCTGAGACTACTCGCTCGGCGGAACGGAGGCTGATTTTGGTTGTTCCCGGAAACGCGCAACACCGCGACATTGTCATACGCGCCATCGATGTCAAACGTTACTACGGGTCCGGCGAGGCCGTGACCCGGGCGCTGGACGGCGTCACGCTGGATGTCTTCCGGGGCGAATATCTCTCCATCATGGGCCCGTCCGGATCCGGCAAATCCACTCTGTTCAACATGATCGGCGGCATCGACGCGCCCACCTCGGGCATGGTGTTCATTGACGAGATCGACGTGGCCCAACTCGATTCCTACGAGTTGGCCTGGATGCGCTGCCACAAGATCGGCTACATCTTCCAGACCTACAACATCCTGCCCGTCCTGACCGCCCTCGAAAACGTCATGCTGCCCATGATTTTCGCGGGGACCCCGGAAGACGACGCCCGCGACAAGGCGGCCGGCATTCTCGCGCGCGTCGGGCTCGGGGACCGCGTGTTCCACCGGCCCTACGAACTGTCGGGCGGTCAGCAGCAGCGGGTGGCCGTCGCCCGCGCCATCGCCAACGATCCGGTCATCATCCTGGCGGACGAGCCCACCGCCAACCTGGATGTCCAGACCGGCCGGGACATGATCGAGCTGCTTTGCCAGCTTCAGGAAGAAGACCGCGTGACGGTGATTTCCGCCACGCACGACATGAAAATGCTCGACGTTTCGGACCGCATTCTCTGGATCCGGGACGGCCGGATCGACCGGCTCGAAGCGCGCGGAAACCTCACCATCCGAGTCGGCCGCATCGACGACGAGACGCATTAGGGGCCCTGGCATGCCGCAACAACCTGTCATCGACCGGCGCCAGTCGCTGGATGCGATTCCCGTCCTCAACGGGGGAATCGCCGCCGAGCCCCGGCGCGACGGCCAGCTCGACCTCGTCATCCGCACGCCGCGCCGGCCCGGCCTGCTCGCCCGTTTCATGCCGCCCATGCTGGAAAAACGGTTCAAGCTGGACGCGCTCGGCACGTTCGTGTTTGCCCAGATCGACGGCGCGCGCACGGTGGCCCAGATCATGGAGGCCTTTCGCGGCCGGTTCAAGTTGAACCGGCGCGAAACCGAGATCAGCGTGGCGGCCTTCCTGCGCCTGCTGGCGGAACGCCGAATCATCTCGATCGTCGTCAAGGATCCCCCGGGGAGCGCCTGTCCGTGAAAGCGAATCGTCTGCTCAGGTGGAGCCTCGCGCTCCTGATGGCCGTGACCGCCCGACTCGGCACGGCCGGCTCCTGGGCGCCTCCCGGAGCCGCCGATGCGCTCCGGCGGGAAATGGCCGATTTCTTCGCCGGCTGCGAAAACCGCGAGCCCGGCTCCCCCGGCAATCGGACCATGGAAGCCCGGATCGACGCCCTCTTCGCCGCGTCTGGCTTTGCGCATGGGGAAATCCGATTCCCCGCCTCCCGGTTCATTCCCGGCCCTGCTTCCCTGACGCTCGATAACGGCGTTGTCCTGCCCCTTCATGCCATGCACCCCACCTGGTTCCGCCCGGGCAACTTCACGGAACGCCGCTTCGCCACGCACCTCGTCTATCTCGGCCAGGGCGACATCGAAGATCTCGCGGCCGTGTCCGGAACCGATCTCGACGGCGCCATCGCCCTGCTCGATTTCCAGTCCGGCGCCGGCTGGGAACAACTCCTCCGCTTCGGCCTTCGCGGATTCGTCTTTATCGGTGCGCCCGACATGGACAACCGCAACGCCGTTGCCAAGGTGTCCAACTCCGAAGTGGCCGTTCCCCGGTATTATGTCGGCCCGGAAGACGGGAAAACCCTCCTCGCCGCCTGCGGCGCCGCCCGCGCCTGCCGCGTCACCGTGGAGGCTGTGCCCTCCCGGTGGGAAAAGGTCGAACTCCGCGACCTCTGGGTGATCGTTCCCGGCGCCGACGCCGCGCACCGCCGGGAGATGCCCGTCGTCACCGCCCCCATCGACGGCGCCTGCGCCGTCCCCGGCCTCGGCCAGGGCGCCCGGAACGGCGCCAACCTGTTTCTGCTCGTCAAACTGCTGGAGGCCTTTCGCGATCATCCGCCCGCCCGCTCCCTGATGCTCGCCGCCGTCAACGGCCACACCCAGTTTTATCTCGGGGAACGGCTCCTCGCCTGGAACCTGCTCGCCCCCTCCTCCCAAATCGAGGAGGTGCGCAACACGCTCTCTGCCGATCGGCGCATGCAGGAACTGCTGGCCGGCTTTTACGAAACGCTCAAGCTGGACGGCTCCCGGGAAAAGGAGGATCGCCAGCTCCTGATCGACATGCGCACCCTCGCGGATGATTCCATCGGCCGCTGGGTCTCGATCAAGGACCCCATCGTGGCGCTCGCCAAACGCGACGTCAACGAACTGAAAGGGCGGCGCGCCCGCCTGGAGCGCGAGAAGGACAGCCTCCGCCGCGAACTCCGCGAGACGCCCCCCGCCGCTCCCGCGAGCGCCGGCCAGGCCGCCGAAACGGGCCCGGCCCGGATCGCCTCGCTCCAGGCGGAAATCGACGCCCTCGCCGTCAAGCAGGCCCGGCATGTCAACGTCCTGATCCTGTTCAACAAAGTGGGCGCCCTCAAAACGACGCTCGACCGGCTCACCGCCGGGGAGCGGGCCATTCTCAAGGGCTATGTGGATGAGATCGTCCGGGACAATCGTCAAGCCGCTGAACTCAACCGCCGGGACCTCGCCGTCAGCCTGGCCAACGGCGCCATCCGTCAGGCGGCGGCGGACTATACGATCCCCTTCGCCATCACGCTCGAACTGACGTGGGCCAACGAATGGCTGGGGTTTTCGTCCCTCTCCGACATCACCCGGCGCTGGGGCTATGCCTTTGGCGGTAATGCCTCGCGCATCGCCGGCGCGCTCGACGACGTGGCCACGGGCCGGAAGCCCAACCTGCTCACGGACACCCTCACCTACAACGGCGGTTTGCCCGAAACCCACTACATCCAGACCGCATCCCCCGCGCCGGGCTTTTTCCAGGGCGCCGGCCAGCTTCCCGCCTTCAGCCTCAACACCGTCTTCAGCGACTTCGGTCCCGTCTTCACGCCGCTCGACACGTTCGCCGGGCTCGACTACGACCGCGTCGCCCAGATCGCGGCCTTCACCCCCGCCTTTTTCCGGGCGCTTCTCGCGGACCCCGTCCTGACCCGTTCCTCCGATCTGCTCAAACCGCCGGCGGATCTTTCCCTCTGGTCCCTTCAGGTCAAGACGTTCCGGTTCGACGAGTTCGCGGCCTCCGTGCTCCCCCAGATTCCCGTTCCCGGCAGCGTGGTGCTGATCTATCCAACCCTGAACCGGCCCCGCATCACCGGGGATGTGCCCGGCGTCTACATGGCCCAGACCGACGAGCGCGCCGCCGCCGTCGTCTACGGCATCAAGGAACGGTCTGACGACGACGCCCTGGCCAGCGCCGCCTATCGCCTCGACCCCGATTTCATCCGCGTGGACCAGGCCATCGACGCCGGCGAGGCCCACCTCAAGGTCAACTCCAACGTCATCCGCCAGAAAAGCCTGATCCTCTCCCTGTTCCCGTGCGCGGAGTTTCCCATCCGCGCCTTCGACGACACCTCGCTCATTTACGCCTCCTCCATCAACCGGCGCGGCTCGCCTTACCTGATCCTCTCGGGCGGGAAAAACAGCGCCCCGCGCAAATTCGGCCTGACGGGCATGGCGACGCCCTTTTCGGACAAACGCGTCCCCCGCCAGATGACGGGCCCCGCGGCCGTCTATCTCCAGCCCGGCGACCGCATCAAGCTTCTGACCGGGGAGAAACGGCTGGCGTTGAACGCCACGCCCCGGGAGCCGGAGGGCGCGGGCTTCTCCGGTGTTTCTGAAATGGGATCAGACTTCTTTTTCAACGCGGTCCGCGACATGTCCGTGCTCAACGCCGCCCGCATTCGCGGCATGAAAGGCGTCACCGACGACCTGGCCCGCCATTTCCTCGAAACGGGCGACGCGTTCAAGGAACACGCGATCGAGGCCATCGCGCGCCGCGATCATCCCGCTTACCTGCGCAACCTCTTTCTGGCGCTGGGCGCCCAGGTCAAGGCCTACGCCCAGACCACGGCCGCCACCCACGACATGCTCAAGGCCGTCCTCTTCTTCATGGCGCTCCTGCTGCCGTTCTGCTTCTTCCTCGAAAAGCTGCTGTTCACCACCTCCCGCATCGAGGTGGAAATGGGCGTCTTTGCCATCCTGTTCGCGGCCACGTTCCTGCTCTTCCGCGTCATTCATCCCGCGTTCCGGGTGGCCCGGTACCCCGAGGCCATTTTCCTGGGCTTCGTGATGGGCGCCCTCGGCCTGTTCGTGATCGGGATCCTGCACGGCCGCTTCGAGGGCGAAATGCAGTTGCTGCTCAAGAACCTGTCCGCCTCGGAATTCGCGGAAGCCGGCTACTCCTCGGTCAGCCAGCAGGCCATGCTGATCGGCGTCAACAACATGAAGCGCCGCCGCATCCGGACTGCGCTCACCACCGGCACCATCGTGCTCGTCACCTTCACCATGCTCGCCTTCACCAGCATCTCCCGCCGCATGAATCCCACCCTCGTTTCCCGCCACGCCGCCGCGCCCTACACCGGCCTCATGTTCCACTGGCCCGGCAATGCCCGGATGGACGAAGGCACCCGCTTCGCCATTCGCGCCCTCTTCGCCGACCAGGGCGATGTCATCGAACGGCAATGGCTGCTTCCCGAAAAAATGGGCGGCGCCGCCATTCCCATCCGCCTCTTCGGACCGAACGGCAAAAGCGCCATGCTCGACGGCATCCTCGGCCTAATGCCCCAGGAAAACGGCTTCCTGCAGCCCATGCCGATGGTGGCCGGCCGCTTCTTCACCTCCGATTCCGCCCGGGAGGTCATTCTCCCGGCCAGCCTGGCCCAGGTCCTGGGCATCGCCGAGGCCGGCGTCGCCTCCGTCACGCTCATGGGAACCTCATACACCGTGGCCGGCATCCTCGACGACGAGCGGTTCCGCGCCATCCAGGACATCAACGGGCGCGCCCTTCTCCCCATCAAGGATCTCGTCCAGCAGGGCGGCACCCGGAACGAATTAGACGCGTCCCGGCCTGAAATCTCGGAGGAGGAAATGGATGAGACCGGCGTCTTTTACGCCGACACCTCGGCGCTGCTGCTAATGCCGGCCCGGACCGCCCGGCAAATCGGCGCCGAACCCTACAGCCTCTCCATCCGGCTGCGCGACGAGAAGTCGCTCTGGAACGCCGTCACCACCCTGCTCACGGCTACCGCCGCCAAGTTCTACATCGCCAGCCGGGAACCGTTCGCCGTCGCCGGGGGAAAAGGCAAGGCGGCCAAACCCGGCGTTTATTTCATCGGTGCCGGCTACCGGACCTCCATCGGCGGACTCTCCATGCTGATCGTCCCCCTGCTCATCGCCGCCACGATCATCCTGAACACGATGCTCGGCTCCGTCGTGGAGCGGAAAAAGGAGATCGCCATCTACAACGCCGTCGGCCTCAATCCCACCCATATCGGCCTCTTTTTCCTCGCCGAATCGTTCGTCTACGGCGTCATCGGCTCGGTCGGCGGCTACCTGATCGGCCAGTTCCTCAGCCTGGCCCTGAACCGGTTCGGGCTCGTCAGCGACATCCATCTCAACTTCTCTTCCCTCAGCGTGGCCTACGTGATCCTGTTCACCCTCTCCGTGGTCCTCCTCTCCACCCTCTACCCCGCCGCGGTCGCCACCAAGGCCGCCGTTCCCTCCGGCAAACGCAAGTGGTCCCTGCCGCCCAACGACGGCACCACGATGACGGTCGTCTTCCCCTTCATCTACCAGCCCGCCCTGCTCCCCGGCATCATGCGCTACCTCGAAGACTATTTCGGCCAGTTCACCGAGGCCTCCACCGGCGACCTGATCGCCCGGCTGGACCGCAAGACGCTCGCCCGGGACGCCCGGGGCCGCCCCGTTTACACGCTCGATTACCACATCGCCCTCGCCCCCTTCGACCTGGGCGTGACCCAGCGCATCGCCTTCGAGGCCCGGTACGACGACGTCGTCCAATCCTTCCGCGTCACCCTGACCGCGGTCCGCGTCTCGGGCCAGGACTCGAACTGGATCAGCACCAACAAACCCTTTCTGGAGAAACTGCGCCAGCACCTGCTCCAGTGGCGCAACCTGGACGCCGGGCAGCATGCGCTCTTCGTCCGCAGGGGGCAGGACTCGTTCGCGTAGCCGCGGAGAAAGGCTTATGTCCCGACAGGAAAATCTCGAACTGGACCGCTACCGGGACCTGATGCGGCCGCCGGATGAATTCGCGGACGGCTTCACCTGGAAAACCGCCGTCGGCGCGATCTTTCTCGGCTTCGTCATGATGCCCGCCTCGATGTACCTGGCCCTCTTCGCCGGCAGCGGCGCCCACATCGGCGCCGCCGCCCGGTGGGTGACCATCATCATCTTCGCCGAGATCGCCCGCCGCTCCCTCAAGGAGCTGAAGATGCAGGAGGTCTACATCCTCTTCTACATGGCGGGCCTGACCCTCGCCTCTCCCTTCCAGGGCCTGCTCTGGAATCAGTATTACGCCCAGTCCGAATACGCCCGCGCCATGGGCGTGGCGCAGGACATCCCCGCGTGGTTCGCGCCTCCCGCCGAAACCATCGAGGCTGCCGGCCGCACCTTCTTCACACGGGCCTGGCTGGCGCCCATCCTGCTTTCCTCGATCGCCATCCTCATCGCCAAGGTCGATCACTACGGCCTCGGCTACGTCCTCTACCGGATCACGAACGACGTGGAAAAACTCCCCTTCCCCTTCGCCCCGGTGGATGCCTCCGGCATCCTGGCGCTCACGGAATCCAAGGAGACGAAGGAGCGGTGGCGGTGGCGCTGGTTTTCCATCGGCGGCATGCTGGGCCTGGCCTTCGGCCTCCTCTACATCGGCGTGCCCGCCATCACCGGCGCCCTCCTCGCCAAACCCATCAGCCTCATCCCCATCCCCTGGATCGATTTCACGGAACAGTTCAGCCGCTTCTTCCCCGCCACCCCCCTCAACCTGACGTTCGACATCGGCGCCTTCCTGCTCGGCACCGTCATGCCCTTCTGGGCCGTCGCGGGCGGCGCGCTCGGCCTCGTGATGACCGTCATCCTCAACCCCATCCTTCACGCCCGGGGTATCCTCACCAGTTGGACCCCCCAGATGGGATTCATCGACGCCTCCTTCAGCAATTCGGTGGATTTCTACCTCTCCTTCTCCGTCGGCCTCACGATCGCCGTCACCCTCGTCAGTTTCTGGAAAATCGTGGAAACCCTCATCGAGAAACGGCGCGAACGCAAGGCCCGGGCGCCCGGCGACCCGGTCGGCGAGGAGCCCGGCGCCTGGACCCGGTTTGTCACGAACAACGTCAAGCGGGGCGATTTCTCCGTCTTCATCTCCATGGGCATCTACCTCCTGACCAGCGCGTTCTGGATTGGCCTTTCCTGCGCCATTGTGCCCGGGTTCCCCTGGCCGTTCTTCGTCTTCTACGCCGTCGTCTACACGCCCCTCATTTCATACGCGTCCGCCAAACTCGAGGGCCTGTGCGGCCAGTCCATCTCCATCCCCCTCATCCGGGAGGCCACCTATATCCTCAGCGGCTACAAGGGCGTCCGCATCTGGTTCGCGCCCGCGCCCATCCCCAACTACGGCTTCGCCGCCAAGGAGTTCCGCGTCATGGAACTCTGCGGCACCAAGATCGTCAGCCAGATCAAGACCCAGGCCGTCGTCATTCCCATCATCATCGTGGCCTCCCTGATCTTCTCCCAGGTGCTCTGGCAGATGGCCCCCATCCCCTCCGATGCCTACCCCTTCGCCCAGCAGATGTGGGATCTTCAGGCCAAGACCGCGTCGCTGACCTACAGCTCCACCCTGGAAGGCGGATCGCTTTTCATGGACGCCTGGAAATGGAAATGGTTCTACGCCGGCATCGGCTCCGGGCTCGGCGCCTTCATCCTCCTCTCCCTGTTCAGCCTGCCCACCCTCATCCTCTTCGGCCTCGTCCGCGGCCTCGGCGAAAGCTTCCCCGGCATACTCGTGATGCAGATCGCCGGCGCGCTGGTCGGCCGTTTCTATATCCGCAAAAAGATGGGCGACCAGTGGCTCACGTTTGCCCCGGTGCTGATGGCCGGTTTCTCATGCGGCATGGGACTGATCGCCATGGTCTCCGTCGCGTTCACGATGTTAACCAAAATGATGGCGCCGCTGCTGTTCTAAGGGGATCGACTTTCATGAAAGACTCGCCCACCAGCATTACCGGCCGGTCCGTCCTGGTCGGCCTGCTCGTCACCGCGTTGTTCGCCATCGTCACCCCCTATTTCACGAACCGCCACGACTTCCACCTGACCGCCAACCAGATTCCCGTGCTCCCCTACGTCCTGCTCCTCCTCACCGTGCTCCTGGTCAACCCCCTCTGCCGCGTCGTCCGTTTCATCCGCCCCTTCTCCGTCGCCGAAACGCTCGTCGTCTTCAGCATGGGCCTCGTGTCCGCCGGCATCTCCACCTTCGGCCTTTCCGAACCGCTCATTCCCATCGTCGGCAGCCTTTTCAACCGCCACTGGAACAACGACCAGACCGAGTGGAACCGCTACGTCGAGCCCTTCATCAACGAGTCCTTCTTCGTTTCCGTTCCCGGCATCCGCGACGCCGCCGACCGCTACCGGACCGCCCTCGACGAGGCGGACGCCGAACAGGCGCTCTATGTCGCCGCCGCGTCCAGCGCCGCCGCCCTCCAGGCCAAACGGGCCGCCGCCGAACAGGCTCGCGTCCATCTGGCCGGACTCGAACACACGGCGCAGGAAAAAATCGAGAGCTTCCGCCGCGGCCTCCCTCCCTCGCTCCGCGCGTTCCCGGGCTTCCTCCCCGTTCCCGGCGAAGACGACACGTCCAGCTACCTCGCCCGCCTCAAACGACTCGTGGTGGGTCGCCGCGCGCTGGCCGAACTCCGGACCGTCATGGCCGCCCTGAAGAAAGCCGACCCCGGCGCGATTCCCGGTGCCACGCTCCGGGCTTCCGCCGGGGCCGCCCTCAACCGCGCCGCGGCCCTGCTGGACCAGGGATCCGACGCCGCCCCCTTCCTCGCCCGCAAGGCCGCGCTCGATGCCGAGGCCAAACAGCTTTCCGCCCGGATAGCCGAAACCGAAGCCCAACTGGCGGCCTTGAGCGCGGAAAGGCGAAATGCCATCGGAAGCGAGATCCGGAAAACCGACGACCACGTCGCGACGCTTGGAAAATCCCTGATCCGTCTTAAAAAAGAGAGCCAGGCCGGGCGTCTCCGCCGTGAACTCGTCTCGCGCCACCTCCTGGTCGCCACCAACGTCTCCCTCATCGTGGAGGGCCTTCGGGAATGCCGGTCCGGGCTCGCTTCGCGCACGGCGGGCGAATCGCGCGAGGCGCTCCAATCGCTCCGCCTGCAATTCCCGTCCATCGACGCCACGCTCACCCGCTTCCTGGTGGGCGACCTCCCCTGGACGGACTGGGTCGGTCCGCTCTGTCGCTGGCTAACCCTGATTTTTCTCTCCTACCTCATGCTGTTCACGTTCAACGTGCTCATTTTCCGCCAGTGGGCCCATAACGAAAAACTCATCTACCCGCTCGCCGAACTCCCGGAACTCCTCGCCGGCCACAACGACGAAACGGCCGGCGGGACGCCGGCCGTCTTCCGGTCAGCCCTGTTCTGGGTCGGTTTTTCCATTTCCGGGCTCACGCTCGGTTGGAATATTCTATGCGATTCCGGAACCGTTCCGGGCCTGACGCCCATCAACCTGAGCGGCCGATGGCAGCCCTACATCACGAACACCCCCTTGCAAGGCCTGCTTCCCAGCGCCCGGTCGGCCATCTTCTTCACCATGATCGGCCTGTCCTTCCTGATCCCCACCAAGGTCTCCTTCTCCCTCTGGTTCTTCAGCATCCTCTACATGATCCAGCTCCTCGTCATGGTGGGCTTGAATCTCGGGGTGAACGAAGGCTCCTTCCCCGGGGAATGGTGGTATACGTTGAATTTTCGTTCGGCCGAAGGGGGCGGCGCCCTCCTCGTTTTCGCCTCGGTCGTACTCTGGAAATGCCGCCGATACCTGCTCTGCGCGTTCATGCCGGGTGTGACCCGCGATCTGGAGCCGGACGAGCGCCGTGAACTCCAATTCTCCTCCGTGCTGTTCCTCGCCTCCATCGTCGGGGTCACCCTGATCCTCTGGCGGGGCATGGGCGCCAGCCTCGGGCATACCCTCTTCTGTCTTTTCATCATCCTGGTCATCACGATCGGTCTCGTGCGCGCCGTGACCGAGGGCGGCATCCTCGGCTTCCAATGCTCGGTCAGCCCCTTCCACTTCGTCCGCACCCTTTTCGGCATGAACACGCCGGCCACGGCGCCTTCCCTGTTCGCGCCCCTCCTGGTCTACTACGCCGTGCTGTTTCTCGACGTCAAGGCCTTCATCGCCCCCGCCATGGCCAATTGCCTCAAGGTCCGGGATGATCTCCGCCTTTCCCGCGTCCGCTTCCACGCGCTGCTCGGAGCCTCGATTATTCTCGCGGCCCTGGTCAGCCTCGTCACCATCCTCATCCTGTCCTACTCCAAGGGCGCCGACTCCATGGGTTGGTGGTTCCCCAACGCCTTTCCCAAGAGCCTGTTCGACAAAGTCGCCTCCATGACCAAAACGCCGCCCCTTCCCGCTCCAACCGAAACCGGCTGGATTGTGTTCGGCGCAACCGTGATGGCCGCGCTGCTCTACTTGCGCCAATCCCTCTTCTGGCTGCCCCACCCGATCGGGCTCATCATGCTGGTCAATCCCCTCATGGCCAGCCACTGGTTCTCGATCCTCCTCGGCTGGCTTGCCAAATTCCTGGTAACCCGCTACGGCAGCAAGAACGCCTACCTCCGGATGCGCGGCCTGTTCGTGGGACTGATCGCCGGCGAACTGATCATGGTCCTCCTGGCCATGCTCCTGTCGCTGGCGCTCGATCACCCCATTCCGCTGGATTTGAACCGATAGGAGATTTCCGTGGAAAACAAAAAACCGGTCAGCCGTCCGGAAATCCCGGACCAGGTGTCCATCTCCTGGAGCGTGGCCTTCCAGGTGAGCCTGGCCGGCGTTCGCCGCCGGTTTTTTCGCTCCGCCATCACCATGCTCGGGGTCGTGCTCGCCATCGCCCTGCTCACCTACATGATCGTGACCGAAGCCATCACGGACGCCCTCGTGAAGCAAAACCTCGACGATCTCAACCAGATCCTCCAACAGGCCGGAATCGACATTTACAGCGCGACCCGGCTGGACAGCATGACGATCCTGCTCATCACCCTCGCCCTGCTCACCTGCCTGGTCGGCATCGTCAACGCCATGCTCATGTCCGTGACGGAACGGATCCGGGAAATCGGCACCCTCAAATGTCTCGGCGCGCTCGACTCCTTTATCGTGAAATCCTATTTCATCGAATCCACGCTCCAGGGCATGGTCGGCACGCTCCTCGGCATCGTCATCGGGCTGCTCGTCGCCGTTCTCATCGCCGTCTCCACCTACGGCCGCCCCGTCTTCCTTTTCTTCCCCGGGCTGGCCGCGCTCCGCTCCGTACTCATCGCCGCGGTCACGGGCCTGCTGATCTCCATTGTCGCCGCGATCGTTCCGGCTTACTGGGCAGCCCGGAAAGAGCCTGTCGAAGCCATGAGGGTCGAGGAATGAAGGACCAGGATTTCATCGTTCGGATCGAAGACGTCAGCAAGGTCTACACCCGCGGCGGGGAAAACGTCCACGCCCTGCGGGCCGTCTCCATCGACATCGCCCGCGGCGAATACCTCTCCATCATGGGCCCCTCCGGTTCCGGCAAATCCACGCTCTTCAACATGATCGGCGGCCTCGACACGCCCACCGCCGGCCAGGTCTTCATCGACGGGTACCGTCTGTCGGATCTTTCCTCCCGCCAGCTCGCCTGGGTCCGCTGCCGCCGTATCGGGTTCATTTTCCAGTCGTTCAACCTGATCCCCTCCATGACGGCCCTCGAAAACGTGGCCATCGCCCGCATTTTCGCCGGCATTCCCCCCGCCCGCGCCCGCCGGGATGCCGCCCAAACGCTCGAGCGCGTCGGCCTCGGCCATCGCCTCCACCATACGCCCGAGCAGGTTTCCGGCGGCCAGCAGCAGCGCATCGCCATCGCCCGCGCCCTCGTCAATCAGCCGTCCATCATCCTGGCGGACGAACCCACCGGCAACCTCGACCTCCATACCGGCGAGGAGATCATCTCCCTCATCGGCAACATGAAGACCGAATTCGGCATCACCGTCATCGCCGCCACGCACGACATGAAAATGCTCTCCGCGTCCGACACCGTCGTCTGGATCAAGGACGGCGCCGTCGACCGCACCGCCCGGAAGGGCGAATTCAACATCGAAATCGGAACCATCGACGGCAAAACCCTGGCCTGATCGCACCTCCATGAATCCATCCTCCATCCATCGCCTGGCTTGGGACGGCATCGCCTTCGAGACGCCCGCGGAGTGGGATTTGGCCTACCAGGACAATCGGAACGGCATCGTCCGGATCCGGCTCGAGGACGACGTGGCCGTGCGCCTCAGCGCCGAATGGATGCGCCCCGCCGGCGCCCTCGACCTCGGCCGGATCACGGCCCGTTTCAAGGAGGTCTCCCGCGCGCTCGATCGGGCCGCCAAAAACGCCGAAACCCTGTCCGCCCTGCCCGACGGCTGGTCCGCCGTGCTCTACCGCTTCCCCGACGGCCGCCAACTCGCACTCGCCTTCTTCCTGGCGCCGGCCGGCGCGCTCTTCGCCTTCTTCCAGTTCCACCTCGATCCCGGTCCATCCGGCGAAGCCTTGGCGCTCCTGCGCGCGTTCATGGCCTCGTTCGTCCGATACGACCCGCGGGGTCCCCTTCCCTGGGCCTGTTACGACGTCGCCTTCGTCGCGCCGCCCGGTTTTGCCCTGACTTCGGCCGCGTTCCATCCGGGGCTGAAACGGTTTACCTTCGGCCGGGCCCTCCGCCGGCTCCATTGCTGGCACGTTTCGCTGGCGGACCTGGTGCTGAAAAACGGAACCAGCACCGCGGAGTGGGCCGCCCGTTTCCTCAATGGCCAGGAACTGGTGCGCGGCCCCGTGTTTACGAACCGCGACGGCGCACTGCGGGCCACGCGGCCCGGCCTCCTGACCCGCTGCCATTTCCTGGAAGTCGGCCGCGCCTGTTTTCGCTACAAGGCCGCCGTGCGCCACGAGCCCGACGCGAACCGCCTCGTGCTAACCTGCTACCAATACCGGCGCGAGTCCGACCTGGCCTGGCTCGCCGGCACGGATCTGCCCGTTTCGGGCGCCGGCGCGCCTGGATAAGCGCCGGCCGTTCACGGCCGATTCATACAGCCGCCCGGTCCGGCTTCAGGTTTCTTCGCCGGGCAGCATCACGAGCCCGATTTTCGTGTAATAGATGATGTCTTTCCCCTGCTGGGAACGGTCCGTGTATAAATCGCCGCTGCTGAACATCAGGTAAAGCACGTTTTTATAGTTGACGATGTCGAAATATAAAATCCCGAACGGGTCAACGAGCGTGAGCAGGTCGTCATAACGATCCGCCTCCAGGCCCTGCCCGCAGCGGACGACCAGGTTGTTCCGCCCGTTGCGGATCAGGTTCGGTTTGACATCAAGCAGCGAATAACACAGCAGGAGCCGCTCCTTGTAGGCCACCAGGCGAGGACGCGTATTCGCGAGCGGAAGCACGTGCTGCGAGGCCGTAAACGTCAGTCCGAAATCGTCGGAACAGTAAAAGTTCGCGCCGGGCGATTCCCGCAGTAAACAGTAGATTTTCCCCTGGACCATCTCCACCGCACATTCGTACCGCATCCGTTGCGGCAGGACGCCGCGGAATCGGATCGTTTGGCCGCCATCCGCCGACTCCCACACCACCGGATAACCGGTCGAGACGGAAGTCAACACGCTGTAGCACACGCCATGGTGCGCCATGATTTTGGCGCTCATGTTCAGCTCTTCCGCTTCCACATCGCCCCTCGTTCCCTCAATTCCCCGCTCCTTCATGAAGGCCAGATACCGCTCGGCGGAAAGCGGGGCGGCCTCCTGGCCGTCCCAGGCGCAAAGCACCGGGAACACATCGGAAAGCCGGTCGGTTGCCGGGTCATACTCCCGGTAATAACAGGCTGCCGTGGGATCGAATGTCGCATCCCGTCTCCCCTTGCCGTGCCGGCTCAGGAAAAACACCCGCACCTTGCCGTCGACAAACGCAATTCCGGGCACGTCCGGATGATCGTATCGAACAGTTCCGACGCACGCATCGTGCTCCAACACGACGCGATATCGCACCGCATGAGGCTGCGCCACAGGGATCACGGAAAGCGCCAACACATCGCGTTGTTCGCCATACGCATGCCGCGACGCGGAATAGGCCATGTACAGCATGCCGCGGTCCGGATCCACACAACTGACGGCTCCCGCCGCGCACGTGTAATTCACGCTGTCGCTGACCGCCGTTTTTTTCAGTAATATTTCCGACGGGTCCGGATAGATCGTGTAAGGCGACGGCATGGCGTTTTATCCCCGGCCACGGAGCGGGAAAACCCGCCCGCCGCCGTTTCATTTTTCCTGACGATAATCGTGGGTTTCATGGCCGAATTGTCGGCGCAGGATCGCCGGATAATCGTCCGGCGGAATCAGAGGCGGATGTTGCCGGATAATCTGGCGGGCCAGGCCCGCTTGCTGGCTCAGCAAGTCGATGGCGCACAGGGCCATGACCTTGGCGGGAACCACATAGGCCAGTTCGGGGTCCACGATGTGAAACGACGCCGCATGCGACTGGCCTTCCGCGCCGCCCAGGCTGGGATGGGAAGCCGGCATGATCTGGGTGACGTCCCCCATGTCCGTTGAAGACGCGAGATGGTCGTCCTCGTGAATCTCCGCCTCACCGACAAAGCGCGCGGCGTTTCGCTTGAACACGTCGGCCAGCGCCCGGCAATCATTCTCCGGCAAATAACCGGGGAGCGACTCCACGTCAACCTTGCCGCCGACGGCCAATGCCCCGGCCTGGTAACACCGTTTGGCTTTCGCCGCCGTCTCGTTTATGGTAGCCACGGTCCTGGCGCGCACCATCGTTTCAACTTGCGCTTCCGCCGGAACGGTATTGACGGAATCACCGCCCTTTTGAATGATGGAGTGGACCCGCACATGCTGACCTTCGGGAAATGTTTCCCGCTGCGCATGGACGGCCTGCAACGCCAGCATCGCGGCATTCAAGGCATTCACGCCCCGGTGCGGGGATGCCCCCGCATGAGACGCGCGCCCCGTGAAACTCACGTATTGCGCCGTGAATCCGTTCATGGAACGACGCGTTCGCGCCACCCGCCCTGCGCATGTATGAATCATCAGGGCCAGGTTCACATCGCGAAAATGGCCCAATCGGATCAGTTCCTGTTTTCCGCCCAAAAACTCGATTTTCTTCTCTCGTACCAACTGCCGCCGGAAATCCAGTTCCAGGTATTCCTCGGCCGGCACCGCCATGCAGACAATGCGGCCTGCCAGGTGATTGAGAACGCCTGCCTGGTTCAGGGCCAGAACGGCGCCATACAAGCCCGCCAGTTGCGCATGATGTCCGCAGGCGTGGACAGCGCCCGTCACGGGATCCGCGGCCGGATGATCGGGAAGAATAATCCCATCCATTTCGCCCAGCAGGGCGAGGGTCGGGCCCGGTCGCGCCCCGACCAGTTCCGTCCGCACGCCCGTCAGGGCCAGGCCTTCCTGGCAGGGCAAACCCAACTCCTTGAACGATTCCGCCATCCGGCGCGCCGTTTCATATTCCTTGAAACCCGCTTCCGGCCGCGCCCAGACTTTCTCGCCCAGGTCGATGATCGCATCGCGATGCCGGTCAATCACGGCGCAAACGGCGCCTTTCATCTCTTCCAGGGCTTTCGCCGAATCTGTCTGATCCATGTGCGTGGCCTTCCTCTTCCCGGTCATTTGATGGCATTCCGTATCCTACGACCTGCCCGGCGGGTGTCAAGTCGCGTTCGCGCGCGAACTGGGAGCGCGCGAAGTGGACGCGTTCCGCGCTTGTCCCTTCCCCGCCGATATGCCATAGTCTCCTGGTCAGGAACTGCAAACCCCAAGCGAGGTCAGGTATGGCGCGTCTTCCGATCGCCCTGATTGTGGATGATGGAATTCCCGTCCAGTCCACGTACACGGGCAGCCCGCATCACACCTATCGTCACTCGGTCATGGACGGGCTCCTGCGCGCATTCGCCGATGTCTGTTCCAAATACGGCGTCAAGGGCAAGTTCTCGATCATCCCGATGCAGTCCCGGATCGTCCGGTTCGACGAAGGCCCCGAAATCGTTGACCGGGAGAAGTACGCCCAATTCCTCGCCATCCTGAAGAAGGAGATCGTGCCCCGCTTCGACATCACGCCGGAGATCCTGACCCATACCAGGGCGTTTGACATGAAGACCGGCAGGCTGGGCGCCCTCAACGAGGACGCCTGGGTCTCACAAGCGTCGCCCGAGGATCTGGCGGATTACATTTCGCTGTCGTTGAAGATCCTGAAGAATGCGGGCTTCCCGGCGAACGGTCTCACCTCGCCCTGGTACACGGGTTTTGATTGCGAGAAGAAATATGCGAAAGCCATTGCCGAGGCCCAGATGCGGGTCAACCGGCTCGCGTTCAGCTGGTATTTCCTGCATATTTGC
>CAZSUH010000052.1:0-20442 GCA_964609905.1 uncultured Verrucomicrobiota bacterium
GGGCGCCGCCAGAAAAAACGGCAGGAAAAACAGCGCTCCGGCCAGGAGCCCGGCTCCCATGAACCACGCCCAGGCCCGCCCCGATGAACCGCGGCGGTCGAGCCAGAGGAAGAGGAGCACGCTGGGCAGCGTCATAAAGGCCGACAGGCGGGTGGCCGCGGCCGCGGCCAGGCAAATCGCGGCCGCGCCGGCCGCGACCGCGCCGCGCCGGCCCGTCACGCGCGTCAGAAACAGGAAACCCAGCGCCAGCAGCAGGCCGCACAGGGCATAGGTCTTGACCACCACGGTGAAGTAGCTCTGGTACATGTTAAGCGCAATCAGGCAGAAGGCCGTGAATGCGGCGGCCCGTTTGCGGGCCGGATCCGGGGTCAGCCTCGCCGCCAGCGCCGCAGCGGCGAGGGCCGTCAGCAGGCCGAACACCGCGGTCAATACACGGCCCCCCGCCACTCCGAACGCGCTCCACAGCGGCGATAACGCGCCATACACGAGCGGCAGCACTGGTCCCTGGGTGAAGGCGAAATCGCGGTAGGGCATCTGCCCGCCGGCCACCAGGCGGGCGGCATACAGATACCAGCCTTCGTCCTGGTTCAGGTCGCCGAATACCAGGTTGAAGGCGGCCAGGCAAACGGCCAGTGCCGCGGCCGCCACCCCTATAGCCTGTTGCATTCCGCGCGGCATGATCGTCTCCTCGCCGGCCGGGTCAGGAGCCCGGGTGATCCATCGGCACGCCCTTGGCGCACAACGGACAGGACGCCGGCTCATACGTCACGGGCGCCAGTTGAAGCAGGCTGAAGGTCGGCGCCGTAAACGAGGCCGAGCCCGCGCTGCGGTCCACCAGCACCGCCACCGCGGCCACCACGCCGCCCAGGCCGGTGACGATGTCGATCGTCTCCTGCACGCGCCCGCCGCGGGTGATCACGTCCTCAGCCACCACGTACCGGTCGCCGGGCTTGATTTTGAAGCCGCGGCGCAGGACCAGTTTGTTGTCCTGTTTTTCCGCGAAAATCGACTTCACGTTGAGCGCGCGGGCTACTTCGTGCCCCACCACGATGCCGCCCATGGCGGGCGCGATCACACCGTCGATGCGATCCGCGGCGCCGGCGGCCTTCATCTTTTCCGCCAGGGCCGCGCAGAGTGTGTCCGCGAGGCGGGGAAAGCGAAGCACCATGGCACATTGAAAATAGTGGGGGCTGTGCAGGCCGGAACGGAGCTCGAAATGGCCCTCCAGCAACGCCTCGGAATCCCTGAAAAACTTCAGCGCATCGTCCGGTTTCAACATTCGTGTCCCCTCGGTTAAAGATGAGACACCATAACCTTGAAGGGGGGAAAAAGCAAGAACCGGATCGCGCACCGGATTGGCCGGAAAAGACAAGTTGCGTGACGGAGTGCGATACGCAGCAAGGAAACGAATCGCGAGGAAGAACCCCCGCCATGGCAAACAAGCCGATTATTTCTTCAGATGTTCCGGAACCTGAACAAATGCCTTCGCCAGCTTTCCGGGCGCGACTTTCGGCGTGCGGTCATAGTTGTAGACGCCGTTCTGTTCCTGTTCCACGTCGGTCAGTTGCGTGTAGCAGTACCCGGCGCATGGCGGCGTGTTGACCATGACGCGGACCTGTTCCGCGATCTTCTCGCAAAGCTCGTCGTCCGTCTTGAGTTCCAGGCCGTGGTAGCCCCACGTGTTGGCGGCGAACTTCTGGCGCTCCGGAGGAATGAACATGAATCCGCCGAACTCGTCGTTGATATACGGCTGCCCGTGATACCCGGTCTCCAGTTCATGACTCCAAACCGGCTTCCCTTCCGGGACGAGATCCCGCTTCAGTTCTTCCGCATTCTTGCGATACAGATGCACGGTCCAAAGGTCCGTTTTGGCATGAATGTACCCGCTCGTTTCGTTGCACGGCCGGGTCGGGTCGAGCATCTTGGTGAAATCATAAATTTCCGAAAAGATGCGGCGGTACAGTTTCAGATCGTTGCCCGGCCACGTTTCATTGGTCGGCGTCCAGGCGATAATCGACGGATGATTGTAGTCGCGGGCCACGATCTCTTTCCACTCCGCCAGAAAGTTGACGATGCTTTCCCAATACGTCGGCGAACTGCCGGCGCCGTGTCCGCAGAAGGCGGCGCCCCATGAGGAGGACTCGCCCCATGTCAGATAGCCCAGCTTGTCCGCCCAGTAGTGGAAGCGTTCTTCGAAGACTTTCTGGTGCAGGCGCGCGCCATTGAAGCCGGCCGCCTTGGAAATCTCAATGTCGCGCTTCAGATCGGCATCGGAAGGCGCGGTCCAGATCCCCTCCGGATAGAAGCCCTGATCCAGGACGAACCGCAGGAAGAGCGGCTGGTTGTTCAGGAAATAGCGGTCGCCCTCGATGTGGATTTTGCGAAGCCCGGCATAGGCGGTGGCCGTGTCGAGCAGCGCGCCGGCGGCATTTCTGACTTCATACACGACATCGTACAGGAACGGATCCTCCGGACTCCAGGCCCGCGCCCCGTTCAGCTTGACGGTGAACGGAACGCCGCTGAGCGACGCGCCCTGGTAGCGGGCGACTTCTTTTCCGCTCGCCCGGATCGTGACGCTGATCGTATTGCCGGATTTTTCCCCGTAAAAGACGGGCTGAAACGCAAAGGAGGCGTTGTCGAGATCGGGCGTAATCCGGCAGGCTTTCAGCGCGCAGGGATCCACCGGTTCCATCCAGACCGTCTGCCAGATCCCCGTGGTGCGCGTATAGGAACACCCGGCCGAATGGTATCCGGAACACTGCTTTCCGCTCATCTGGGCGCCGCGGCGGAAGTCGTCGCGCACCAGCAGGACAAAGTCGTGCGTGCCGCCGGCTTTCACATGGCGGGTGATATCGAACTCGAAAGAAACGGTTCCGCCGAGATGGCATCCGACGCTGGCGCCGTCTACAAAGCCTTCGCATTCGAAATCGACTGCTCCAAAATGGAGAATAATCCGCTTGCCCGACCAGCCCGGCGGGATGACCAGCTTGCGATGATAGAACATCTGTTCGATGAAGTCCGTATGGGCGACCCCGGAAAGACGGCTCTCCGGGCAGAACGGCACAATAATCGTGTCGGCGAAACCCTGGCTTTGGTGGAGCTTGCGATCGATTCCGGACTTGCCGAAATCGAATTCATACGTCCAGGCGCCGTTCAGGTTCAGCCAGTCGGTCCGCGCCAGTTGCGGACGCGGATATTCGGGCCTCGGGATTGATTTCATCGCGTGAGTCTCCTCCATCAGGGTTTGTCGGAAAGCGGCATGATCTGTCGGGGCACGATGACCGGCTTGGCGCCACCCTTGACCCAGAAGCCTTCGCCCTTGACTTTCATGCGGCGGCCTTCCAATTGCTTCAACTGCGCGTTGTTGCCGCGGATGTAACACACCGTCACCGGCCGGCCGCGCACGCGGTCCGTCAGGCAGTAGTTGCTGAGCCGTCCCCAATCGAACAGGCTGGCTTTGTGCAACACGCCTTCCCGTTCGATGGCCTCCCCCTGCCCCTCCAGCGGCACCAATCCTCTCTCGCCCAGGTCAGGCGGCGGCGGGGCCGGTTCCGAAACGGGCGCGCTTTTCGCCGGAACGGGAACCGCGTCGGCAACCGGCTGGACGGGAACCGGAACGGCAATGGGCGTCGGTTCCGGGCGCGGGATGGGCGGCGCGGCGATCGCGGGTTCGCTCACGGGTTTGACCAACTCATGGAAAATCCAGAGCGACGCATTGGCGGGCGGCGTGATTTCCAGCCACTCGCCCAGCTTGTTCCGCACGGTAACGGGATCATCCTTCCCCATCGTTCCCACCACCGGGTAGTTGATGCCCGCGCCCGCGCGGACATTCAACTTGGCCGGCGCCACTTTGCCCTCTTTCACGAATTCCCCCAACACCCACAGGCCGATCGCCGGGGGCGGCGCCACTTCCACCCAGTCCCCCTTCACGCCGCGGGATTCCAGAATCGTCCCCGTGTTCACCTGGCCGGCCACTTCGGCCCCCGACTGGGGCCTGGCCCGGAGAATGACCCGGTCCTTCAACACCTCCACCTGGGCCGCCTCGGCCCCAAGCCCGCACGCCATCGCCGCCGCCAGCATCGCCGCCACCCGCATCGCCGTCCTAGTCATGGTCATCGCTCCCCGTTTCCACGGATATTTCGTTTTTACTGGAATTCTGACATGCCGCGTTCTTCAGTCGCTCCACTTCGTTTCCGGTCAAATGCCGCCAGGCGCCCGATTGGATCTCGCCCAGCTTCAACGGCCCCATGGCCACCCGCCGCAAGCGCAAAACCTTGGCGCCAGCCTCCGCGAACATGCGGCGGATCTGGCGCTTTTTCCCTTCACCCAACACCACCGTGTGCATCCAGCCCGCCCGCGTCTCCCGTCCCGGCGTGATCGACAACATGCGCAGTCGCTCGCCTTCCGATTCCACGCCCTCGCCTGTCATCCGTTCCCGCACCGCCGGGTCCAGCGGCGCCGACGCCCACACCTGGTAGGTTTTCTCCACATGATGGCGCGGATGGGCAAGCCGGTTGGCGAGTTCGCCGTCGTTGGTCAGCAGCAGCAGCCCTTCGCTGTCCATGTCCAGCCGGCCAACCGAATAGACGCGCACGGGCAGGTCCGGAAGCAACTCCTGAAAAGTCAACCGTCCCTGGGGATCCCGGCAGGTACACAGTATGTTCCGGGGTTTATTGAGCAGGATGTAGGCAAACGACTCGCGTTTCACCGGTCGACCGTCCACGGCCACCGTCTGGACACGGGGATTCACGCTCACGCCCATTTCCGTCACCACGTGACCGTCCACCGCGACACGTCCCTGTCGGATCAGCGCTTCGGCGGCGCGGCGGGATGCCACGCCGCAATGGGCGATATATTTTTGAAGCCGGACGCTATTCGGACTTGGTTTTGGGGAGTCCAAGGCCACGGTCTCCCTCTTTCCACTTGCCACGGGCGCGTAACGCGTCAATCCGCTCGAAGCGCTTGAGGACGTTGCGCTTGACAGCGGTTTTGCCAGCCGATCTCAGACTGCGGTGCTGGGACATGCATGCTCTCCTGAAATTAATGGTTGAAATTCTTAATAATGGCAGGCATAAAGGAGCGTGTCAACGATAAATCCCCTCAGGAGACATTCATGTCCGGTCTGATCCTCCAACGTCCGCTTGCCGTTTTTGACATCGAATCCACCGGCACCGATGTGCAGCAGGACCGGATCGTCGAACTGGCCATCGTCAAACTCCTGCCGGATGGCGCCCGCCAGACGAAAACATGGCTGGTCAACCCCGGCATCCCCATCCCCCCGGAAGTCACGGCCATCCACGGAATCAAGGACGAGGATGTGGCGGACAAGCCCCTGTTCACGGACGTCGCCGGCATTATCGCGGCCGAACTGGACGGCTGCGACATCGGCGGCTACAACGTCGTGCGGTTCGACATTCCCATGCTGGAGGCTGAGTTCCGCCGCGCCAAGTTCACCTTCAGTTTCGAGGGCCGCCGGATAGTGGACGCCCAGCGCATTTTCCACATCAAAGAACCGCGCGATCTTTCCGCCGCCCTGCTCTTTTTCTGCGGCAAGCGCCATGACAACGCCCACGGCGCGGAGGCGGACGCCGAAGCCACTCTGGACGTGATCGAGGGGCAACTCGTCAAATACCCCGACCTTCCCCGGGACATCGAGGGACTGGACGTGTTTTGCGCGGCCAAAAATGCCGACTGGGTGGATCGGTCCGGCCGCTTCCGCTGGTCGAACGGCGAGATCGTCGTCAATTTCGGCTCCAAAAAAGGGCAAAAGCTCAAGGAACTCATCGAGAGCCGGAGCAATTTCCTGGGCTGGATTCTGAACAACAACTTTCCGTCCGACACCAAGGAACTGATCCGCAAGGCCATGGACGGTGTCTATCCGCCCCCGCCCGCCGCCAAGCCGGCCGGCGGCGAAGGCTGACCGGATATCGACTCCAACGCCCGCATCACCACCCGCCCGACCGTTTCCAGCGACTCGGCGGACAGCTTGTCGAGGGTGTCGTTTGTCGTATGCCAGTACCGGTTGTCGCCCGGCCCATCGCCATACTCGAAATCGATCAGGTCCACGGCTGGCAGACCCGCCTCCAGAAACGGCACATGATCGTCCAGCATCGTCCCCTCGCCCAATCGAAAGCGATGCCGAACACCCTCCGCCTCCGCCGCCTTGAACACCGCCAGCCCCAAGCGGGGATCGCCGTTCCGGGGCAGCGTCACGCGCAGGTCCCGGTCCCCGATCATATCCAGCACGATCACCGCCCGCACCCGCGCCGCTTCGCCGGAAGCGTTCAGTTGCGCCGCGCGGCGCCGGCTGCCATGCAACCCGTCCCGGGGGCCATACGCCGCCCGGCACTCCTCGCCATCCACCCACAGGAACTCCAAGTCCGGCCCCCCCCCTCGCCGTTCCTTCAACACGCGCGCCAGTTCGAGGAGCAGCCCGGTGCTGGAGCCCGAATCGTTCGCTCCCTCAAAATTCGTGGCGATGCCGGACTTGGTGTCGTAGTGGGACACCAGAAGGATCAGCCCGGGTTCCGTGCCCGTCAGCCGGGCGCTCACGTTGCGAAACGTCTGGGTTCCGTCCGGCGTCACGTCCGTAAACGCGTCAATCCGGGCATCCATCCCCAACTGCGAAAGACGTCCGGCCAGGAATGCGGCCGCCCGTCCGGCGCCATCCGTGCCCGACTCGCGCGGGCCCATCGCCACGACAGCGGCGACCGCCTCAAGCGCGCGAACACCGCTGACAGCCGAGGGTTCGGGCCATTCCGGGGCCGGAGAAGGAGAAGGCCGTCCGCAACCGGCAACGGCAACCAGACCGGCCATCATCAGCACGGCGGCGCGGCTCACCGCGGAAGGCCCGCTCATTGAATGTTCAAGGCAGCCGGCGCCGACCAGGGCCCCCAACCGTCCGAGTTGCCGCCGCGCACCTTCCAGGTGTAGGCGCCGTGATCGAGCGGCAGCGAGGCCGTATAGGTGCGGCTGTCCGCCCCGAACAATTTGTAACTCGCGAGGAAATCGGCGCCATGCCACAAGGCGATTTCATACTTGGAAGCGCCCGCCAGGGGCGCCCACTCGAAGGTCGTCAGCGAGCCATACGGCAGGTTCACGCCGCCGGAGGGAACCGTGCCGACGGGTTTGGGCAACGCCTTGCGGACAAACTTGACCAGCGGCGACCAGGCGCCAACGCCGGCCCCGTTCCGGGCGCGCACCCGCCACCAGTACGTGGCGGGGCGCGATTTCAGTCCAACCGTGAGCTTGACGCCGCTCTGCCAGGACCCGAGATAATACCGGACACCCCCGGACCGAATCTCGATCTGATAAGCCGTCGCGCCCGTCGCGCCGGTCCAGCGGAACAGGACGCTCTTCCACAAATACCCGATTCCGGTGGGGCGGACCGGCTGGGGTGAGGCGGGCAGGGCAAGTTGGAAACAGGCCCAGTCATCCCAGTCCGTCCAGGTCCCGTCCACCCTCTCGCGCAGACGCCACCGATAGCTGCCTTTCGCAAAACTCGCGCCGGCGAGCCAGGTCCCGGCGGGTGCCGGCGCGGACTGGTTCAGGTAGGCGCTCCACGCGCCGGAAGCCGGGTCATATCGCTGGACGTCCAGTTCATACTGCGTGGCGCCCGGCGTTTCCGTCCACTGGAATTCAGGAATCGTTCCGATCGGCAGGATCACGCCACCGCTCGGCCACATTTCCCGATAGACGGTGAAGGTGACGGTCGTGGACCAAGGGCCATACCCCAGCCAGTTGGAGCCGGCCACCATCCAGAGATAGGTTCCGCGGCGGAACGGCGCCATGATCGTCATGTTGGTGGCGTCCTCCCCCGTGGTCCAAGCGTTGGTGAAGAAAACGCCGTTCGTGCCGATCCAGACGTGATACTGCTCGGCGCGGGCGGCCTCGCTCCAGACGAAGGCAAGGGCGTTCGTCATGGCCGCGTCGTCACCCTGGGCCGGGGCCAGCGGCACCGGTTTGGCCGGAACCTGGCCGGGGAGCACGGTCAGCCGCACGTCCACCGCCGCCGAACCGTTCGTGGCCTCCGCGGCGGACACGGTCACCGCGCCCGTGTAAAATCCGTAGAGCAGATCATCGGTATGAAACGCCAGCGTCACCGTCACCGCGTCGCCGGTGCTTGACCCTGATAAAGGAACAGGCGTGACCCAGCCGGAGTCCGAGGCCACCGTGAAGGCCATGACGCCGGCGCTCGCGGAGTTGCGCACGGTCACGTATTCATTGGAGGCGTTCTGCCCTTCCACCACCGTCACGTTCACCACGAGCGGATCGACCTCCAGCCCCGGCGGGGGATACCACCCCGAGCCGCTCGATTCCACGCTCACCGGATCGTTCTGGGCATCGGAAAAGACGGTCACATCGCCGCCAAAGGCCCCCTCGAAATCGGGCGCAAAGGTCACCGTCACGGCATTGGAAGCGCCCGGCGCCACCGGGAACGCCTGCGGCGCGGCGGTGAAGCCGTCCGGGGTTTCTATGGACAACACGTTCAGGTTCGTGTTCCCGGTATTGATCACCCAGAGCGTTCGGACCGCGGTCAGCCCCACGCCCAGTTCCCCGAAGGCCAGGCTGCCCGCCAGGCGGATGCGGCGGACCGGCACGACATACTGTTTTTCCAGCGGACCCAGGTCCAGCAACAAGCCGACCAACCGGGGACGGCCATAGAGGTCCAGCGCGGGCTGGCCTTCGGAGGGCGCCTCGGCGTTCAGGGCCGGCGAGACCAGGTCGAGATGAAAATGGCCGTTCGTGGCGGCCTCGAACAACGGATCGCCGGCGCTGTTCCCCTCGCCCTCGGCCGCCGTGTCGCTCATCGTGCAGGCCGTCTCGGTCTCGGACAGATTTCCCGCCGTGTTGAACACGACGATGGAGTTGGACACGGCGCCTCCCTTGACGCCAAGGCCGGTGTTATGGGCCACCGTGCACGTGGAAACGCGTCCCGCCGTCACCGCGGCCCCGCCGGCGGCCGCCGTATTGAAGACGACCAGGCCATTGTCCAGGTCGCACCCGTACGTCGCTCCGCCGTCCGTCGTGGAGGTGTTGCGGTCCAGGATGCACTGGCTCAGCAGCACCGACCCGTTCAGGCTGCGCACCGCCCCGCCCCCGTCCAGCGTCGCCGCGTTCCCGCTCATCCGGCACCGGCTCACCGTCACCGTGGCGCCCACGGCCAGCAACGCGGAGCCGCCATGCGCATACCCGTTGCGCAGCCACATGTTTTCGATCGATGCCGTCACCCCCATGCCGTTCGCAAAGAAAATCCGTTTTTCCCACTCCTGGTCCGTCCCCAGAGGCGGCTGGACGATCGTGGCGTTCCACCCCATGCCGCGGATCGTCAGGCTCTTGTCGATCGGAATACCCGCCTGGATGTAAAGGCCTGTCGCCACCTGGATGACCTGGCCGTCCGACGCCATCGCCACGGCCTTGGCGATCGTCGCATACGGGTTGCCGGCCGAGCCGTCGCCGGCCGTATCACTGCCGGTCACGGCCACATGCCAGTCGGCGGACGCGAGGCTGACCGGAATATAGGGCGTGCCGACGGTCAACCGCACGGCCACATCCGCGGGCGAACCGGCGGCCCCTTCCGCGAGCACCCGTACGAACCCGGTATAAACGCCGTTGGGAAGGCCGGCCGCATCATAGCGCACGGCCACGGTCACCCAGTCGCCCGTGCTGGAACCGCCCTGGGGCTCCGCCGTCAGCCAACTCCCGCCGCCGGGAGCCAGCGGCTCCCACTCCCCGTCGTCCGGCCGCACCGTGAAAGCCAGAACGCCGGGCCCGGCATTGCGCACCTGAAAAACCTGCGCCGTGGCGTTCGCGCCGGCCGGGCAGGCCGCGGTCAGCGCGGCCGTGGAAACCTCCAGGGACGGCGGGTCGGTCAGCGTCACCGTGACCGGCACGCGCACCGGGCTGTTCGTGGCGGACGCGGCCGACACGGTGACCGTGGCCGAATACGAGCCGGCGCTCAGGGCAAGGACGTTGAAGTCGAGTTGAACGGAAACGTTCGTGCCGCTGCTCGAACCGGAGGCTGGAGCGGGTACAGCCCATGGCTGATCGGCGGCGACCGTGAACGCCATCGTTCCCGGGCCGGCGTTGCGGACCTGCAGCGACACGCCGGCGGGATTCGCGCCCACCCGCGACGCCGCGGAAACCGACGCGGGCGACACGGCCAGCGCGGGCGCCGGAAGCCCCTCCCCCGACAGCACTATTCCGCTCTCGCCCCAAGTCGCATCCGACAGCAGGACAAGCGAGCCGGCATAGGTCCCGTCATGAACCGGGGTGAAAGACACCGCCACGCCGTTCGACTCGCCCGGATTCACGGTGACATCGGCCATGGTGGCGGCAAAACCCGTGGTCGCCGTGAAGCCGGAAACGGTCAGAACCGTATTGCCCTTATTCGCCAGGTAGACGGTTTGCGTCACACTGGATCCCACTTGAACCGACCCGAAATCCGTCGGACCGGAAAAGGACGGAATGCGGGCCGGAACGGAATACAGGGTGAATTCGGAGGCGCCCATGTCCGGCAGGCCGTCGTATTGCCGGTTGGCGCCGAACAGGTCCACCGCGCTCAAGACATAATCGGGATTGCCCCGGTTGATGCAGGGCGAGGTGACGAACTCCCGGAAATCGTCGTTGGCGACCACGTCCGGATCGAGAAGTACCGGACTTCCCGCGATGTTGCCGGCGCCTGAGGGAAGCGGGTGGGCGCAGGAGTCCCTGAAGACCGTATCCACATAGTTCTGATCGTTCTCGGTTGTGCCGACGTTGAAGGTGACGATGCTGTTGAAGGCCTTTCCGCGCCACGTGCCCCCGGCGGCCTGGGCGAAGTTGGTGTAGATGGTGCAATTGTAGAGTTCGCACTCGGCCGCGCCGCCGCCGTTGGTTGCCACATTGTAGGTGACCAGGCAACTGTCCAATTTGGCGTTATAGGCCCCGCCGCCCAGAAAGTGGGCCTCGTTGCCGGTCAGTCGGCACTGGCGCAGCCAGAGCTCCCCATAGTGATTGCGCACGCCGCCACCGTACAACTGCGAATAGCATTGCGTCACCTCGCACCGGCTCACGGTTCCCGTGGCGGCCACGCAAAGGAGACCGCCGCCGTCATGCCCCGCGCCGTTGGCCATCGTGAGATCCTCGATCGCAATGGTCTTGGTGGCTCCGTAAAGAAAGAACACGATCCCCGCGAATCCGGCATCCACCGTGGTCGCGCCCATGCCGGCGCCCCGGATGGTCACACTCTTATCCACGAACAGATCCGACTCGTTGAAGGTGCCCGGGCCCACATGGATGACGTCGTTATCCGATGCCGCCCCAATGGCCACGCCAATGGTCGCGTAGGGGTTCCCGGACGAGCCGTCTCCCATCAGGTCGTCGCCGGTCGTGGTCACATACCAATCCGCGGCCGATAGCAGGGTTCCTGACACAACCAGAGCCGATAACGCTGTCCACCATGGCTTCATAAAACACCTCGGTTTGGGGGGCGAACCGCTGAATTGAGCAGGACAAAGAATCCTCGTTGATAATTCAAAGCATTTAACGGGCCAACCGTTCGGATGTCAAGCGGATAACCCAATCCGCTTTCGTTCCCCATACAATCGGAGGTTCTACCGGTTGGCGCTCGCTCTCAACTCTTCAAAAATGCAAGCGCACGGCCATGATTTTGTCTTTTCTTTTGGCCGATTTCGTGTTCATATCAAAGCCGCATATTCTGGAAAAGAAAACGAGGCGATGATGATCAAACTGGCATTCATGGGGTTCCGACACAGCCACATCCTATCCCTCCATAAACACGCTCATCAGACGCCCGGTGTCCGTATCTCGGCCGCCTGCGAGGAAGATCCCGACACACGAGCCGCCCTGGTCAAGGCCGGCGCCATTCCCATCACCCATTCTTCCTACACACAGATGCTGGACGAGACCGAGTGCGACGCGATCGCCATCGGCGACTATTACGGCAAACGCGGGGCGATTGCCATCGAGGCCTTGAAACGGGGCAAACATCTCATCGCCGACAAACCCCTTTGCACGTCGCTCGACGAACTCGATCAGATCGAAGCGCTGGCCGCCAAAAGCGGTTTGAAAGTTGGCCTCATGCTCGACTTGCGCGATGCGCCGATCAACCGGAAGGCGCATGACCTTATCCAGCATGGCGCCATCGGCGCCGTTCATGGCGTGGTCTTCACGGCCGAACACCCGCTCATGTTCGGCCAACGGGCCGGGTGGTATTTCGAACAAGGGAAACACGGGGGCACGATCAACGATATCGCCATCCATGCGATCGACCTGATCCCCTGGATTACCGGCGAACCGTTCGCCCGCGTGGAAGCCGCGCGAACGTGGAACGCCTTCGCCCGTGACACGCCGTGGATGCATGACGCCGGACAGTTCATGGCCACCCTGCGAAACGGGGCCGGCGTGATGGGCGAGGTCTCCTATTTCATGCCGGACAGCATGGGCTACAGCCTGCCCCCCTACTGGCGCATGACATTCTTCGGTCGGGACGGGATCCTGGAAACGATTTACACCCAGAAAAAGTTGATGCTGGCTAAAAACGGGGCTAAAGCGCCCGTTTTCCCCGACCTGCCGGAGGAGAACCCCGGCGGCTATCTGAAGGCGTTTCTGGCCGAAATCCAGGGTCAGCCACTTCCCGGCGCCCTCTGCACGGCCGACATTCTCCGCGCCTCGCGCGCCTGCCTGCGCATCCAGAAGGCCGGCGAAACGGGCGACACCCACGTGGACTTGTAGCCTTTCCCGCCGCGCGGCCGGCTACCGGGATGGCCGCGGATGGAACCCGCCCGCGATCATCGTGTGCGCGCAGTTGGTGAGGATCACGTCGATGCCGTTCCGGACATAGTTCCGGGCATCCTCCGGTTCGTCCGACCAGAACAGGTTGCAGACCAGGCCCGCCTGGTGAGCCTGCGCGATCTGTTCGGCTGTCACCTGCCGGGAAAACTGAATTCGCTTGCACGCATAGCGGTTGGCGATCGCGATAGACTCGGCCGGATCGTCCTGCCGGGCCAGGCAGGCGCGGGGCGCCTCAGGCGCATACTCGCGCGCGATTCGGAGCGACGATTCCGAGCCCAGCGCAAGATAGGCGCTTTCCATCAGCCCGCGCTCGGTCAGGAGATCGCAGACCCGCCGGATCGTTTCGCCGTCCGGCCCGATTCCTCCAATGTGGATGTTCAGCCCGACCAACCCGTCGGTCAGTTCCAGCACCTCCTCAAAACGGGGCACGCGGATGCCTTCCCAAGCGGCGCCGAACCGGACTCCCGCATCCAGCCGGCTAATCTCCTCCCAAGTCAGGTCGGCCACCTTTCCCGCGCCATTGGTGGTGCGATCCACCGACTCGTCATGACAGACCACGGGGACGCCGTCACGGCTCGTCCTTAAATCGAATTCGATCTCGTGGGCGCCCGCGGCCATGGCGGCCGCAAACGCCGGCAGCGTGTTTTCCGGGCAGGCCCGGCTCAGGCCCCGATGCGCGCAAAGACGGGGAAACGGAGACGCGCTCAGACGCCGCGCGCATTCCGCGCGGTCCCTGTAGATGGCGGGCCGGCGGTGCGATTCCAGCAACGCCCGATGTTCAACCACCGGCCGACCGTGAGAGGCAGGCTTCACGAATTTGCGCGCGGGATCGATTTCAGCCGCCAGCACGCCCGGCTCGGATCCCGCATCGGCCAGCAGGACTCCGTCGGGCGCCGCGACCAGCGAGTGGCCCCCCGTCTTCGGATTGCCCATGGCATAGGAAGCTCGGACCAGGTAGCAACCGGCATCCAGTGCCCGGGCGCGGGCCTGCAGGCAAAGGCGGCCGGCCGATTCCGAACGCTGGTAACTCGGACACAGCACCAGGTCCGCCCCCTGCGCCGCCAGGGCCGCAAAATGTTCGGGAAAGTAAAGGTCAAAGCATGTGGCAAAGCCGATCCTGACGCCCGCGTGGCGGAACACGGACGGCGCCGCGCCCGGCGTCAGGCCAAGCTCCAATTTCTCGACGTCCGTCAGGTGAATCTTGTCGTAAGCGAATGCCCGATTTCCCGCCCGATCGAACACCAAGGCGCGGTTGAACCAACGGGCGCCGGACCGGTCGATGCCGGTCAGGGCGACGAGGCACTCCAGGCGTTTTGCCGACGCCTCAATGTCCCGCAGAAAATCGGCGCCCCGGGAGGTGGCAAACTCCCGGAGGGTCTGAGGATCGCTCAACCCCGGTGCGGTGGCGTATTCGGGCAACAGCACTAGGTCCTGTTTGCCCGGTTCCAAGCCATTCAACTTTTCCCGCATCCAGGCCAGGCACGCCTCGGCGCCGGCCTCGTCGCCGGCAACCGGGTAAGGCGGTTGAAACACAGCCAGTCGCATCGTATTCCCCATCCGCGCCGCGCGCGATTCGAACGACCGTTAAATCTTCGACAGATCGGTTTCGTCATTGCCGCTCAGGCCGATCAGCCCCAGGATGCGGTCGAGATCGTCGTGCGAATAAAAATCCACCTCGATCCGCCCCTTGCCCGGTTTCCCGTCCGCCCGCTTCTGGGCCGGCACAATCCGCACGCTCGTGCCGAAATGGCGGTGCATCAGGTCCGACAGGTGCGCCAGGTGGGCGGCCGGCATATCCCCGCCGCCGTCCGGCGCGGCCGGTTTGCGCGGCTTGGCGCCGCGCGCCAGGATCCGTTCCAGGTCCCGCACCGACAGGCCGTCTTTGGCCACGCGCAGCGCCAGCAGGCGCTGGGCCTCCTCATCCGGCACGCCCAACAACACCTTGGCATGGCCGGGTGACAGCCGTTTTTCCGCCAGCAGTTGCCGCACCGGAGCGGCCAGGTTCAGCAGCCGCAGCGTGTTGGCCACGCTGGCCCGCGCCTTGCCCGTGCGGGCCGCGATCTGGTCCTGGGTGAGCGAAAAGGTTTCGGCCAGGGCGCGGTAGGCCTCCGCCTCCTCGATCACGTTCAGATCTTCCCGCTGCACGTTCTCGATCACCGCCAATTCCAGGGCGTCCTTGTCCGCCGCCTCCATGACGATCACCGGCACGACGGCCAGCCCGGCCCGCGCGGCGGCACGCCACCGGCGCTCGCCCGCGATCAGCTCGTATTTTTCCCCCACGCGCCTCACCAGCAGCGGTTGCAGCACCCCGCGTTCGCGGACGGACGAGGCCAGTTCCTCCAGCGCATCGGGCGTGAACACGCGGCGCGGCTGCCAGGGACTCGGCGCAATCTGGGCCACGGGCGCCAGCACCACCCCACGGTCGGGCGCGCCGCCGGCGGCGGCTTTCGCGGAATGGTCCGGCGCGGCGGGCGGCGGCGGGGGCGACGGATTGCGAATTAACGCGTTTAAACCCCGGCCCAATCCTCGTTTCGGTGTGCTCATGCGGTGGTCTCCTGGACGGCTCGTCCTGTTCGTTGCTTTCGGCTGCTACGGATATTGGCCCGGCCCGTTCAAGCCCGTCGATTCGGGCAGTCCGAACAGGATGTTCATATTCTGCAGGGCATTGCCGGCCTGTCCCTTCATCAGGTTGTCGATGTGCGAAATGACGCGCAGTCGGCGGGTCCGTTCGTCCACATCCACGATCAGGTTGCAGAAATTGCTGCCCCGCACATGCTGGGTGCCGATTGCGGCGTTGCGGTCCCAGAGCCGCACGAACCCGTTCGACTGGTGAAACTCCCGGTACGCCTCCTGGACGGCCGCGGGCGTGACGCCCGGGACGAGCGTGCCGTAGAGGCACGACAGGATGCCCCGGCACAGGGGAACCACCTGGGCGGTGAAGGTCACCTGGACAGGCCGGCCGGCCAGCCGCCCGAGTTCACGCTCCACTTCCATCACGTGCTGATGCCCGCTCAACCGGTAGGCATTCATGTTGTCGTAACGAGCCGGATAATGATGGATCGGCGCGGCCTTTTTGCCCGCTCCGGACACGCCCGTTTTGCAGTCGCAGATCAGGCTTGCGAAATCGACCAATCCCCGCTTCACCGCCGGGGCCAGGCCCAGCAGGCAACTGACCGCGAAACAGCCCGGATTGCCCACCAGCCGCTGGTCTGGTTTGTAGTCCGCCCGCCTCAGTTCGGGCAGACCGTAAACGGTCTCGGCCAGCAGGTCGGGCGCCTTGTGGGCCGTTTCCCGGCCCAGTCGCCGCGCGTATTCGGTGTAATCATCGAGCGTGTTGAAGCGGAAATCGCCGCTGTAGTCGACCACCTTGGCCCCGCGTTCCAGTTCGGCGCGCGCCTGAAGCATGCCCACGCCGTCGGGCGTCGAAAAAAAGACCACATCCGCCGGCTCCTGGGCCGCCGGATCGTCGGGCTTCAGGATGGGAAGCTCGCAAAAACCGCGCAGGTGGGGGTAGAGCGCGCTCACCGGCATCCCCGTCTCCGTGGCGGCAACCAGGCCGGTCAGTTTCACCTCCGGATGACGCAACAACAGTTCCAGAATGCCCACGCCCCCGTATCCGCCCGCACCCACGATTTTCGCCTTGATCATCACGTGTTTCCTTGTTATTCCGCCGCGCTCGGCTTCCGATTCGCGGTCAGGTAGGAGAGAATCCCCCGCGCCACGCCTTCCGCGACCTTGTCCCGGTATGCGCGGCTGATGAGCATCGCCTCGTCCAACGGATTCGTCAGAAAACCGATCTCCACCAGAACGGCCGGCGCGGCCGCGTGCTTGAGCACCGCGAACCGGGCCCGTTTCACGCCCCGGTCGGTGGCGCCCGTGTAGGTCAGCAGGCTCCGCTGAATCGCGTGGGCCAGCCGCATGTTCAACACCCCCTGCCGGTTGCCCGCATAGGACTTGCCGTCCGTCCGTGTTCCGACCGTGGACACATACCCGGGCGCGGTCATCACAAAGCTTTCCACCCCCCGAACGGCCGGATTGCCCGTGGCGTTGACGTGCAGGCTGACGAAGGCGTTCGGCTTCGTCCGTCGGACGATCGCGATCCGTTCGGCCAGGCTCACGGTTGTGTTCCGGTCCCGTGTAAACGCCACGATGACGCCGCGGGCCTGAAGGATTTTCGCCACCCGCCGGCTCACATCCAGCGTGACGCGGCACTCCTCGACATGGCGGGAACTGATGGCGCCCTTGTCGTTTCCGCCATGGCCGGGATCCAGCAGAACCAGATCCGTCTTCCTTCGCGCGGGCGGAGCGACCGCCACCCAGGGAAACGCCACGCCCTCCGCCCAGTCCGCCTTTTCCACGCGCCAGGCCTTCCGATCGCCCGTCACCGGGCCGTTCAAATAGACCGTCACGCCGTCATGCACGATCCGGCGGCTGTTCGCCTCCACCTCCACCTGGTGCCACCGGTTGGCGAAGACCGCCCGCGGCGGCGTTCCCGGCCGCGCTTCCTCGCGCAAGCCCAGCGCGCCCAGGCGGGGAGACAGGGAAACGGCATCCGCGGCCGCGGTTAAGGCGCCCAGCGACAGAACGCCAAACGCCCGCCGTATCATCCGCCACATGCTCGCTCCCTCTTTCACACCCGTATATTCTCCTTTATTTTTTCCCAATACCCGACTATCTTATCGGGTTATCAACGAAGGTCAAAAGTTTTCCGTGAGGATGGCCGATATGGAAATCACGCAAGAACCGGTTTTGCCTAAAACCCGTGACATGGTTAACAAGGGATTTGCCGCCCTGGAACGGGGCAATCTGGATTACGCCATCGACATCCTGACCGCCGCGTTGAGCGCCGAACCGGGCTGCCTGCGGACACGGAAGTATCTGCGCGCCGCGGAAATCAAAAAGTATCACGCCGCCCCCTCCAATCACATCGTCAACACCCTTTCCCTGCTGCCCCAGGTCGTGCAGACCCTCCTGCTGATTCAGGCCCGGAAATACGAGGAAGCGTTGAGTACGGCCGAAAAACTGTTGCGCAAAGATCCGCTGAGCATGCCCTTCGTCAAGCTGTTCGGTCTTGCCGCCGAAAAAAGCGGCTTTCCCGAAATCGCCGTCCAGACCCTGGCCATGGTCCGGGAATTTTATCCCCAGGACATTCCCCTGCTGACCTGGCTGGGCGAACTGTACCTCCGAACCGACCAGCCCCGCCAAGCCCGCGCAATCTTCGAAAAGCTTGTCGAATCCAAGCCGATGGACATGCAACTGCTCAAGGACCTGAAGGATGCCACGGCCCTCGACAGCATGTCGAAGGACGGGTGGGCCTCCGCGGGGCCGGACAAGGACCAGTTCCGCAAGATGCTCCGGGATGAGAGTCAATCCGTTATTCTCGAACAAAGCGACAAGGCGGTCAAAACCGAGGACGATGTCGCCGCGCTCATCACCGATGCGCAACAGAAAATCGCCAAGGAACCGACCAACATCAATTACCGGCGCAACCTCGCCAATTTGTATGCCAGCCGGAAGGAATACGACAAGGCCATCGTCGCGCTCGAAGACGCCCAAACCGTCACGGGCAGCCGCGATCCCCAGGTGGATGCCGCCATCGCCGTCATCAAGCTGGAACAATTCGCCCATGAGATCGAGCGGCTGGAAGCCGCCGGCGACAAGGCCGCCGCGGAGGCCAAACGCGCCGAACGGGCAACCTTTGAATTCGAAAACCTGGCCGACCGCGTCACCCGATACCCGAACGATCTGGGCCTGCGTTTCGAATATGCCATGGTCCTCTTCGAGCGCCAGAACCTGAACGAGGCCATCCAGCAATTCCAGCTCGCGTCCCGCAGCCCCTCCGAACACGTCCGCGCGATGTATTTTATCGGACAATGCTTCCTGCTCAAGAAGCAGTACGACCTGGCCGCGGACCAGTTCGAAAAGACCGTGGCGGAAATCCCCTCCATGACCGATCTTCGCAAAGAGGTCGTGTACGATCTCGGCCGGGTTTACGAGGCCATGGGTGACAAGGAGCGCGCCCTGGAACAGTTCAAGTCCATCTATCAGGTGGATTACGGCTTCAAGGACGTCGCCAAGAAAATCGACCAGGGGTACGCCAAGTGAGCCCGGTGTCGCTGCTCGTAATCGGGGCCGGTGGCCGAGGCGCCGGATATGCCGCTTTCGCCCGCAAGCATCCCGACCTCGCGCGCGTGGTCGGCGTCGCCGAACCGCGCGACTTTCACCGCTCCCGCCTGGTCGCGGAGCATGCCATTCCCCCAGCCCAGGTGTTCACCGATTGGCGCCAGGCCGCCTCCCGTCCCCGCTTCGCCGACGCCGTGCTCATCTGCACGCAGGACGCCATGCACGTGGAGCCGGCCGTGGCGTTCGCCAGATTGGGCTACCCGATCCTCCTCGAAAAGCCCATGGCGCCCGACGCCGCCGGCTGCCGCACCATCATCAACGCGGTTCGCAAGGCCGGCGTTCTGTTCGCGGTCGGTCACGTGATGCGCTACACGCCTTACTCCCGGTTGCTCAGGAAGATCCTGGAGTCGGGCGCGATCGGCGAACGGGTCAGCATCCAGCACCTCGAACCCGTGGGCTTCTGGCATCAGGCCCACTCCTTTGTCCGAGGCAACTGGCGCAACGAAGCCGAATCCTCCCCCATGCTCCTGGCCAAGTCCTGCCACGATCTGGACTGGATGCGGCACATCATGGGCGTCCCCTGCGAGGCGGTCTCCTCATTCGGCTCGCTCTTCCAGTTCAGGCCCGACCGCAAGCCGGCCGGCGCCGCGGACCGGTGCCTGGACTGCCCGGTCGAGGCCGACTGTCCCTATTCGGCCAAGCGGATCTATCTGGGCCGCCTCGCGAAAGGCCAGGTGGACTGGCCGGTCAACGTGGTGGCCCCCGAACCGGCCGAATCCACGCTTTTGGCTGCGCTCCGCGCGGGTCCCTACGGCCGTTGCGTCTATGCCTGCGACAATGACGTGGTGGATCACCAAGTCGTTAACTTTCAATTCCAAGGCGGCCGCTCCGGCAGTTTCACGATGACCGCCTTCACCGAATCCCGCCACCGCCAGACCCGCATCTTCGGCACCCGCGGCGAAATCACCGGAAACGGAGAGACCATCCGCGTCTACGATTTCCTCTCCGAGAAAACCACGGAACACGACTCCACCAAAACCGACGCCTCCATCCTCGGCGGCCACGGGGGCGGCGACGACGGACTCATGTTTTGTTTCGTGGATGCCGTGGCCCACCACGACCAAACCCGGATTCTTTCCGGGCCCGAGGAAACGCTTGAATCGCACCTCATGGTGTTCGCCGCTGAAAAAGCCCGCCGGGAAAACCGGATCGTCCCCGTGCAGAGCGTGTAATCGTCGAACGAACAAAAAGGGGGCCCATGGTTCTGGATGTCCTGTCACTGCTGGCCGACCTGGTCGCCTGCGCGAGCCCCAATCCGCGCCGAGATCCGATCTCGGCACAATATCCCGGGGAGGCCAACCTGTTGCGGCTCCTTGAAACGATACTGCGCCCGCTCGGCGCGCGCGTCTCGATCGAGGAGGCCATGCCCGGCCGCCACAATCTGCTCGCCTTTTTCGACGGGGTGGACGCCTCCCGCACGCTCCTGCTGGCGGCCCATGCCGACACCGTCCCGCAGGACGGCAT
>CAZSUH010000053.1:0-20410 GCA_964609905.1 uncultured Verrucomicrobiota bacterium
CTCATGCCATCCTTCCCGCGCCTCCCCGTTTATGGCTACAGCGCAATCGGCTCCCTTGAATTCGACGGCCGAGTCTGCTTACATGACGCCATGAACGCTCCCGCCATCCCGATTCCGCCGCACGCCAACGCCCACTCGCACCAGTTCGGCCAGGTGGACCCCGGGCACGAGCGCCAAACGACCGTCGTCGTCGCGCTAACCGCCATGACCATGATCGTCGAGGTGGCGGCTGGCCTCCATACCGGGTCCATGGCTCTGTTGGCCGACGGCTGGCACATGGGCACGCACGTGTTGGCCTTGGCCATCGCCGTGTTCGCTTATCGCTTCGCCCGCCGTCACGCCGCCAACCTCCGTTTCACCTTCGGCACCGGCAAAGTCGGCGTGCTGGGCGGCTTTGCCAGTGCGGTCACCCTGGCCATCGTGGCGCTCCTGATGGCCGCAGAATCCGCCCATCGCCTCGTCGCCCGAGCCCCCATCCAGTTCAATCAGGCCATCGTCGTGGCCATCGTCGGCCTGGTGGTTAATGTGATCAGCGCGCTGATCCTGGATCGCGGTCACCACCACGGACACGACCGGGAAACGGCTCACTCCCGCGATCCCAACCTGAAAGCCGCCTATCTCCATGTGCTGGCGGACGCGCTCACTTCCGTCCTGGCCATCCTCGCCCTGCTGGCCGGAAAATGCCTCGGCCTCGTCTGGCTGGACCCCGTCATGGGCCTGGCGGGAGGCGCCCTGATCGCGCTCTGGTCCTGGAGCCTACTCCGCGATACCGGCGCCATCCTGCTCGACGCCGCGGTCGACCGTGACGCATTGTCCGCCGTCCGCCAGGCGATCGAGCGCGACGGCATCAGCCGCGTGACCGACCTCCACGTCTGGAAAGTGGGGCCCGGCGACCGGGCCGCCATCGTTTCCATCGTCACCCCCAACCCCCTGTCCGCCGCCCATTACAAAACATGCCTTGCGGGTATCGAGGGCCTTTCGCACGTGACCGTGGAAGTGAATCCGTCCCACCCCCTTTAAGGTTCCACCACCCGGATTCGCGGCTTCACGGCAATCCGGCTTCGATACTCGATCAACCGGGCGCGGCACACCGCGGCCAAGGCTGGAAGATCCTGCGCGCGCATCGTGGTGTCAGGGGGCGTGCTCCTCGGGAAACAAGGCCGGCGGGGCAATCCCCGGTTCCTTCGGCGTCACGGGTTTTCCGGCGGCAGGCGCTCCGCTCGCGCGCGGCCCGGGTTCCGGCCCCGTGTCCAGCCGCTTCAACGTGACCGGCAACAGCGGCGACCAGGGTTCCCAGCGGCCCTCCGCGGCGTTGGTGAACGTGTATTCCGAGCCGAGGTGCCACTGATAGCCGGCCACGGGCAGCACCATGCAACCCAACCGCCCCGTCTCGCTTTTCAGCGTCAGCGCCGTGACGCCGTTCGTGTCCGTCACGCCCACCACGGTGGCGTTTTCGTCCCGTCCCACGCCGGGCCGGCCCGGCACCCAGGTGTTGAAGGTGCTCACCGCCACCCGCGCCCGCGCCATCGGCGCCCCGGTTTCGTCCGTCACCCGCACCTGAAGCCGAGCCAGATAATCCTCGGCCCCGGCCGCCAGGCCGGCGGCCGTCACCCCCATCGTCAAGCCCAGGATGAACCCGATATTCATGCCGCCCACACTAAATGGCGCCGCCGTTTCTGTCAATCCCAACGGGGATGCGAAGCGGCGGCCGGATTACAATAGGTTCTTGCCTCACCGCTTTCGTTTTGTCTATTATATAACCCTATGACCTGGTTTTCTCCACGGGCTATCGCGTTCAGTCTGACATCCTGTTTGCTGGCCTGGACGCTCTTCACCGGCGCCCCGGCACGCGCTCAGGAGACCCCCGCCGAGGTGCAGGACGCCGCCAACAAGATGTTGGGCACCGGCAACTACCTGGACGCCATTCCCCTGCTCGACCAGATGGTCAACTGGTTCGCCACCAGCGACGAGAGCCGCATCGTCGCCATGATGGAAAACGTCTACTTTCAGCTCGGCATGTGCCATTTCATCGTCGGCCATTTCCCCGATTCCCGCACCGCCTTCGGAACCTACCTGCGCAAATACAAGTTCGGCCCCCGCGCCTGGCAGGCCGCCGTGTACATCGCCGATGCCCATCGGTTTGAAGGGACGTTCAAGGAGGCGCTCAAGGCCTACACCTACGCGCTCAACAACTACGCCTACAATCCCGACTGGAAGGCCGACATCCTCATCGCCATGGCCAAGTGCCACCTGGCCGAGGAAAAATGGGCCGACGCGGCGCCCCTCCTTCTGGACGTGTTCAAGGTCGCGCCCGACTTCCCCCGCCGCAACTGGGCCGCCTCGCTCCTCGCCGTGAGCTACCTCAAGGATATGGACGTGGAAAAGGTCTACGACATGATGCCCTACCTGCTCCACCCCCAGTCGTACGCCTCCCGCAGCGTGGCCCTCAACATGGCCGCGCTCGAAGCCGGCGACAACCTGTTCGCCGACGAGAAATTCCGCGACGCGCTCTGGGTCTACCGCATCGTCTACCCCCACGACACCATCGTCATGAACGCCACGCTCTACAAGGACCAGCTCGAGCGTAAAACCGAGCGGCTCCGCAAGGTTCCCGGGCAGATCCGGAGACTCATCCAAACCCAGGAAGAGATCGGCCAGCTCGAACAGGAACTCAAGGCCCTCGACGAGATCGAGAATTACGACAGCGAACTGGCCTACCGCATCTCCCGCGCCTATCAGGAAACCCGCCGTTTCCGCGAGGCCCGCGAGCTGTATTACCACCTGTACGAAACCGAAATTCCCAATCGCACCGAGGAATGCCTTTACCTCGCCTTCTTCAGCTCCGTCCAGGTCCAGCCCTGGCAGCACGCCGTCGCCATCGGCAAGGAATACATGGGCGTCTATCCCGCCGGCGAATACTACGACACCGTCTCCCTCTCCGTCGGCCAGCTCTACGCCAACCAGCAGGCCTGGCCCGACGTCATCGTCACGCTCACCAACGCCCTCGTCGTCAGCCCCAAGCACGCCGACATCGTCGAGTGCATGTTCCTCATCGGGTACGCCTCGTTCATGGAGGAACAGTTCACCAACGCCGTCCATTGGCTGACCCGCATGAACACCGAATACCCCGGCAACGACCGGGAACCCGACGGCACCTATTGGACCGGCATGGCGTATCTCTTCGACCGGAAATACGAAGAGGCGCTCCCCTGCTTCGACCGCGTCGTCCAGTCCTTTCCCCAGTCCGCCTTCGTCGAGGACGCCTCGTTCCGCAGCGCCTCCTGCGACTACGGCCTCAGCGTCTTCGATCGCGCCGAAACCAAGTTCCTCGCCTTCCTCGAACAGTTCCCCGGCAGCAAACTCGCCAGCGAGGCCCATCTCATGCTGGCGGATATCGCTGCCGCCCAGGGCCGCCTCCGCCTCGCCGTCAAGGAATACCAGCTCGTGCCCGAAGGCGACATTAACATCGAGCACTACAACTTCGCCGCTTTTCGCTGCGGGGAGATTCTGGCCGAGCTGAAAGATTACGACGGCGTCATCGCTCATTTCGACCGGTACGTCGAACGAAAACGGGAAGGCTCCAACATTCCCCAGGCCCTCTACTGGCAGGGCAACGCCTGGTGGGCCAAGGGGGAGCAGGAGCGCGCCCTCGCCTTCTACCGCCGCGCCGTGGAAACCTTCGGCAAGGACCGCAAGTCGCTCGGGGTGGACCTCGTCATCGACGAGTGGATCGGGAAGCTCCGCGGCGCTCCGCCCGCCCTCGCCCAGCAGGGCTGGCGCGACCTGCGCGACCTGTTGCGCAAGGCGGGCGAAGAGAAGGCCTACACCCTCGTCCTCCGCCTCCAGCGCAGCCTGCTCTACGATCCCTCGCTCGCCGATGCCGACAAGGCAACGGTGATGAAAAACCTCCTCAACCCCAACAGCCTGCCCTACGCCAGTCCCGCCATCCTCGACCTGATTCTCGACGAGGCCGTCCGGCGCGACGACCTCGATCGGACCGCGGCCATCGCAAGCCGGATCGTGGAGGACTTCCCCGAAACCGATTCCGCCATCGCCGCGCGCATGGCCCTGGCCCGCCTGGCCGTCGCGTCGGGCGACATCGAAGACGCCATCCGCCACCTCACCGTGATCCGCGAAGTGTTTGCCGCCAGCGGAGAAGCGGCCGATGCGCTGCTCCAACTCGGGGACATCTACCTCAAAGCCCGCCGCCATGACGAGGCCGACAAAGCCTACACCGACCTGCTCGGGGCCAAGGAGTGGCGCCCGCTCTGGCCCGCCGCCCTGTATGGCCGCGGCCAGGTGGCGGTTGCCCGCCGGGAATACGCCAAGGCCGCCGCCTACTTCGAGCGGATCTACGTGATGTATTCCGGCAATCGCGAATTCACCCCGAAAGCCTACCTGGCCCGGGCCGAATGCCTCACCCGCCTCTTCGAACGCCAGAAGGCCGCCGAAACGCTGACCGAACTCCTCGGCATCCCCGAACTGGCCGACGCCCCCGAAACCGCGAAGGCCCGCGACCTGCTGGCCAAGCTGAAGGGAACGCCATGAGCCGACGCCCCCTCCTCCTCGCGTTCGCCCTCCTCGTCGCGGCCGGTTCCGCTTCCGCCCAAACCGGCATCCTCGTCCAGGCCACCGCCACCCTGCCCCAGGGCTGCCGCGCCCTGCTCAGCGTGGACAAAAAGGAACAGGATGTGTATCTCGTCCGCCGCGAAGGCGACCATATCTTCTTCCGCTACCCCAACGCGCCCGCCAACGCCCTGGTCGCCCTTCGCCTCGACACCATTGAGTCCGTCGAGTTCCCTTTCGAAATCGACGCCTCCGCCGCCTTCGAAGCCACCCGCTCCCGCCAGTGGCAAAAAGCCGCCGAAATCCTGTTGGCCGTGGTCAATCCCTGCCTGCCGTTCATCGAGTTGCCCAAGAACAACGGCGCCGAACCCGCCCTGGAGGCCGGCCTGTACCTCATGCGCGCGGCCGCCGCCGCCAGCCGCGAACAACAGGGGGCCGTCACACCGGCCGCCCAGGCCCTTTACGAACGCGCACTCCAGGTCTTTCACGCGGTGGCGCGCGCCGACTGGTTTCCCCGCAAGGAACAGGCTCGCCTCCGGGCCTCCCTCTGCCAGACCGCCTGCGGCCGCCTCGAGGAGGCCCAGCGCCTCTTCGACGCCGCCCGCATCCCCGATCCCGGCGACGGCGATTTCGGCCTCTGGCAGCTTGCGCGGGCCTCCCTCTTCTTCGCCCGCGGCCAGATGATGGAAGCCTGCAACGCCGCGGCCCGCTCCCTGGTCTTCGAAAACAAGGATCCCCAGGTCTTTCCCGACGCCCTCCTCCTTTCCGCGCGCTGTTATGAGGAGCTGATGGATTACTACCGCGCACGCGATGTCTATTACGAAACCGCCCGCCTCTTCGGTTCCACCGAGTGGGGTGAAATCGCCCTGGCGCGCCTGACCTTTGTCATGGACAACCAACTCACGGCGGAAAAGGAAAAGGCGAACATCGCCAAGGTGTTCTTCGGTTCCGAGGAAGACATGGACAAGGTCGTCCGCGCCTTCCTCAAACGCCGGGCGGACGAAGCAGAACAGGCCAAGAAAGCGTCGAAATAAGGAATACTCATGAACAGCAAATACACCCGTCTCGCTCTCCCCCTGATTGCGGCGATCTTCGCCATCGGATTCATCAGCCTCTCCCTCGGCCAAACCCCCGCCCCCGTTTCGGCTGCCCCCGCCCCCGATGCGGCCGCCACGGCCGCCGCCGCCACGGCCGCCAACGTCACCCTCTGGCAGATGTGGGTGGTCGGCGGCTGGTCCATGTACCCCATCGGCGCCCTCTCCATCGCCGCTGTCGCCCTCACCATCCTCGGCTTCCTCGCCACCCACGAGGAGAAGATGATCCACATGGGCCTCGTGCCCTCGCTCAAGGACAACATCACGACCGGCGATATCGCCTCCGCCATCAGCACCTGCACCGGGACGCCCAGCCCCATGACCAACATCCTCCACGCCGGTCTCCGCCGCATTACCGACGTGTATAACAAGGAGGCTGTCGAAAAGGCCATGGAGGAGTCCGCCACCGAGGAGAATACCGTCGGCCTTCGCAACATCAACTACCTCTCCATCATCGCCACCATCGCCCCCATGTTCGGCCTGCTCGGCACCGTTTCCGGCATGATCAAGGCTTTCCAGAAAATCGGCCTGGGCGGCATGGGCGACCCCGAAAAACTCGCCAACGACATCGGCGAGGCCATGATCACCACCGCCTTCGGCCTGCTCGTGGGCATCCCAGCCATGTTCTTCTACTTCTTTCTCAAGACCAAGTTTCTCGCCAATATGGCCCGGATCGGTCGTGTCATGGGCGACTTGACCCATGACATGGACCAATGCCTCCCAGGCGGCACCCGCAACCCCGCCCCCGCCGCCGCGCAACCACCCGCCACCCCCCCTCAAGCCTGAGCCATCCGCTCCGCCGGAAACACGCCATGAAGATGCCCAACCTCGATATGGAAGAAGCCAAGTTCGCCATGGCCCCCATGATCGACATGGTGTTCCTGCTGCTCGTCTTCTTTATGTGCGCCTCGCACCTGAGCACCCAGACCAGTCTGCGCCTCGAAATCCCCGTCGCCTCGCACGGCGTCGTGCCCAAGGACCGGCCCGACCGCTGGGTGGTCAACATCACGGCCGACGGGGTCATCTACAGCGGTATGTCGCCCGTCTCAATCGAGGAACTCCGCAACCTGGTCGCCGCCGAACGCAAGACCGACCCCAACCTCAAGGTCTATCTCCGCGCCGACGCGAACGCCATGCACAAAGATGTGAAAAAGGTCATGGGCGCCATGGCCGAGGCCGGCGTCGACGATTTTATCTTCGGCGTCTACACGCCGTCCGCTTCGGAGAGCGGCGGGGCGGGAGAAGCCGCGCCATGAAACTACCCATCCCCGACATGGAAGATCCTGAAATCAACGTCGCCTCGCTCATCGATATGGTCTTTCTGCTCCTCGTCTATTTCATGGCCACCGCCAGCCTCATCCGCTCCGAAGCCGACCTCGGTGTCCGCCTGCCCGGCATGCTCGCCCAAGCCCGCGCCGTGGATTTGCCCGACGAGCAGATCATCGAGGTGCGCGACACCGGCCACGTCATCCTTAACGACCGCGAGTTCGATTCCCCCGATTCCCCCGAGCTGCCCGGTCTCACCGCCACTCTCGTCCGTTATCGCCTGTCCTCCACGGCAGCCGGCAACGAACCCCTCATCACCATCCAGGCCGACGACAACGCCCGCCAGCAGCGGGTCATCGATGTCATGAACGCCTGCGCCGCCGCGGGCATCAAGGGCGTGACGTTCGGCATCTCGGGGCCCTGACGGAAAGGAACGACCGTGAAAGCGGAATTCGAGACCATGCTCTCCGGGATCGGCTTCTATCAGCTATCCCAGCGCCGCCGCAAGCAGCTCTGGACCCTGTTGCTCGTGAGCCTCGGGATCCACCTGATCGGCCTCCTCGTTTTCGGCGGCGTCGTGGTCATGCGCGCCATGCTCGAGGAAAAAACCGTCTTCGTGACCCCGCCCCCGATGAAAACCTACGAACCCCGCAAGCTCGAGCATAAAGTCAAGGTCCAGAAACAGCAACGCAGCTCCAGCCGCCCCACCTTGATGCCCCGCCTGGTGGCCGCCAAACCCTCCGATTTCGCGCTGCCCGAAATCAAGGCCAATCCGAAAGTCGTCAAAACCAGTTTCCAGCCCAAGTTCAAGGAGGTCACCGGAACCGGCCTCGGCGTCGGCCTCGGCACCGGCTACGGCGTCGGCGGCTTCGGCCTGGGCGTCTCCGCCTTCAATTTCTTCGGCATTCGCGGACGGGGCGATAAGATCGCCATTCTCGTGGACGTCTCCGTGAGCATGGTGGAGGAGGAGGCCGGCGGGATCGAGGGGAACGAACGCGTCAAGCGCCGCATCGAACAGGTCATCGAGGCGCTCTCCGACGCCGCGCTGTTCAACGTGTTTGTCTTCGCGGACGCCGCCAGCGCCTTGGAAAAGGAACTCGTCATCGCCAGCAAAAGCAACAAAACCAAGGCGAAGGAGTACATCCGCCCCTTCAACACCGCCGGCAACTGGGGCCTGGCCAACGGCAACCTCCGGCCGGCCCGAATCGGCGTGCAGCCCGCCGGGGGCACCACCCGCCTCGACCTCGCCCTCACCGCCGCGTTCGAGCAGGGCGCCGACACCATCCTCATCATCAGCGACGGCATGCCGCGCGTGAAAAAACAACACACGGAACAGGACTTTTCCAATTACGAGCAGGTCCGTTCCCAATGGATGGAGCAAAACCAGGCCGCTCTCGAGAAGTGGCAGCAACAAAACGCCAACGGCGAACTCCAGGGAGAACGGATCTGGATTCCACCCACCCCCGCCCGCCCCCCGAGCAAAAAACCCCCGAAGGAGGGTCAGGCGCCCGACATGGGCTCCCCCGCCCGCGAAGGCCGCTGGGTGATCCGGCACCCGCCCCGTCCCCAGCCTCCTCCCATGCCCGATGCGGGCTGGTGGACGCTGGCCGATTTCGTGGAACATTTCAAGCTCCTGCACGAGGCTTTCTACGTGAAAAAAGGCAAAAAACTCCCCATCGTCCACTGCATCGGCTACCAGATCAACGAGGAGGGCGGCGCGTTCCTCAAGGGACTGGCACGCCAGTATAAAGGCCAATACCGCCGCGTCAGCCGGGTGGATTAACCGATGTCCCGCGCCTTTTTCATCCTCGCCCTCCTGGCCGCCATCGCCCCCCGCCTCCTTCTCGCCCAGATCCCGGTAACCAACGTGCGGATCACCGTCGATCCGCCTGCCGACGGCAAACAGGTCGTAACCATCCATGTAACCCCCACCGCCACCTTCGTGGCCGATCTGATCGAGGCCGAATGCCGGTACCGCCAGGAATTCCCCTGGCCGCCCCGGGCCGCCAAACCTTCCATCCGCGTGATCGAGCCCGCCGTCTTCACCTACCGCGCCCGGCAGGTCAAGTTTGTCGATGCCCTGGACCTTCATCTCAGTTTCTATGTGCCCGTGGACCTCAAGGAACTCCGCGAAAAACACGGGCCAACCACCTTCGTTACCAACTCGCCCGTGACCCTCTCGACGGTCACCGTTTCCGCCTACTCGAACGACACCCCGGCATGGTCCTTCCATGCCAAACCCGAAACGATTTTGCGCGATGGCATATTGCACTGAAACCGGACGGAGAACCCGCTTGCGAAACGCGATCCTGCTGATCCCGCTTCTCGCCGGTTTGGCCGCCGCCGCGCCCGACCTCGCCTCCCCCCCCCTGCGCGCTCTTCGCGACGCCTGGCGGCGGGAAAAGGAGACGCTTGACGACGCCCGAACCCGCGCCTACCAGGAAATGCTGGAAACCCGCCGGGCCGCCGCCGATGCGGAGTATCAGGAGAAAATTTCCGCCCGCAACGTGAAGGGCATGAGCATCGCCCGTAAAACCCGTGACCTGTGCGATGACGCTCTCGCCGTCGTCCAGACAAACCGCACGTTTATCCCGCCCGTGTCCGTGCGCCGGGAATTGGACGGATGGGTCAAACAACTGGCCGCCGACAAGGCCGCCGCCGACGCCCAGGCGGACGCCCGCCTGGCCACGCTCCGCGCCACATTCAAAGGCCGGTTTGCCGAAACCCTGGCCGGGCAAACCGGGGAACCGGCGCCGACCGGCGCCGCCCTCGACGCCCTCTTCGACCAGTGGCTGGCCACGGAACCCGCTCAACCGGCGCCTCCCCCCGGTCCGGGAACCCCTGCGCCCGCCTCCGGCATCACCCCCGCCGGAACCGCGCTCCCCGAAACGGCGTCTCCCTGGTTCGCCTCCAGCGGCGATGCCACCAACTGGTTCACCGCCGGACGATGGACCGCCGAGATGATGGCCCAGGACATTTTCTCCATTCCGGCTCTCAACGTGACCTCCTCCTATGCCGCCGTCAAATCCCATCCGCTGACGGGACAGTCCTCCCGCTTCACCTATACCGTCGTTCAGCGCCTGATCATGGGAACCGGAACACGCTACGCCTTCCGCCTGAAACGTCTGCCGGATCGCAAACCGGTCGCCCTGCTGACCTGGCCGTCCGCCGAAAACGGCGGCCGGCTCGAATTCCGAACGCAACCCGCCCCCGAGATTCCAAGCCCGCACGGCTTCGAACTTGAGGCCGCCATCCTCGCCCAGGGCCTTCCCGGTCCTGGCTTGGTGAACGCCCGCATTGAATCCAATCCCGTCGGTGCCGAAATCCGGCTCAACGGCAAGCGCGTCGTGGATCCCGCCGGCAAACCCGTTGTCACCCCCGCCCAGCTCCGTCTTCCGCCGGGCTCCCACACCCTCGCGCTCCTGCTGGAGGACCATGTGGCCAAGTCGTTCGACGGCTGGAATCCCCAGACCGCTCCGCGCGTCACCTGGAAGTTCCAGCACGAAACATCCCTGCCCGCGACCGCGACCGTCAAACTCGATCCCGCACGGAACTGGTCGCCTTCCGGAGTCCAGGTCCAAATCGGCGATCGCATCTGGCTTGTGCCTTCCGGCCAGTGGACCATCGGCCGGAGAAACGAGCTGTGCGACGCGTCCGGATACCCCGAAACCGATCGGTTTTCTCACTATTACGGGGCCGGCGGGGAGGACGATCCGCGCCAGAAAACCGATGCCCCTTACGGCGCCCTGCTGGTCCGGGTCAACGCCGACAACGAACCCGCCGCCATCACCCGCACGCTGTGCCTGCGCGCCCCCGCCACCGGCCGGCTCTTCTTCGATGTGAACGAGAAACCCGGCAAGGAGTTCCGCAAGGACAACCGCGGCCAGTTGACCGTCAAACTGATCGTTTTGCCCTTCAAACCGTGACTTCCGAAACCCCTATCCCAAACACGCAAAGGTCCACATGAAAATCGTCCGCCATGGTTTTATCGACGTTCAGTTCAACGGCTGGAAGGGCACTGACTTCACCGCCCCCGGCCTGACGGTCGCCCGGATGCGGGAGATCACTCGCGACCTGGTGGCCCGCGGCACGCTGGCTTACTGCCCCACCGTCATCACGGGCGATCCCGCCGTGTACAAGGAGAACCTCCGCGTCATCGCCGAGGCCATGCGGGACCCCGAACTCGGCGGCCACATCCTTGGCATCCACCTGGAGGGCCCCTTCATTTCCCCCGAGCACGGCGCCGTGGGCGCCCACCCCAAGGCCTTCGTTCAGGAGCCCGATATCCGCGCGTTCCAGCGCTACCAGGAGTGGGCCGGCGGCGCCATCCGCATTCTCACCCTGGCGCCCGAACGAAAGGGCGCGGAGGCGTTGATCCGCTACGCCGTTGCGAACCGCGTGGCCGTCTCCATCGGCCACCACATGGCCACCGACGCGGACATGGAGCGCGCGGTCAGGGCCGGCGCCTCGCTCTGTACCCATATCGGGAATGGAATTCCCAATACCATTCACCGGCACGACAACCCGCTCTGGTGGCAGCTCGCCTGCGACTCCGTCAGCGGCCTCTTCATCACCGACGGCCATCACCTGCCCGATGACCTGATCACCGTCGCGTTGCGGGCCAAGACGATCGATCGCTTTATCGTCACCAGCGACGCCTCGTCGCTCGCCGGCATGCCCCCCGGCCGCTACACCATCTTCAACGGCCTGCCCGTCATCGTCAACGAAGCCGGCAAAATCTATTCCGAACAAAGCCAGGGCCTCGCGGGCTCCCATGCCACCCTGCTGACCTGCATGAACCACCTCGCCAAACTCGGCCTGCTCACCGAAAAAGAGCTCTGGCGGGTCGGTTTCGAGAACCCGCTCCGCTTGCTGGGAATCGCTCCCGCCGCCATCCGTAAACTCAAGGGTCCCGCCGTCACCTACGAAAACGGCCTCTTCACGCTCGCCTGAAAGACCGCTCATGAAAACCGGAAACGCCCCTTCGCCGTTCCGCCATCTCGCGCACGACGCCGACCTGTGCGTGGTCGGCGGCGGCATGGCCGGCCTGTGCGCCGCCGTGGCGGCCGCCCGGCACGGCGCGCGCGTCGTGCTCATGCAGGACCGCCCCGTCCTCGGCGGCAACGCCTCCAGCGAATGCCGCATGCATGTCTGCGGCGCCGACCGCTCCGGCAGCATCCCCCACCTGCGCGAAACCGGCCTCCTCGAGGAGATCCGGCTCGACAACCTGTTCGCCAATCCACAACGCAGCTTTTCCATGTGGGACCTCGTTCTCCAGGAGAAGGCGAAGGCCGAACCCCTTCTCACCCTTCTGCTCAACTGTTCCTGTACCGGCGCCGACATGCGCGGTTCCGCCATCGCCTCCGTCGAAGGCTGGCAGCTCACCACCCAGACCCGCCACACAATCCGCGCCCGGCTGTTCGCCGACTGCTCGGGCGACGGCATCCTGGCCCCGCTCTCCGGCGCCGCCTGGCGCATGGGCCGCGAAGCCCGCGCCGAGTTCGGCGAATCCATCGCCCCCGAACAGTCGGACAACCGCACCATGGGCCTGACCTGCCTGTTCCAGGCGCGGCCGCATCCGACGCCGCAACCCTTCACCCCGCCCGCCTGGGCCCGGAAATTCGACTCCTGCGACGAGCTGCCCTACGGCGCCCAGGCCCACGGCTCCTGGGACTACGGTTACTGGTGGATCGAACTCGGCGGCGACCGGGACGCCCTGCACGACACCGAAGCGCTCCGCGCCGAATTGCATCAAATCGTGTTCGGCCTCTGGGACCACGTCAAAAACAGCGGCCGCCACCCCGAGTCCGCCAACTGGGCGCTGGACTGGGTCCAGTTCCTTCCCGCCAAGCGGGAAAGCCGCCGCTACGAGGGCGACCACATCCTCACCCAGCTCGACATCGAGGCCGGCGGGCCGTTCGAGGACACCGTCGCCTACGGCGGCTGGAGCATGGACGACCATCATCCCGCCGGCTTCGGCGCCCGCGCGCTGGGCCAAAAGGCCACGATCTTCCACCCCGCGCCGTCGCCCTACGGCATTCCCCACCGATGTCTCTATTCGAGGAACATCGACAACCTCTATTTCGCGGGCCGCAACGCGAGTTGCACGCACGCCGCCATGAGCAGCACCCGCGTCATGGCCACCTGCGCCGTCATGGGCCAGGCCGTCGGAACCGCCGCCGCGCTGGCCGTTTCAACCGGCCGTTCCCCCCGGGAACTCGGCCGCTCCAAAATCAAGGAACTCCAGGCGCTGCTGATGGCCGACGATTGCTACCTGCCCCGCATCCGGCGCGTCCACGCCCCCCTTACCCAAAAGGCCACCCTCGCCGCTTCCCGGGGAAATCCCGAGCCGGTCCGGGACGGCTTCACCCGCCAGATCGGCGACGATCCCCATGCCTGGACCGCCGGTCCGGGCGACTGGATTGCCTACGCCTTTCCCGGCCGCACTCCCGTCAAGGAAGCCGAATTGGTCCTCGATACCGGCATGGAAACCCAGATAGGCATGGTGTTCGAGCCGCACGGGAAGGATCTGTTCAAAATTCCAGCGGCCATGCCTAAAAGCTTCCGCCTGGAAGGCCGGGTCGGACAAGCCTGGGAGCCGCTTGCCCGCGTGACCGACAATAGGAGCCGCCACCTGCGCATCCCCGTCAACCGGCAGCTTGACGGTCTCCGATTCACGCTGGAAGAGACGCGCGGCGCGCCCGAATCGCGCGTCTATGCGTTCACCGTGGCGTGACCGTGACGGCCGGCGCATCGGGCCTCAAAAGGCGGCGGAACGCGTCGAGCCGCCCGGTGTCCGGTTGCCCGCCCGGCGTCCAGGTCGGCACGAGCCAACCGCCGGCAGAGACCTCATATCTCGACCAATGAAACGCCAAGCCGATCCCCCGCGTGATTCTTCGAGCCATTCCCGTTTTACGCTGTTCTTTTTCGGGTCGATCGCGTATGCTCAAACTCTTATTTTGGAAAGGAGCCCGGATGTCCGCGCATGCCCGTTTTCACCTGAAAACCGTCGACGACCTGAAACGCGAAATCGCCCGCCTGGGCCTCGCGCTCCCCATTTCCGACGATGTGTCCCCGCTGGGCAACGCCGTGCCCATCGGCGCGCTTCAATCGCCCAACCGTTTTGCCATCCAGCCGATGGAAGGATTCGACGCGGCCGATGACGGGGGACCCGGCGAGCTCTCCTTCCGCCGCTACTCCCGCTACGCCACCGGCGGCGCCGGTCTGATCTGGTTCGAGGCCACCGCCGTGCTCGAGGAGGCTCGCTCCAATCCCCGCCAGCTCTGGCTCCACAAGGACAACGCGGCCCGCTACCGCGACCTGGTCACGGCCGCCCGCAAGGCCGCCCGCGATGCCCACGGCCGCGAGCCCGTGCTGATCCTCCAACTCACCCACTCCGGCCGCTACAGCAAACCCCACGGCACGCCCCGCCCCCTCATCGCCCACCATAGCGCCATCCTCGATCCCAAACACAACCTGCCCGCCGATTACCCGCTCGTGACCGACGACTACCTCGACCGGCTCCAGGACACCTACGTGGAGGCCGCCAAACTCGCAGCCGAAGCCGGTTTCGACGGCGTGGACATCAAGAGCTGCCACCGCTACCTTGTCTCCGAACTGCTCGCCTCCTTCACCCGCGAAGGCCGCTACGGCGGCTCCTTCGAGAACCGTTCCCGGCTCCTCCTCGAAACCCTCGCCCGTATCAAGCGGGAGGTGCCCGGTCTTTTCGTCACCACGCGGATGAACGCCTATGACGCCATCCCCCACCCCTTCGGCTTCGGCGTCAACCGGGACGATTACCGCATCCCCGACCTGGCCGAACCCCTCGAACTCGCCCGCCGCCTCGCCGCCCTCGGCGTGCCTGTGCTCAACGTTTCGATCGGCAACCCCTACTACAACCCCCATTACGGCCGCCCCTTCGACTTCCCCATCAAGGGCATGACCGCCCCGGCCGAAAACCCGCTCGAAGCCGTGTCCCGCTTCGCCGCCGTCACCCGCGACATCCAGGGTGCCATTCCCGCCATCCCCGTCATCGCCGGCGGCTATTCCTGGCTGCGCCACCTCATGCCCCATGTCGCCGCCGGCGTCATCCGCGACGGCTGGGCTCAACTCGTCGGCCTGGGCCGGGGCGCGTTCGCCTATCCCGACTCCGTGCGCGACATTCTCGCCACCGGCCGGATGAATCCCGACAAGTGCTGCATCGCCTGCTCCGCCTGCACCCAGATCATGCGCGACGGCGGCCAGACCGGCTGCGTGGTACGCGACAGCGCCATCTACGGCCCCGAATACCGCAAGGCCCGCCGGCAGGCGCTCGATCACCTCGCCGAGGAGTCCAAACGCTGCCGGGACTGCGAAAACCCCACTTGCCGGACCGCCTGCCCGGCCCATGTCAACATCCCCGGTTTCGTCACCGCTTTCCGCGACGGGAAATACCGCGAAGCCTACGACCTGCTCCGGCAGGCCAACGCGCTTCCCGAACTCTGCGCCTGCGTCTGCCCCTCCGAGGTTCAGTGCGAAGGCCACTGCGTCGAATCCGTGTTCACCGAAAACCCCGTGCCCATCCGCACCATCCAGGCCGAACTCTGCCGCATGGCCCGCCGCGAAGGGTGGACGGCGATCCACCTGCCCGCTCGCGCCGCGCCCGGCCAGGTGGCCGTGGTCGGCGCCGGACCCGCCGGCCTCGCCTGCGCCATCCGCCTGCTCGAACACGGCCGCACGGTCACGATCCTGGATCGCGCTCCCGATGCCGGCGGCACGCCCGACCGCCTGATACCTGCGGAACGGATCGACCGAGCCACACCGGAAATCGAGGCCATTCTCGGGCCCGCCCTCAAGGCCGGCCGGGTCCGGTTCGACCACGGCAGAACACTCGGCCAAAACCTGTCGCTCGATGACCTTGCCCGCGACTTCGATGCCGTCTTCCTCGCGCTCGGACTCGCCGGAGGCGTTTCGCTCGGGCAGACGCCGGAGGGCGTGGAGGACGCGCTCGACTTCCTCGCCCGCGCCAAACGCGGGCGCCTCGACGCGATCCCCGACCAGGTCGCCGTCATCGGCGGCGGCAACACGGCCATGGATGCCGCCTGCTCGGCCCGTCGTCTCGGCGCCCGCGATGTCTATCTCCTGTATCGCCGTTCATTCACCGAGCTGCCGGCTTGGCCCGCCGAGCGGGATCATGCGCTGAGCCGCGGCGTCCATTTCATGATCCTCACGCAGCCCGTCGGCTACGAGACCGACGCCAGGGGCCGCGTCACCGGCGTTAAAATCGTGCGCACCGAGTTGGGCGCGCCCGACGCCTCCGGCCGCCGCGCCCCCCGGCCGGTGTCCAACTCCGAGAGCGTCCTGAAGGCCGGGCTTGTCGTCGAGGCCATCGGCCAGCAGGTTCCCGAGACCCTGCGCCAGGCCATGCCCGGCGTGGCATTCACCCAGGCCGGCCTCGTCCAAGTGCGGCCCGGCTCCGCCGCCACATCCCGCCCCCGTGTTTTCGCGGGCGGCGATCTGGTCAACGGCGGCACCACCGCCGTCCAGGGCGTGGCCGACGGCATGAAGGCCGCCGAGGAAATCCACCGTCTGTTGAACTGAAACCCGACATCCAGGAGACCCTGCCCATGACATCACGACGAGTAGCCTGCATCACCGGCGGCGCGCGCGGCATCGGCTTCGGCATCGCCCAAGCCCTTGCCCGCGACGGTTTCGACATCGTCATCGCCGATATCCGCGAGGAATCCGCCGCGGCCGAACCGGTCCGCGCGCTCGAATCGCTCGGCGCCAAAGTCCTGTATGGCATGTGCGACGTGTCCAACGCCGCCGCGCGGAAAGCCCTGATCGAACGGATTCGCGCCGTCTTCGGACGCCTCCATGTGCTGGTCAACAACGCCGGCGTGGCGCCGTCGGTCCGCGCCGACATCCTGGACGCTACCGAGGAGAGTTTCGAGCGGCTCATGCGGATCAACCTGCAGGGTCCCTATTTCCTCACCCAGGCCGTCGCCCGCTGGCTGATCGAGCAAAAAAAGGCCGACTCCGCCTTCACAGGCTGCATCATCAACATCTCCTCCGTCTCCGCCACCGTCGCCTCCGTCAGCCGCGGCGAATACTGCATCTCCAAGGCCGGCGTCAGCATGGCCACCCGGCTCTGGGCCGCCCGGCTCGGCGAGTTCGACATCCCCGTCTACGAAATCCGGCCCGGCATTATCAAGACCGACATGACCGCCGCCGTGACCGCCAAATACGACAAACTGATCGCCGAGGGGTTGCTCCTCCAGTCCCGCTGGGGTCTCCCCGAGGATATCGGGCGCGCCGCCGCCATGTTCGCGCGCGGCGACCTGGCCTACTCCACCGGTCAGGTCGTGCTCGTGGATGGCGGCCAAACCCTCCAGCGCCTTTAGAAGGAGGAGCTCCCATGCCACCCAAAGGTGTTTCCTTTCTGTCCGTCGGCAAACTTCGCATCCCCGTCACCCGCGTCCACACCCTCGTGGTCGGCTCCGGCGCGGCCGGTCTCAACGCCGCCGTTCAGCTCCATCGCCAGGGCGTGGAAGACATCCTGATCCTGACCGAGGGGCTCGACCAGGGCACCTCCATCAACACGGGCAGCGACAAGCAGACCTATTACAAGCTCGGCCTGTACGGGGCCGAGCCCGATGCCCCCGCGCAGATGGCCGAATCCTACTTCAACGGCGGCGGCATGCACGGCGACCTGGCCCTCGTGGAGGCCGCGCTCTCCGCCCGCTGCTTCCTGAACCTGGTCTCCCTCGGCGTGCCCTTCCCGCACGACCGGTACGGGCAATACGTCGGCTACAAGACCGACCACGATCCGCGCCAGCGCGCCACCTCCATCGGCCCCTACACCTCCCGCGAGATGTGCCGCGCGCTGATCCGCGAAGTCCGGCGCCTCCGCATCCCCGTGCGGGAAAAGCGGTGGGTTGTCTCCCTGCTCACCGCCGGCCGCGAACCCAACCGCCGCGCCGCCGGCGTGCTGGCCGTCACGGCCGCAGGCGCGTTCGAAGCGGTTGCCGCCGAGAATGTCGTGTATGCCGTGGGCGGACCCGGCGGCCTGTACCACACCAGCGTCTACCCCGCCTGCCACACCGGCGCCATCGGCACCGCGCTCCTGGCCGGCGCCCAGGCCCAGAGCCTGCCGGAATCCCAATACGGCCTCGCCTCGATCCAGTTTCGATGGAACGTGTCGGGCACTTACATGCAGGTCATTCCCCGCTTCGTCAGCACGGACGCCGACGGCAAAAGCAACCCGCGCGAATTTCTGGGCGACATCCTGACCAACGCCGGCGAACGGCACAGCCTGGTGTTTCTGAAGGGCTACCAGTGGCCGTTCGATTCGCGCAAACTGAACGGGGGCTCCTCGATCGTCGATATCCTCGTCTACATCGAAACCGTCCGGAAAGGGCGCCGGGTGTTCCTCGACTTCCGCGCCAATCCCGAAGGATTCGATCCAGCCGCGCTCAGCGCGGAGGCCCGCACCTACCTCGAAAAGTCCGGCGCCACCCAGGCCACGCCCCTGGCGCGCCTGCAGCACATGAATCCCGGCGCGATCGCCCTTTACCGGGACCACGGCATCGACCTGCGCCGGGAACCCCTCGAAATCGCGGTCTGCGCCCAGCACCAGAACGGCGGGCTCGCCGGAACCTGCTGGTGGGAATCGGTCAACATCGCCCACCTCTTCCCCGTCGGCGAGGTCAACGGCTCGCACGGCGTGGCCCGGCCCGGCGGTTCGGCCCTGAATTCGGGACAGGTCGGCTCGCTCCGCGCCGCCACCCGCATTGCGCAGGTGTACAAGGACCGGACCCTTAAGACGGCCGACTTCAAGGCCGCCGCCGCGGCTGCCGCGCGCGAGATAAACCGGTGGCTCACAGCCGGCGCCAAAAACGGAACCGATTGGAAAGCCGAACGACTCGAACTCCAGAAGCGGATGAGCGCCAACGGCGCCCATATCCGGTCGGCCGACGGCCTGAAACAGGCGGTCGCGGAGGCTCGCGCCCAGTGGGAACGCCTGTCCGCCGCGGGGTGCCGGGCCGCGCCGAAGGAGCGGTGCGAGGCGCTGACCACGCGTCAGCTCGCGTTCGCCCAGCTCGTGGTTCTGGATGCGCTCCGGTTCGCCGTCGAGTCGGGCGCCGGCAGCCGCGGCTCGGCCCTCGTGCTGGACGCGGCCGGAAAACCCGCTGACACCCGGTTGAACCGCGACTGGTGTTATGCCCCCGAAGATCCGGCCTTCCGGGAACAGGTGCTGGAAACCGGCGTATCGGGCAACGCGATCTCCCACACCTGGGTGCCGCGCCGGCCCATCCCCCCCTCCGACGCCTGGTTCGAAACCGCCTGGGCCGACTTCCGCAACGGCAAGGTGTTCGAATAGGTCTCTTGGCATTCAGTCGATGATGAAAATCTCCATCTGACCGGGCGCCAGCCACACCCCCGCGCTGATCGTGTCCGCGGTTTCCGCATAATGGGCGTCATGATGGAAGGCGCGGAAATCGACCATGCTCTTGCCGTTCAGCTCCGTGCGGACGATATGGTGCGTCTTGTCCCGGGGAAGAATGAACCGGAACTGCCCGCTCTCGAACGGGGAGTTGTTGACCAATACCACATATTCTTTGCCGGCGCCGTCCTCATAGAAGGAGACAATGCCCGGAAGCCCGTGGACCGACTCGATGCGGCGGATGTGCGGGTGCGTGTCCTCCGGGAACAGCGGGAATCCGCCGTAGCTCTTGACGACGTGGAACGTGTCGCGGAAGGTGAGCGTGGTCAGCAGGTCGCCGTACATCGCGTGGAAGCGGCGCAGGACGAGGGAAAGACGGGGATAGGTCTCGCTCTTCTCGCCGAACTCGTCGATGGGCGCGCCGCGGTAGTTGTTGCAGGGCATCATGGTGTAGAACGTGAACCACAGAATGCCCCGGCAGCCGCTGGCCACGGCGGTGTTGAGCTGCCAGCGCAGATCGTCCTCGCTGGGCACGCGGTAGCGGAAGTGGCCGACCGACAGCAGCGTCGCCCAGAGCGGAACGGCCGCCGCCCGGGCCGCGTCGCCGTATTTTTTCAGGCTGAGGAAGTAGGCGTCCAGCCCCTCCACGCCCGGATTCATCTGCGAATAGTGGTCAAAGCAGATGAGGCGGCAGGAGGTCTCGGCCGTGAACTCCCTGGCCCAGACGTCGAACGCCTTGCCGCCGAGCGCCTCGTTCTCGATGTTCGGCCAGTAGGGGTTGAAGTTGAGAAAGGGCGTGAGTTCCGGCGCGACCTCGAGCTGGATGTGGTAGGCGCTTACGCACGCCGCCATCTGCTCCTTCCCCGACGGTTCGTCCCCGATGGAAAAGCCGTAGACCGCGGGATGGCGGCCGAAATCCTCGTACGCCCGCGTGAAATCGCGGCGATAGGCCACGGCGTCGAATCCCACGCGGAAGACAAGCGACGGGATGCAGACGATCAACCGCACGCCAACCGCCTGGCAGGCGTCGAGCAGCGCCAGAAACGCCGCCTTGTCGCTG
>CAZSUH010000054.1:0-20103 GCA_964609905.1 uncultured Verrucomicrobiota bacterium
TCCGGAGGCGGACGACGCCGGGGCGGATGGCGTGGAAATGCCGACGCTGGAGGAGATGGCGCCGGCGGGTCCGCGCCTGCCGCCCGGCTTGTACGTGGTGGGGACCCCGATCGGGAACCTGGCCGATCTGACGCTGCGGGCGCTGGACACGCTGAAGGCGGTGCAGACGATTTTGACGGAAGACACCCGGCACACGGGCATTTTGCTGGCCCGGTATGGCATTCGCGTGCCGATGGTCAGCTGCCACCGGTTCAACGAAGCCTCGCGCGTGGAGTGGGTGAAGGCGCGGATCGGGGCGGGCCAGGCGGTGGCGCTGGTCACGAACGCGGGGATGCCGGCGGTGTCGGATCCCGGCTCCCGCGTGGTGGCGGGATGCCGGAAGGCCGGCTTGCATGTGACGGTGATTCCAGGGCCGTCGGCCGTGACGGCGGCGATCGCGATGTCGGGATTGGGCTGGGGCGGCGGGTTTCTGTTCGAGGGATTTTTGCCGCGCAAAGCCGGCGCGCGCCGCCGCCGCCTGGAGGCCCTGGCGGCGGTCGACCTGCCGGTGGTGCTCTACGAATCGCCGTATCGGCTGCTGGCCCTGCTGGGGGAGGCAGGCGAGGTGTTTGGCGCGGATCGGTTGATGTTCGTGGGGCGGGAGCTGACGAAGAAGTTCGAGGAAGGCCGGACGGGCACGGCGGCGGACCTGCTGGCCGTCTTTCAGGGGCGTGCCATCAAGGGGGAGATCACGCTGGTGATCGCGCCGCGTGTTTGACTCCTGCCGCTGGTTATGCTAGGGTTGCTTGTTTGGGAGAGTGCAACATGTCCACAGAAAGCGATGTTTTACTGGTGGCGGTGCAGGCACCGCGGGCCGCGGTGATCGTACGCGGCCGGGGCACTTTCAAAACGGCGCCGGCCCTGAAAAGCTTCGGCGTCTCGGCCATGGACGGCGGCTGCGACCTGCTGGTGATGGATATGCGCGAGTGCGTGGGCATGGACAGCACCTTCATGGGAGTGGTGGGCGGCCTGGCCATGCGGCTTCTGAAGGGAAAGGGCGGCTCTCTGATGATGGCCAATCTCTCCCCTAAAAACCGGGCTTTGCTGGCCACGCTGGGGCTGGATCGCTGCATCCGGACGGAAGGGGCGGAGGCGGAATTGGCGGCCTTTCTCGGCACGGGCGAGATGACGAAGCTGGATGCCGCGCCCGGCCGGGATCTGACCACGAAAACCATGTTGGACGCGCATCACACGCTGGTCGATATTTCCGCCGACAACCAGGCCAAGTTCAAAGACGTGATCGCGTACCTGCAGGACGAACTGCAGCGCAGTCGGGCCAAGGACGAAAAGGGCGGATGAACCCGACCATTTACCATCTCTCCGAAACCGAGGTCATGGTTTTTCTGGGTCTCTTCCTGTTCGTCTGCGCCGCGGCTTTTCTGATGGTTCGCCTGATTGTGCGGTTGCGCCGGAGGCTGGTGGCGCAGATGAAGGAGCAGGACGTGACCTTCGGTTTCGTGCATGACGTGGGTGACGTCTTTGCCGACATGGAGGAGGTGGACGTGGCGGGGCTGTTGCAGCGGGTGCTGTTCTATGCCCTCACCACGACCAAAGCCGGGGCGGGCGCCGCCTACATGCTTGGCGCCGACGGGGAAACGCTTTCTCCCCTGGCGATCACGGGCGTCTTTCCGCCGATCGTGCGCGGCGTGGACAAGGCCTACAAGGATGCGTTCAGCAAGACGCGTCATATCGAGACCATGGTTCGCAGCCAGACCGTCCGGTTGGGGGATGGACTGGTCGGCACGGTGGCGCATCTGAACCGGCCGATCCTGATTCCGGTGGCGGAGACCGATCCGCGGGTCATCCGGTTCGATGACGATTTCCTGACCGTGCACACGATCCTGCTGGTGCCGATGCGGTTCCGCCGCCAGGTGATCGGCGTGCTGGCGGTGGTCAACCGGGTGGACGGCGACGCGTTCACGGAAGGGGACCGGAACGTGCTGCAGGCGCTGGCGGACCAGGCTTCCGTTTCGCTGCATTATGCCCAGGTGAACGCGGCTCTCGACGAAAAGCGGCGGATGGATTACGACCTGTCTCTGGCGAGCCGCATCCAGGCGGCGCTGCTACCCAAAAGTCTGCCCCAGTTGCCCGGCATCGAGCTGGCCGCCTTCAGCGTCTCGGCCCGGCAGGTGGGCGGCGATTATTACGACGTGGTGGAGATCGATGCCGATCATGTGGGGCTGGCCATTGCCGATGTGTCGGGGAAAAGCGTGTCGGGCGCGATCGTCATGTCCGTTTGCCGGAGCCTGCTGCGGATCGTGTCCAAGGATTGCGTCAGCCCGCGCGACGCGTTGTGCCGCCTGAACCGCATGATCGCGGGCGACCTGCCGGAGGATATGTTCATCTCCTTTCTCTATATGGTGCTGAACATCCGGACGCGGGAGTTGGTAGCCGCCCGGGCCGGACACATATCGCCGATCGTCTATTCGCGGGAGAGCGGAACGATGACGAGCATCGAATCGGGCGGCATGGGAATCGGCCTGGGCGAACCCGACCTGTTCGACTCCGCGCTCGAGGAGAAGACCGTTTCCCTCCAGGTCGGGGACCTGGTGGTGGGCTTCACGGACGGGGTGACGGAGGCCATGGACCAGGCGGGAAGCGAGTGGGGCCTGCTGAGCCTGAGCCAGACCGTGGAAATTTTCGCGATGAATCAAACCATGACCGCGCAGAGCCTGCTGGAGCACATTCGCAAAAAACTGCTGGCGTTTATCGGCGACACGCCTCAATACGACGACATCACGCTGATGGCGCTGCACGTGACTCAGAAATAGGATGGTTGGCGACATGACGAAACGGAAAGACGACAAGGACACGCAAGCCAAAACCCGCGATGAAAAACCGGCCGCGAAGGCCGGCCCGGCTCCCGCCGGGGGGGGCGGCGGCGAGGCGCTGCCGGACGAGGCGGGCCTGAAAAACGAGGGTTCGACGGAAGCGAAACCGGGTGCGCAGGCCGTGACCGACATTCCTGAAATCACCCCGGAACAGCACGAGGTGGCCCGTCTTCAGGACCGGCTTCTCCGGTTGCAGGCCGATTTCGACAATTATCGCAAACGGATGCTGCGGGAGCGCGACGAGATCCAGAAGCGCGCCGCGGAGGCCGTTCTGGCGGACCTGCTTCCCGCGCTCGATCAACTGGATTACGGGCTTCAGCAGACGGAGGACAGGCCGGAATGGCAAGCGTATGCAGAGGGCCTGCGACTGATCCGGACCGTTTTTCAGGACACGCTGCGCAAGCACGGCCTGGTGGAGGTGGATGCGCTGGGCCGGGAGTTCGACCCCCGCGAACACGAGGCCGTCGCGCATACCCCCTCGCCGACGGCGCCCGACGGCATGGTCGTGGCCCAGACCCGCAAGGGGTATCGGCTGGGCGATTACCTGTTGCGCGCCGCGATGGTGGTGGTATCCAGCGGGCCGGCTCCCGGAACCGACCTTCCCGGCGGCGAAGGCGCTCCGGAAAAGGAGGGCTAGCCCATGCCGGAGCGGGATTATTATGAACTGCTGGGCGTGGCGCGATCGGCCTCCATGGAGGAAATCAAGAAGGCCTACCGCAAGATGGCCATGCAGTATCACCCGGACCGAAATCCGGGCGACAAGACGGCCGAATCGCGGTTCAAGGAGATCAGCGAAGCCTACGAGGTGTTGAGCGACACCGACAAGCGGAAACGCTACGATCAATACGGGCATGAGGGCGTGAAATCCTCGTTCGGCCCGGGCGGGTTCGACTTCCGGCGCGATTTTACGCATTACGGCGATTTGCAGGACATTCTGGGCAGCCTGTTCGGCGGCGGGGGGGGGATGTTCGACGACTTCATGAGCGGCGGCGGGCGGCGGCGGGGCGAGTCGCCCAACGGGCCGCAACCGGGGTCGGATCTCCAGTTCGAGATGGAGATTGACCTGGAGGAGTCGATTTTCGGCTCGACGCGGGAGATTACGCTGCCGATGGCGGAAGATTGCCCGCGTTGCCATGGCCATGGCGCGGAGCCGGGCAGCAAGCCCGAGACGTGCCGTCATTGCGGCGGGCGCGGCGTGGTGGTTTCGGCCAGCGGCTTTTTCCAGGTGCGCCAAACCTGCCCCTCGTGCGCGGGCGCGGGGCAGATGATTGCGAATCCCTGCCGGGAATGCCGGGGCGCGGGCCGCCGGAAAACGAATCGGACCCTGTCGATCCGCATTCCGAAGGGCGTCTACACCGGGGCGCGGCTGCGGTTGACGGGAAAAGGCGAACCGGGGAAACGCGGCGGGCCGTCGGGGGATCTGTTCGTGGTGCTGCATGTGCGGCCGCACGAGATATTTCAGTGGGAAGAGGTCGACCTGCTGTGTGAGGTTCCCGTTCCGTTCGAGACGGCCGCGCTGGGCGGCGAGGTGGAGGTGCCGACACCGGACGGGGTGGCGCGGTTGAAGATCGATTCGGGCACGCCATCCGGCAAGGTCTTCCGACTGAAGGGCAAGGGCCTGTCCCTGTCGGGCCATCATGGCCGGGGCGATTTGATGGCCCGGGTGGTGGTGCAGGTGCCGGTTGGCCTGAACGCGGCCCAGAAGCGGGCGATCAAGGAACTCCGCGAGCAGGGCACATCCTCCCAGTATCCCGACGAGACGGCCTTCCGCCAGAAGATGGACGCCTTTTTCCAGCGCAAGAGTAACCTGGGCGGATAGCCCGCGGAGACGGCGTTGATGAATAGTGTTCCCCGTTGTTACCTGCCTGCTTCGGCCTGGCGGGAGGATGTTCCGGTTTCCGTTCCAGCCGCGGAGGCCCATCATCTGGCGCGCGTGCTGCGCCTGGCCGCCGGCGCGGGGGTCCGCGTTTTTGACGGGTCCGGCCGCGAGACGGACGGCACGCTGGCGGTGGGGGGCTCGGGACAACTGACCGTGCGGTTGGGGGCGGCCATCCGGCAGGCGGAGCCGGCCGTCCGGCTGACGCTGTACCAGGCGTTGTTGAAAAACGACCGGATGGACGAGGTGATTCAAAAGGCGGTGGAACTGGGGGTGGCGGAACTGGTCCCGCTGGCGGCGGCGCATGCGGTGGTGAAACTGGAGGGGGAAAAGGCGGCGGCCCGTCTGGCGCGATGGCGAACGATTGCGCTGGGCGCGGCGCGGCAGAGCGGGAATCCCTTTTTGACGGAGGTGCGGGCGCCGCTTTCCATGGAGGCCGCCTATGCCGAGGCGGAGGGGCTGGACCTGGGCGTGTTCGGTTCGTTGGAAGACGGAGCCACGCCGCTCTGGGAGGTCGTGCAGGCCATGCGCGGGCGCCGCGGCATCCGCGCGGGTTTATGGATCGGACCCGAGGGGGACTGGTCGGCGCCGGAACAGGCGGCTTTGAAACGGATCGGCCTGACGCCGGTCACGCTCGGCCCGCTGGTGTTGCGGGCCGAGACGGCGGCATTTTACGGGTTGAGCGTGATGGGGGCCGCTTTTTTTACAGGGCGAAGCGGGAATCCCGTGGCGCGGTGATCGACTGGAACAACGGCGTATTCCGGATGGGGCTTAACCGCGGATCCTGGCGCAGCTTGATTTTGGCTTCCTCGCCTCCGACCTTGATGGCCTGGGAGATGGCCTGCACGCAATCCTCCGCCTTGCCCGAGGTCAGCCGGATGGCGGCCAGATCGATCCAGGCGGTCATGTCGGCGGGAACCTTGGTCAGATACATCTGAAGCGCCGAAGCGGCTTCGGTCAGTTTTCGCGATTCGGCCAGCATCGACGCCAGCTTCCGGTACACCTCGGGGGGCAGTTCCTTGTTGGAGAGGACGTTGGAGGCGAGATGGAGGAACGCGCCTTCCTGCCCGAGCCGGCGGTAGAGTTCGCACAACTCGAGCGCGTTGAGCACGGACCCCTTTCCCGTGGAGAGGCTGTTTTCCAGCACGCGCGCGCGGGCGATCAATGTTTCCCGGTTTTTCAACTCGTTCACGAACTCGCGCGCGCGGTCATTATGGGGGTCCGCGTCCGCGAAGGCGGACATGAGGGCGATGCCGTCCTGAAACCGGTTCCAGCGCATGTAGAGGTCAGCGAGGCGGAAGTTGGCCTCGGGGCTGAGGGGGTAGAGGGTGTGGGATTCCCGGAAGGCCTGTTCGGCTTCGGGCAGCATGCCGCGATAGACATACAAGCCGCCGATGGCGCTGCGCAATTTGGAAAAAGACTTGCGGGCCACGATGTCGCGGATGAAACGCCGGTCGTGGGTGAGCCGGCGGGCGTACCAGTCCCAGAAGTCGAGATCGTTCCGCACCATCTCCGGGGTGAGGGCGGAAAGCGTCTCCCGATTGATCTGCATGATGAGGCCGTGCGGGATGAGGTAAGGGTACATCCACTGGATGACGTAGCTCTCCTCCACGTAGAAGTTGTGGCGCCAGTTGTTGTAGTCGAAGATCATCTGGGCCAGAATGCCGTTGATGAGCATGACGCCGGCGACACCCTGGACGCTGACGCGGCCGTTTTCGATGCTGATGGCGGCGTTGGCGGGAATGCGGCCGGCGTTCACGTCCTCGACGTATTTCTGAAAGGCCTGGTTGCCGTCCACCACGGAGGGAATCCAGATGGCGTCGCCGTAGAGGTCGCGCATGACGCTCATGTAGGTGTTGTCGGCGAGCGCGTTCTGGGTGATGAGGAAGACATCGGGCCGCACGTCGGCCGAGTAGATCATGTAGGTGGGGACAAACCGCCCCGGATCGGTGCCGCCGAAGAACACGGCGTTCGGTCCCATTTCAGGGGGGAACGAGGGGTTGGGCAAGGGTTCCTCGTCGGGGGCGAGTTCCTCCATGATGGCGGCGGCGCCGCGGAGCTGGTAATTGCCGAACTGCCATCCGAAGTCGTGCCGGTTTTGTTCCGCGCCGCCGACGATGCGTTCGATCTCGGGGTCGGTGTAGTTGCGGTAAACCGGAACGGCCGTGCACCCGAGCGCGAGGACGATGCCGGCAATGACCACCCAGCGCCGGCGCGGAAAGTAGGTGTCGATGAGGCCCAGGCCGAAAATAAGGCCGTAGCCGATCCAGAGCGAATAGAGCGCGTGGGAGGAGACGAACTTCACGCGCTGAATGAAGGCATCCTGGATGTCGCCCTTGGGATTGGCCAGCACGATGAGGGCGATGCTCATGACAAGGAAGCCGGCCAGGGTGGTGATGATCCACTTGCGGGCGTCGGCGTCCACGTCCATTTCGATCCATTTGGCCCCATACATGGCCCAGGCGATGACGCCGACACCCACGACGGGTGCGATGATGAAAAAGAGGGCGCCGATGCGGTCCGCCATGGGGGCGAGGGGAATCGGCGGCGAGGCATAGGGGGTGGGGGGGGGCGGGAAGGCGATGCCCAGGAGCGCTTTGATGTAAAGCAGCGCGAGGCCGGCCATGCCCAGAAGAACGAGGGTGACCACGACCCGTTCGGACGGGGCCACCGGGCGGCGGCCCGTCATTTTATCGATCAGTTCGCGAATCTCACCGATGCCGAGCACGAGGGCGCCGATGGCGAGAAGGAGCAGGATGACGCCGGTGGCGAGGCGGTAGAGCGGCGTCATGAAGAGCGCTTTGCCAACGGACACGGGGATGAATTCCTCGATCAACACGAGGGTGGTGATGAAGGCGACCAGGAGCACGGTGAGGCCGAGGACGCGGACGCGGATGTTGCGTATCTTCAACCCGAAGGCGGTGAAGGGCAGGAATCCGAGCACGGCGAGGGGCAGGGCGAACTGTTCGCGCAGGTCGGCCAGGTATTCGCCCACCTGCACGATGAAGGCTTTGGAGAACATGGAGGTGGGCATGATTTTTTCATATTGCCCGCGGGTCAGGGCGTGTTTAAAACCTTCCCAGGTGCGCGGATATCCCCAGTTGATGGGCGGATTGGTTTCCGAGGCGATGGGCATGAAGGCATAAAAGGCCACCCCGAGCTGGGCGAAGAGCATGGTCAGCGCCACGGCCCGGCCGCGCGGGAGGAAGAAATAGGCGAGGAGCATGCCGAGCAGGTCGAGGCCGAAATACCAGAAAAAGGTGAAGTGGGTGGGGTGGACGATGGGGGGCAGCATGCCGTGGTTGAAAAGCGCTTTCAGCATGTCGAGGGGTTCGGCGAGGGGAGGCGGGGCGCCGTTTTTGTAGATGGGACCCCACCGGTTGATCAGGAAGAGCACGAGCAGGTAGGGGGCGCCGGCGATGAGGAAGTCGCGGAAGAGGGAAAGATCCTTGAAGATGATCACGAGCACCAGGCAGGCGAAGAGCAGGAGCAGCACCTGGTAGTTGGTGAGGCCGAGGCCGAAGACGAAGGCGGTAATGTAAAGCAGCTTATCGGACGGACGGCGGATCCACATGTAGACCAGGAGCATGACCATCATGAGGAAGAAGGCGTTGAGCGCATACACTTCCACGATGACGGATTGGGACCACATGACCTGGCTGAACGCGAACAGCAGGCTGCCGACCAGGCCGCCGCACCAGGCGATCCAGTCCTCGGCGGTTTCCCCGATGGACTCGGTGGTCCGCTTGATGGTGCGGAGCATGTCCGCGCCGGAGCGGCTGATCAGCATGGCCGTGATGCCGGTGGCCAGGGCTCCGAAGAAGGCCGAGCAGAGGCCGACGCTCCAGGCCGGATTGGGCTGGCCCATGTAGGTGACGAAACGGAACAAGCGGGTGAATACCCAGCCGAGCATGGTCCAGATGGGGTAGCCGGGCGGATGGGGCACGCCGAGATGGTCGGCGCCCACCGCCAGTTCACCGGAGTCCTCCAGCGTCACGGTTGGCGCGAGCGTGTAGGCGTACACGCCGAGGGTGACGGCAAAAGCGATCCAGAAGGCGGACCAGTCCATGCGCGTGAAAAAGCGCGAGCGGGGCGAAGCGGTTAACGTGGCATCCATCCCTGGGAACCTCCGAGCGTGAATATGTGGCGAATGCACCGGTTTATAGCATAGCGGCGGTTCGAGGGGCAAGGCGGAAAAGTGGCAAGAGGGTTGACATTGTCACCCGCATGGGGGATACTTGTGAAGTTGATGGATGCAAAACAACGGCTGACTGTATGGAGGATAAGCCCATGAGCCCCAGGACGGTTTTGTTCAACTGTGCGATTTTGCTGGCCGGTACGGCCGTGTGGTCGTTTGCCCAGCAGATCGAGAACACACCGGACACCTGGATATATTCGGTCGAGGGGCGCGCTCAATACCAGGACAACCGGGATGCCACCGAGAATGACAAGGAAGATCTCTTCTCCCTCTGGTTCACCCCGGGGATTCGGTTGACGGTGGATGACGGGCTGACGAAGGCGTATTTGTCCTATCGGCCGTCCCTGGGCTGGCGGGATAATCCCCGTGACGACCAGAACGACTCGGATTTGTATCACGCGCTCGAAGCGAGCATTCGGCACCAAGCCTCCACCCGCCTGCTGGTGGGCGCCCTGAACCAGTTCGAGATGACGGACGACCCGAGGGTGACGGAAGGCGGTGTGATCGTCCGTGAGGATGCGGGGTACTGGTACAACCAGGCCAAGGGATGGTTGACGTATGGATTGAGCGATCGGAGTCAGGTGGGTTTCGAAACATCCTATCGCATGAAGCGATACGACGATTCGGTTTTCGCCGATACGGGCGACGAGGACCGCTTGTTTGTGAGCGGCGACTACAAGCGTTGGCTGGCGCCGGATCTCAACGTGTTTGTCTTTGTGGGATACGACCAGCCCGACTTTCAGGGCGCGCTGCGGGGCGACTACAGGGGATACCTGGGCGGTGTGGGCGTGAGCCGCCTGTTCAGCGACCGGTGGACGGGGACCCTGTCATTGGGGTATGAGGCGCTCGATTACACCGGATCCTGGGAACGCGACACGTCGATGCCCTACGCGATGCTGGCCACCGAAATCAAGCCGTTGGCCAGACTGATCGTGAATGCGAACGCGGAATACAGCCTGGAGCCCTCCGATCTGTCGCTCTATGCCTCCAAGGAGTACCTGAAGTTGCTCCTCAAAGGCACCGTTATCCTGTCCGAAGGCTTGTCGGCATACGGTCAGGTGGTGTATGCGAACGGGGCGTACGACGCCGTCACCGCCATCGATGGCGAGCCGCTTCCCCCGGCCCAGGCCGTGGGGGACGGAGACGACACCCTGATGGATTGCCAGCTCGGCCTGACGGTCCGTCCCCGGGCTGGCCGGTATTCCGGCCGGCTCGCCTACGAATACGAGGATTGGGATTCCGATGTCCGGGAGTCGTTTACACGCAACTCGGTGACTGTTGCAGTTTCGATGGATTTTTAACGCGTGGCGGCCATGGATTCCAACTCCTCTGAAACCGGCAACTTGCACTTTTGGGATTACTGGCAGGTTGTTCGTTCACGAAAAGAGATCGTGTTCTCGTTTTTTCTGTTCATCGTGATCGCGGGCTCGGTGATCACCTTTTACCTGCCGAAGACATTCACCGCCTCCACGCGGATTGCGGTTACGCGGGAAACACCCGCCGTGCCGGGGATGAAAGGGCAGGAGTTGCAGACCGGGTATGATCCCTTCTTTCTGCGCACCCAGTTTGAGATTATCCAATCCAAGCCGATTCTGTACGAGGTGATCCGCAATCTGCGTTTGCAGGAACATTTCGGCCGCCTCGTCAGCGATGACGGCAAGCCGGTCACGGCGTTGCACGCCTATCAGCTCTTGATGCGGTGCATGAAGGTGCACCAGTACCGGGACACGAATCTGATCGAGATTCAGATCGCGCGCAGCACCTTCCGCTCCACGGCGCAGGAGGCGCGGCAGGATGCGGCCCGGATCGCGAACGAGATCGCGGCCGTGTACCGCGACCAGCGCATGAAGATCAGCCGCACGGAAAAGGAACAGGGCGTTTTGGCCCTGAAAACGGCATTCCAGGAGAAGCAGAAAAAGGTCCAGGAGTTGGAGGAAAAACTGGAGGCGTTGCGCAAGACGTTGAAAATCAGCGTGGTTGGCCCCACGTCCGAAGGGGCGGGGCATCTCGACAAGGCGCGGCTTTCCCAGCTTGAGGCGGACCGCCTGACGGCGCAGAACAAGATGCTGGACCGGCAGATCCGGCTGGAGGCGCTGAACAAGCTGGAGGGGGAGGCGCTGGTTTATGCCGCGGCCAGTCTTCTGGGGGACACCATGCTCAGCAGCCTGCGCCAGCAGCTCATGGAAAGCCAGTTGTCGCTCACCACGCTCCAGGGCACGCTGGGGGCCCGGCATCCGGATGTGTTGCGCATGCAGGCGGTGGTGGAGGACTTGACCCGGAAACTGAATGACATGCTGAAGGGGTTGAAGGTCGGGCTTCAGACCGAATGCGAGATCGCCGCGCGCGAGCTGGAGTTGATCGAGCGCGACTTGAAGCAGGCGCTGGCCGTCGATATCGACGCCGAGAGCGAAAAATACCTGCCGTTCCGCAAAATCGAGCATGAACTGCAGGCCCAGCGCGCCATCCGCGATTCCCTGGAGTTGCTGGTGGTCAAGGAAGAGGTCGATCTCGAACTGCCGCGAAATCCGGTGGAGGTGATCGAAATGGCCGAGGAACCGGAACTGCCGGTCAGTCCCAACATGCCGATCAACCTCGCGCTCAGCGTGCTGGCGGGGTTGTGCGTCGGGATTGGCCTGGCCTTCTTCATGGAATATCTCGACACCTCGATCAAAACAGTTCAGGACATCGAGGGCTTTATCGGCGTTCCGATCCTGGGCGTGATTCCCCAGAAGGTCCGGCCCCTGAGCAACGACAAAGGCGAGATGACGCACACGGAGGCCTACCGGGTGTTGAAGACGAACCTCCTGTTTTCCAAGAAATGGGCCAAAGGCAAGGTTCTGTGCATTACGAGCGGCGCCGCGGGCGAGGGGAAATCGCTCTCGGTGTTTAACCTGGCTTTCGTGTTCGCCCAGTTGGGCAGCCGGGTGTTGGTGGTGGATGCGGACATTCGCCGGCCCACGCAGCACAAGATGCTGAACCTGAGCAACCGGGTGGGCCTGACCGATGTGCTTCTGGAACGGATGAAACCGGACGACGTCATCGCGCCCACGTCCATCGAAAACCTGTTTTTCATGCCCAGCGGGCGCCAGGTTTCCGGCATGCACGGCATTGTGGATTTGGCCCGCATCCGGGCGTTGCTTCAGGCGGTGAAGGATCGTTACGATTACGTGTTCCTGGATGCGCCCCCCATCCTGGGCGTCAGCGATGCCGCGGTGCTGGTCAGTGAGGCGGACGGCGTTCTGCTGGTGATCGAGCACCGGAGCTATCCGCGCGACGTGGCCGCGCGGGCCCGGAGCATGATCGAGAACGTGGGCGGCAACCTGGTGGGCGTGATCCTCAACAACATCAATATCCACCGGGATTACTATTACTATTACCACTATGTGGGCAGTTATGCGTACCAGACCGCGCCGGAAGGACCGGACGAGGCGGCGCCGCGCAAGACGTGAGTGAGGCGTGATGAGCTCGGTGACGATACAGACCGCGTCGCTTCTGGCGGCGCTTTTCGCGATAACGGGTTGCGGCACGCTTCCTCCGCGCGCGGCCGTGGCGCCTCCCTATCAGCCGGCCGTGAACCATCTCGACGTCCGCGCGGCTCAGGCCGGCGCCGCGGTTCCGGTGGAGACCGCGGCCAAGACGCCTCCCCCCGTCCCGGATGAATCCGCCATTCGGACCCTGGTGCCCGGCGATCGGCTCGTGCTGACGCTGCGCATGTATCCCAAAACGGAAACGACCGAATGCGTGATCGACGAAAACGGCGCCATCAACCTCGACCTGGTGGGCCGCGTTTCGGTGGGCGGCAAGACCGCGTCCGAGGCTGAAAAAGCGATCGAAAACGCTTACATGGACGGGCAGTTTTACAAGACGATTACAGCCGCCATCATTCCGCCGGTCCGGGAGTTTTTCGTGAAAGGCTATGTGCTCAAGCAGGGCAATTATCCGATCAGCCGCGCGAAGACGACCCTCTTGCAGGCCCTGACCATGGCCGGCGGCTGGAACGAGTTTGCCGATCCGAGCAAGGTCCGTCTGATCCGGGGGGAGGAGATCATGATCCTCAACGTGTTGAAGATCCAGGCTCGAACCGAATCGGATGTGTATATCGAACCGGGCGACGTCATCGATGTGCCCAAGCGATGGATGTGAGCAGCCGGAAAAACTTGACAAACGGCTCGAAAACGATATCGTATAAAGGAAGACAAGGAGGCGGCGATGCAAATGAAAAGCATGGGGTTGGCGTTCCTGTTCATCGTCGGCGCCGGCGGGAGCCAGGTCTGGGCGCAGACGGCTGCCGAGGTGGCCGGTAAAGCGGCGGATGAGGCTGCCGCTTCGGCCTCGCAGGCCGCCGCCTATGCGGCCCAGGGGACCCAGGAGGTTCAGGCGCTCGACAAGGCCATTCAGGATCAGGAAGCCCTCCTGGCCGAGCTTGGAAAAGGGACGAACTCCGCCGCCTTGATTGAGGCGCGGCAGCATCTGGACGAGTTGCGGAAAATCCGGGAAGTGGCCGGCGCGCTGTTGGCTGAACTGACGGCCTCGGCCACCACGGCCCAAGCGGCCGCGGATGCGGCGAGGGAGGCCGCCAATCGGGCCTCCGCGAAGGACGTCAGCGAGGCCGATGCCCGGGATGCGGCGAAGCAGGCTCTCCGGGAGGCCCGGAAGGCGGCCCGTGCCGTCCGGGACGCCGGCGCCAGCCTCGATATCCTCTCCAAGGGGATCAAGGATGGCCGGTTCGGCCAGCCCCTGGCGGACATGAGCGCGGTCGCGGTTCCGACCAATGCGATGCCGCGCACGATCACGACGATTCTACGCACTGGCCCGACGCCCACGGATGTGGGGCGCGGCCGGCGTGGCTCCCTGTAGTATGCGGCACGGCAACCGGCCACGCGAGTCTTCCCCGGCGGTTCGAATCATGCTGATCATCGCGGGCGTGTATCTCGTGATCGGCGGACTGATCGGCGTCGGAATGTCGGTCCGTTCGGCCCTGGCCCAGGCGCGTTATGCCGCCATCCTGTTTGGCCGGCAGGAGCCGGAAGCGGAACTGCTTGAAGCGCGCCGGTCGTTCCGCCTCGATCCCCATCACTACTCGATGTGCATTCGCGCCGCCGAAACGGCGTTCCGGGCGGGGGAAACGGCCGCTGATCCGGAGCGCGCGGATGCGTTTATGAGGGAGGCGGCCTATTGGGTGGGGCGGGGTCTGGAACTGAACCCCTGGTTGATCGAACTGCGGTATCTGGACGCGTGCCTCCGGGCGCGCGAATCGCCGGTTGCCGGAGCGGCGGCGTGGAAGGCGTACGTGGACTGGCACTTTTGGAATCCCGACAATTTGGAGCATCTGGCCCGTTTTCAGCAAGCGGCGGGGCAGGATGCCGACGCGCTGGAGACGCTGGAGTATTTGCGGCCCTGGTCCCGATACGATGACTGGCGGAACGCCCTTCAGCGCCGTGTGCGCGGAACCTCGGCGCCTTCGCCCGCGCCCTGACCCCTTTATTCGGGCTGAATTTCCACGGGCCCCGCCTGGATATCCGCCTCGACCATGTGTTTCAGAATCGCCGCCACATCGGCGAGACCGGTGGAGGGGATGATGATCGTGTCGCGGCGGCCTCCCACATCCTCCGTGATCCGGAGAAAACGGCCCCTCGGATTTTCCCGGAGCGAGAACGAAAACAGTTTCCGTTCGATTTGCGCCTGTTCGTTGAGCAGTTCCTTGTCCATTGGCTATACCACTCCCTTCGTACGCCCATTCGTCATCGCATTCCAATGTTCCACCATCCTGAAAATGTTGTCAATGAAAGAATCGCTTACGCACAGGCTTACGGCACAATCCGCGTCGGGTGAAAAGAGCGGGCGGACAAGGACTCGTCCGAATAGACCGTGAAACGGCGGCCGACCTGGTCGGGATAGTGGGCGTCGGAGTTGCCGACGAGGGGGTAGCGGCCGACCACATGGAGAGGATCGGCCGCCGTGTTGTAGCCGGGGCTGATCTCCACCGCGGCATAGGGCAGATTCGGCACGCGCCCGAGTTGGGAGAGGAGGCTGAACGCGGGACGGTCAATGTGCGCGGGAATGAAGAGGCCGCCGGCCTCGTTTACCCAGGCGCAAAGATCGGTGAGTGTGACGGCCGCGCCGCTGCCGAGATAGCGGTCCTCCCAGTCCACAACGTCATCCTGTTCGTTCGCCACCACCTGGTCGCCCATCTTTTCCCGCACGCAGTAGATGTCGGGCAGCCGGGCGTGAATGTAGTCGGACAGCGCCAGGGCGGTGTCGAGCGATTCGAACAGACACAGGCAGTGGATCTCCTCCACCGTGCAGGCCTCCATGCCGTGCAGGCAGGAAAGTCCGGCGGCCGCGCAGAGTCGGGCTATCACCGCGCTGTTGCGACAGGAGTTGTGATCGGTCAGGGCGACCCAATCGAGGTTCTTGGCGAGGGCCAGGCGCACGAGCGCGGCGGGGGATAGCTCCAGGCTGCCGCAGGGAGAGAGGCAGGAATGGAGATGAAGGTCCGCGCGGATCATGGGATGTCCGGATCGAGCCGGCGCTGGATGCGCCAGGAAGCTTCGTATTGCGAAAGCGGCGAGACCGCGATGGCGATCCTTTCGCGCCGGGCGGAAACGAGCATGTCGGGGGGGATCGGCCGGTTGTGGCAGACGAAAATGGCCCGGATTCTGACCAGGGTGGCGACGGCCACGGTGTTGGCGTGGGCCTGCATCGTGATGAGCACGGAATCCGCGGGAGCGTGCGCCATCACATCGCTGAGCAGATCGGAGGTGTAGGCGGCTCGCAAGACGGGAACGTCCCCGCCGTCGGGCTGCACGAGGCGGGTGTCGGGAAGGGATTCGAGGTCGCGGATGGTCATGGGATGCGGGGCGTCGGGGTTGGTTCGGTGAGGCGGATGACCGCCCGGATGGTGGTGCCGGCCTGGGGGCTGGACTGAATGGCGAAATCGTCGGAAACCCGGCGGATGTTGGGGAGGCCCATGCCGGCGCCGAAGCCGAGCGACTTGATCCACTCGTTGGCGGTGGTATACCCCTCCTCGAGGGCCTGTTCCACGTTGGGAATGCCGGGGCCGGTGTCGCGGCCGGTGATTTCGACGCGATCGGGATCGATCGCGCAGGACAATGCGCCGCCGGAGGAATGGAGCACCATGTTCATCTCCATTTCATAGGAGGCGACGGCGGCCCTGCGGATGAGGCGGGGATCCACGCCGAAGCCGGTCAGGGTGCGTTTGAGTTCGTGGGTGGCTCGGCCGGCGCGCTCGAAATCGTAGGTTTTGACGGCGGCATGAAGGACGGCATGCCGGGCCGAGGCGGACGCCGCGGGGGGTTGGGCGTCGGGGAGGCGGGCTTCGAGGCGGACGAACTCCTGGAGCAGTTCGATGAGCACGGCGGCGCTGACGTCGCGGCTGGCGAGAATGCCGACGAGCCGGTTGTCGCGGTTGAGCACGGGGAAGCGGCCGAAGCGGTATTTTTCGAAATAGGAGGCGCCGAACGAGAGCGGCATATCCTCCTCGAGCACCACCACGTTGCGGGTCATGTGGCGATCCACCGTGTCGTCGATCCAGCCTCCTTCCAGGGCGCGGACGATGTCGTCCATGCTCACGATGCCGAAGAGCCGGGCGTCCTCCGCCACGGGCAGGCCGGTGATGCGATTGGCCTTCATGAGGGACTGCGCCTCCCGGAGCGTGTGGGCGCGGGCGGCGGTGACGAGGGCGGTGGACATGACATCCTTGATCCGCATTTTGAAAAGCAGATCGAGCAGGACCAGCGGGGACTGATCGGGCGGGATGGGCAATGCGGGAGAGCCACCCATGGAAAAGCCTTTCGGGGTCAGTAACCGAGGATGCGCCCGAGTTTAAGGCACGCCTCGAACTTGGGCAAGGGGGAACAGAGCAGGCTGATCTTGTATTCGGCCGCCAGGGCTTTCATGGTGGACGGCAGGTTTTTTCCGTTCACGACGAGCACGCCGCAGGCGTTGACGATATCGGCGGTGCGCAGCGTCTGATCCGAGGCGAGCGACGTGACGATGAGCGGGGTGGGACGGTCGATCACGAGAACGTCGCTCATGAGATCGGAGGCGATCACGCAGCGCACGTCGGTGTCGTCAAAGCGGTCTCCGGCGACGAGCACCGTCGCGTCGAGTTCCCGGGCGAGTTGGTTGAGTTTCAAGGGTCAGGCTCCTGTATCCGATTTCGCGGAAAGGCGGACGAGATAGAAGAGGTTTTCGAGCTCGAGGGCGATGTTGATGTTGTGGATGACGCAGTCTCCCGTGTCCTTGAGCGGAATGGGGGAGAAGTTGAGGATGCCGCGGATGCCGAGGTCCAGCAGGGTGTCCACCACGCCGGCCGCCGCCGCCTCGGGCACGGTGAGAATGGCGAAACGGACTTCCTCGGCGGTGACGACGGCGGAGAGCTGGCTGATGTTCAGGACGGGAATGTGGGCGTGAGGATCGATCTTGGCGGGATTCACGTCGAACGCGGCGACGATCTTGACGCGCTGGTGGGAGAAACCGTTGTAGTTCATGAGCGCCGTGCCGATTTTGCCGCAGCCCACGATGACGACCTTCTGGGGTTCATCCCGGCCGAGGATGTGGCTGATCTGGATGATCAACTCCTCGACCTTGTAGCCGCCGCGCTTGTTGCCGCTCAGCCCGAAGGCGGAGAAGTCCTTCCGCACCAGCGCGGCGGAGACGCCGAGCACATCGGCCAGATTATCGGAAAACACACGGGCCAGCCCGAGCGAACGTAATTTATCCAGCGCGTTTTTGTATCGCGCCAAGCGATTAACGACTTCACGAGAATGGTTTGACATGTTACCTCCGTCACAACAATGCGGCTCATTAACGCATAAAGGTGTGTAGCAGTCAAATTAAAAGCGATAATGTGACGAGTAAAAGTAGGAAACGGTTAAAAAAACATATTGATCTTCCAGAATGGATCTGATAAAAAGTGTGTTTAATTTATGCGTGAAATACTCACGTTGTGGAGTCTGGAGACGGAAACGAACCGGGAGTACGAGAAATGGCGACCGTAGCAGGCAAGGCGGATAAACTGGCGCTGACTCCGGAACTGCTGGCCTTTATCGAGCAGTGGAAGGGGAAGCCGGGCAATCTGATCATGGTGTTGCACCGGGTGCAGGAGACCTACGGGTATGTGCCGCGGGACATTGCGTTCCAGATTGCGGAAAAACTGGACGTTCCGCTGGCGAAGATCTACGGCGTGATCACCTTCTATCACTTTTTCCGGCTCAAACGGCCGGGCAAGCACATCATCGCGGTATGCATGGGAACGGCCTGCTACCTCAAGGGCGGCGAAGATCTGATCAAGGAATTTGAGGAGCTTTTGGGAACAGGCTTGAACACCACGACGCCGGACGGCCTGTTTTCGCTGGAGGCGGTCCGATGTCTGGGCTGTTGCGGACTGGCTCCGGTGATGACGATCGACGGCGAGGTGTACGGGCGCTTGACCCGCGAACAGCTTCCGGAAATTCTGGCCAAATACCAGGAGTGACCGACGTGCACGTCACGCTTGGCGAGTATCTCCTGGATGTCGCGCAGAACGCCGTGGAGGCGGGCGCGAGCCTGGTGATCGTGGACGTGACCGAAAACGGGGAAGGCTGGGAAGTGAACGTGGCGGATAACGGCAAGGGCATGGAGGCCGGCGCCCTTCAGCGGGTGTTCGATCCCTTCCACACGGAGCCGGGCAAGCACGCGGGACGCCGGGTGGGGCTGGGGTTGCCGTTTTTGCGCCAGGCGGTCGAGCAGGCCGGCGGCCGGTTGGACGTGAAGTCCGAGCCGGGCACGGGCACCTCGGTGCATTTCCGCTTTCCGGCGGACCATGTGGATGCGCCGCCGGCCGGAGATCTGGCGGGCACGTTGAACGCGCTGATGGCGCTCCCCGGGGAGTACGAACTGGTGGCGCACCGGCGGCGGGGCTCCGCGGGTTACTCGGTCTCCCGCGGGGAGTTGTCCGAGGCGATCGGAGGCCTGGAAACCGCCGAGGCATTGGGCCTGGCCAGGCGCTATCTGGACGGGCAGGAAGAAAGTTTAAAGGCGGCCGCGGTTCGGTGAGACGCGGCCGGGGAACGAAAGGAACGGCAGTATGGCAAAGCTGACGCTGGACGACCTCCGCAAACTGCGGGAGTCGAAGAAAAACGAGATGGAACGACGCGACGTGACCGGCAAGGACCGGTCGGTCATCATCGGCATGGGCACCTGCGGCATTGCGGCGGGCGCGAAGAGCACATTCGACGCGTTTGTGGAGGCGCTGTCCCGAAACCATGCCCTGAAGGACGTGGTGATCCGGCAGACGGGCTGCATGGGCCTCTGTTACGCGGAGCCCACGGTCGAGGTGATCGTGCCCGGCATGCCCCCGGTCATCTACGGCAAGGTGGATGCGGCCGTGGCCGGCCGAATCGTCGAGGAGCATTTGATGAATCGCCGGTTGGTCGGCGATCATGTGTTCGACAAACCCGCGGCGGACATCGTCAAGCCGCACGGCAAGTAAGGGAGGAGCGGGTTCCATGGCCATTAAAACGTATGTTCTCGTCTGCGGGGGCACGGCTTGCGAATCGACCAAGAGCGGCGAACTCTACGAAGCCCTGGTAAAAGAGCTGGCTGGCCAGGGCGCGGGGAACGACGCCCAGATCGTCAAGACCGGCTGTTTCGGCTTCTGCGAAAAGGGGCCGGTGGTGAAGGTGCTGCCGGACGAGACGTTCTATGTGAACGTGAAGCCGGCCGACGCGCGTGAACTGATCGCCGAGCACGTCATCAAGGGGCGTCCGGTGAAGCGGCTGATGTACGATCCGGCGCAGAGCAAAAAGCATGCGCGGATCGAGGACATTCCATTTTATCAGAAACAGTTCCGGATCGTGCTGCGCAACTGCGGCGTGATCAACCCCGACTCGATCGACGAATACATCGGGCGGGACGGGTACAAGGCCCTCGAAAAGGTGCTGTTCGAGATGACACCCGACGCGGTGCTCAAAGAACTCGAGATATCCGGCCTGCGCGGCCGCGGCGGCGCCGGCTTCCCCACCTGGAAGAAGTGGACCTTCTGCCGGGACGTCAAGAGCGATCAGAAGTACATGATTTGCAACGCGGACGAGGGGGACCCGGGCGCCTACATGGACCGCTCGACGATCGAAGGCGATCCCCATTCGATCCTCGAG
>CAZSUH010000055.1:0-19515 GCA_964609905.1 uncultured Verrucomicrobiota bacterium
CATCGCCGACAACGTGGGCGACAACGTGGGCGACGTGGCCGGCATGGGCGCGGATCTCTACGAATCCTACTGCGGCTCCATCCTGGCCACCGCGGCCCTGGGCGCCACGATCGCCCTGACCTTTCAGGACCAGGTCCGCATGGTGACCGCGCCCATGATCATCGCGGGCATCGGCACCATCCTCTCCGTGGCCGGCATCTTCGCGGTCCGCTGCAAGGAGGGCGCCAGCATGATGACCCTCCTCAAGGCCCTGCGCACCGGCACCTGGGGCAGCTCGGCGCTCATCATCGGCGTGGCCGCCATCATGGCCAAGCTCGGGATCATCACCTGGGGCGTGTGCGGCGCCACGATCGCGGGCCTCCTCGCCGGCGTGATCATCGGTTACTTCACGGAACGCGCCACCTCCGACGAATATGCCCCGACCAAAAGCGTCGCCGCCCAGGCCAAAATGGGCCCGGCCACGGTCATTATCGAGGGGCTCGCCGTGGGCATGATGTCGGCCGCGCCGGCCGTCATCACCACGGGCATCGGCATCCTCGCCGCCTTCATCCTGGCCGGCGGCCTGGCGGACCTGGGCAACGGCCTCTACGGCGTCGCCTTCGCCGCGGTCGGCATGCTTTCCACGCTCGGCATCACCCTCGCCACCGACGCCTACGGCCCCATTGCCGACAACGCCGGCGGCAACGCCGAGATGGCCGGACTCGATCATACGGTCCGCGAGAAAACCGACGCCCTGGACATGCTCGGCAACACCACCGCCGCCACGGGCAAGGGCTTCGCCATCGCCTCGGCGGCGTTGACCGCCCTGGCCCTGCTGGCCGCCGTTGTCCAGGAGGTCGACCTGTGGATCCACAAACTGGAGGGCAAGACAGCCCTGCCCTTCGATTACGGCGCCTATGCAGCCTGCGCCACCGCCCAGGACAAGCTGATGAACCTGGTCAGCCAGTTCAACCTGACCCTGCTCAACCCGTTCATGCTGGCGGGCATGTTCCTGGGCGCCATGATGGCGTTCGTGTTCTGCGCCATGACCATGAAGGCCGTCGGCCGCGCCGCCGGCGCCATGGTCGAGGAGGTCCGGCGTCAGTTCCGCGCCAAACCCGGCATCATGGAAGGCACGGACAAGCCCGATTACGCCCAGTGCGTGCTGATTTCCACCCGGGGCGCCCAGCACGAAATGATGCTCCCCTCCCTGTTGGCCATCATCGTTCCGGTGGCGACGGGCCTGGTCCTCGGCGTGGCCGGCATCATGGGGCTGCTGGCCGGCGCGCTGACCGCGGGTTTCTCCCTCGCCTGCATGTTGAACAACGCCGGCGGATCCTGGGATAACGCCAAGAAGCACATCGAAAAGGGCAACCTCGGCGGCAAATATCTGAAGAACGACCAGGGCCAGTGGATCAACGCCAAGGGCGAGGTCGTCCAGACGCGCGCGGAAGCCAAGAATCCCGTCCACGGCGCCGCCGTGATCGGCGACACCGTCGGCGATCCCTGCAAGGACACCTCCGGCCCGTCCATGAACATCCTGATCAAGCTCATGAGCATGGTCGCCGTCGTGTTCACTCCCTTGATCATCAAGTTCTCCCCAGCCATCCAGAAGTTCCTGCACCTGACCCGGTAAGGAAGGCGATAAGTCGCTCCTCTCAAGCGCTGGCCTTGCGCTTGGGCGCGCTTTCGCCTATGATTCCTTCTCGATCAACTCCGGGGGTTCGGGATGCCCACATCCATGCGCTGCTTCATCCTTGCGGCCGTTGCGCTGGCGGCCTCTTCGGTGTCTGCCGGCGACCTGACGGTGGAAAAAACGTTCGCTTCGCCCGCGGATTTCGAGGCCTTTGCCCGGGATCCCGGAATCGATCTGGCCTCCTCCCCGGGGGCGATCACCCTGTCCGCGGCAACCCCCAAAGGGACCATCGTATCGCCGCCCATCGACATGGCCTCGCCCACCAACGGCGACGCGATCTCGCCCCTTTTTAAAATCCGAAGTCTCGACATCCAGTGGCGCGCCATCGTCCCGGGCGCTGCCTCGGTGAAGATCGAAGCCCGCGCCGGCCCCTCCGCCTGGCCGGACGACTCCTGGTCGCCCTGGACCAGTCCCGACCGCGTGCTCCCCGCCCGGTTCGCCCAGGTTCGGGCGGCGCTTTCCGCCGGCGGCGACGGCGTGGCGCCTTCGCTCACGCGCCTCACGCTGACGGCTCGAGGCGAATGCGTGGCCACTCCGGAAGACCAGGGCTACGCGCTCCGCGAGTTCCGGAATTTCCCATGCCCCCCCCCTGTCAGCACCAATGCCGCTTCAACGCCGGACGCGGAACCGGCCGGCGCGCCCCGTCTCTTCCTCACGTGCACGGAGACGCCCGGTGAACTGGCCGTATCGGCCCACGCCATCGCGCCCTCTCTCAAGACGTTCCGGTTCGCCGCCTCCAGCCAGCCCCCGGCGCTGATACCGGGCGAAAGAACGGATTCCGTCTCGTGCCGCGCGCGGTTTCGCTGGAAACTGACACCCGGCATCAATACCCTGTCCGTGACCGCGATAGACGCGTCCGACCACGAAAGCGCGGCCGCCGCGGTCAGCGTGGACTGGAAACCGCCAACCCCAACCCCCAACCTGGAGCAACCATGATCCGCAAAGCGTTCCTGATGAAAGTGAATCCCGACCAGCACGCCGAATACCAAAAACGCCATACGCCCATCTGGCCCGAACTGGAAGCCACGCTGAAAGCCCACGGCGCGACCACCTACACGATCTTTCTCCATCCCGCCACCAGCCAGTTGTTCGGCTATGTCGAATGCGAAAACGAGGCCCAGTGGGACGCCATCGCCAAGACTCCCGTCTGCAAGCGCTGGTGGGCTTACATGAAGGACATCATGCCCTCCAATCCTGACAACAGCCCGAAGTCGGAAGACCTCAAGGAAGTATTCCACATCGAAAAGTAAAGCCCCATGACCAAACGCGAGTTGTTTCATGCGTTCGTCAATTTCGAACGCGTTCCCCGCGTTCCGCGCCGCGCCGAGTTCATCCAGGACCTGGCGAAGCGCCTGGAAAAGGAGGTCGGCGGCTGCCCCTACGACTTCTTCTCCATGGACAGCGGCCGGGGCGAGGGCCTGACGCCGCCCGAGGACTTCCGCGCCCCCGATTTCTCGGTCTATTTCCCGGACTACACCGGTAAACCCGGCTTCTCGATCGACGGGAACGGCTGCGGCCACTTGAACCACGGCTTCTACCACTTCACGGAATACATCAGCCCCCTGCGGAACGCCGAGTCGATCCGCGAACTGGAGGCCTATCCTATTCCCGATAACAGGGACTGGTCCGACGCGGCGATGATCCAGGCCGCCCGCCGTGCGCACGCCGCCGGCGTGCACGCCGCCGTCTTCGTCGGCCACATGTACGAGAACGCCTGGCAGATCCGCGGATACGAGCCGTTTCTCATGGACCTGCTCACCCAGCGCGACTGGGCCGAACTGCTGCTCGACCGCATCGCCGCCAACAACCGCCGGGTGGCCGCGGCCGCCGCGCGCGCGGACTACGACTGCATCCTCACCGGCGACGACGTGGCCAACCAGAACGCGATGATGTTCCACCCCGCTCTCTGGCGAGAGACGATGAAGCCCCGCTGGGCCGCCACCATCGCCGCCGCCAAGGCGATCAAACCCGACATCCATGTCTGGTACCACTCCGACGGCAACATCGGGGATATCCTCGACGACCTGGTGGAGATCGGGATCGACATCCTCAACCCGGTCCAGCCGGAATGCATGGACCCGCTCGCGATCCGCAAGCGGTTCGGCAAGCGGCTCGCGTTCGACGGCTGCGTGGGCACCCAGACCACCATGCCGTTCGGCACCCCCGACGACGTGCGCGCGGTGGTCCGGCAACTGGTGCGGGATCTCGACGGCTTTCACGGCGGACTGATGCTCTCGCCCACGCACGTGCTCGAGCCCGAAGTCCCGATCGCCAATATCCGCGCCTTTTTCGAGGCCTGCGACCGGCCCGTTTAGCGCTCCGGCTCCAGGACCACATAGGTCGGCAGCCCCTTGACCCCATAGGAGTCGAGCACGGCTTTGATCGCCGGCTCGCCGGGACGCTCCGCCTGGAACTTCACCACCACGAAATCCTCGAGCGCCTTCTTCACGGCCTCATCCCGAAACGTCGTTTCATCCATGGTCTTGCAGCTCTTGCACCAGCTGGCCCAGAAATCGACGAACACCGGTTTGCCGGTCAGCGACGCCTCATCGAGCCCGCGTACAAGCATGCCCCGGGAATCGGATTCCCCGCGATTCCAGCGGAACCCGTTCCAGGCATTCCATCCATAGTTCAAGGCCAGCCACACAATGACCGCGCCCATCCCGTATTTGACCCCCTCCATCCACCGGCCGGGCTTGGGCAACACGGCCATCCCCGCGCCGGCAAAAGGCCACGGCAACGCCATGCCCACGCCAAGCGCCAGGGGCAAAAGCAGCCCTCCCTTGGAACCCGCGGCAACCAACTCCGCCGCGTGCGCCAGCACCGCCACCACCACGGGCGCCACGCAGGCCCCCGCGAGAAGCGCGGACAGCGCGCCCAGCACAAACGCAAGCCCGAAGGCCGACGCGCCGCTCTTCCGGCCGCCGCCAACCGTGGGGGGCTGGAAACGCGACAGGTCGATCGTGAACACGCCGAACATGGCCAGCGCCAGCAGCACGAAAAGCAGCGCGAAAACCAGGTTGAACCAGGGTGATGCATTCAAGGTTCCGAACACCTCGCCCGTGAGTACCACGACGATGCCCAGCGCGCCGTAGGCCACCGCCATTCCCAGCCCATAGAGGAGCCCCAACCCCATCCCCCGGCGGCGTGACCCCGCTTTGGCGCCCGCGCCGATGATCGCCAGGTTGATGGGAATCATGGGTAGCACGCAGGGCGTCAGGTTCAAAGCCAGCCCGCCAAGCAGAATGACCACAAGACTCAACAGGCCCCCGCCGGCAATCCACTGGCGCCATACCGGCCCGCCCGCGCCGCCGGCGGCCGCATCCCCGCTCAAAAAGGCAAGAAAGGCGGGAGCCGTCATATACCCTTCGGCCTGCGCTCGCACCCGGAATCCCGCCGGAATTCCCGTTCCGGACGGACGCCCCGCGGAACGGGCCGCCGGAATCGGATCGCCGGCGCCACCGGCGGGGGCGAGGGTGAACGCTTTCTCCTCGGGCAGATAACAAAGTTCGCCCTTGCACCCCTGCCAGCCCACGGTCACGGTCAGGGAGGCCGAGCCCATGCCCGTCACGCCGTAGATCCGGACAAATGATTGCGTATACACCGCGCGATCGGATTCCGTCACCGCATCGTAATGACGTACCGCGGGGGGAATCACGATCGGCGTCAGGGCCGCCGGCGGCGCCGCGGCGACCGTCAGCACATCGTCATACAGATAATGGTCGGCCGGCACCGTAAACGCCACCGCCAACCGCGGGCCATCGGGTGCGGGCGTCAGCGTGGCGGAAACGAGAAACGGATTCGGCGCGGCCGCGGCCAAGGCGGCGAGTCCCGCGCCCAACAGCGTCACCACGATCCTTTTCATCCAGACTCCCGTCATCCGAAAAACAAAAAAACGCGTGACGCCCCGATGGGCGCCACGCGTTCGTCAATCCGCCCGATCGGCCTCAGTCCGCTTTCCGCTTGCCGAGCTGATGGTCCACCATGAAAATCGCGCTCGCTTTATCGCCGACCATCTTGAGCTGCTCGATAATCTCGGTGGCGCTGGCCTCTTCTTCCACCTGTTCGGTCACAAACCACTGCAGGAACGCCAGCGTGGCGTAATCCTTCTCGCTCTGGGCCAGTTCGACCAGATCGTAGATCCAGCGGGTCACCTTCTTCTCATGAACCAGCACCTTCTCGAAGATATCCAGCAACGAACCGTAGGCCGTCGGCGCAGCCGCAATGGTCTCAAAACTGAACGACGCTCCCTGATCCTTCAGATACTGGTAGAACTTCATGCCGTGCGAGCGTTCTTCCGCCTCCTGAATCTCCAGCCATGCCGCGGATCCCTTGAGATTCATTTCCGTCGCTTTCCCGGCCATGCCCAGATAGATGTACCCGGATTCGAACTCGCGAGCCATCTGCGCGCACAACGCCTTCTGCATCTTTTTGCTGATCATCTTCTGTTCCTTGTTGGTTAGTCCTCTGGAGAAAACTGATCCTTGCCGACACCGCAATCCGGACAGCACCAGTCCGCCGGAACCTGTTCAAACGGCGTACCCGGCTTCACCCCGTTGTCAGGGTCGCCTTTGACCGGATCGTAAACATAACCGCATACATCGCAGACGTATTTTTTCATCCCGCCTCCCGGCTTCCTGTTCCGTTCTCTCCCCGCGGAGCGCCCTGGCTGTCGGGTCGTCCCACGAACACCGAACCTTCCGTAAATGGCGTTTATTGTAAGGGGATGCAAGCGTGAAAGCAACTTGTTTTTCCTCCCTGGGAGGGGGACGATCCCGCTGAGCGTCACACCGTGCCTTTCAGTTTGTCGTAGAGCGTGCTGCGCCCGATACCCAGCCGTTCCGCCGCAAGCCGTTTGTTGCCGTTGCACTCCCGCAACACGAGGAGGATGTGGTCCCGCTCCATCCGCTCCAACGATTGGGCTTCTTCCGCCGGCCCGTCATTTGGCGCAGCACGCGGCGCCACTTCGGGCGGCAGGTCGTCCTCGGTAATCGTACCGCCTTCGGCCAGCACCAGGCCCCGTTCGAGCACGTTGCGCAATTCCCGGATGTTGCCCGGCCAGTCATACCCCTGAAGGCGCGCCAGGGCCGTTTCGGTCAGCGTCACCGCGCCGCGCGCCGTCTCGCGCGACAGTGTTTCCACGTAATAGCGCGCCAGTTCGGGAATGTCCTCCCGCCTCTCGCGCAAGGGGGGCAGGCGCAGGGCTATCACGTTGAGCCGGTAGAACAGGTCCTCCCGGAACACGCCGTCCCGGATCGCCCGCTCCAGGTCCCGGTTGGTGGCCGCCAGGATGCGCACATTCACCCGCAGTGGTTTCGTTCCCCCCAGCCGCATGAACTCCCCCTCCTGCAAGACGCGCAACAGCTTGACCTGCATGGCGGGCGACAACTCCCCAATTTCGTCGAGGAAAATCGTGCCGCCGTCCGCCTCCTCGAACACGCCCTTTTTCAAGCCCACCGCGCCGGTGAAGGCGCCCTTTTCGTGGCCGAACAGAGTGCTGCCCAGCAGGTTCTCGTCGATCGCGCTGCAATGCACGGGAATGAACGGCTTGTCGCAGCGCGGACTCTCGCCCACGATCAGCCGGGCAAACAGCTCCTTGCCGGTCCCGGTTTCCCCCCGAATCAGCACCGTGGCGTCATGTTTGGCGGCTTTGACCGCTTGCCGCATGACCTGCTGCAGGGCCGGGCCGCGCCCGATAATGACTGGCGCGGCCTTCCCGTCACGCTCCCCGGCCGGCCGGTCGGCCGCGTGACGGGCGCTGGCTTCCCGCAGACTCAACGCCGTTCCGACCGCTTCGGCCGTGACGCGGAAGATCGCCAGCAGGGCGCCCGGAAACACGCCGCGCCCCTGCACGCACAGACAGCCGATCGTCCGCCCGCAGGAGGCAATCGGAAAAACCGCGCCATCCGCTTCCAACTCGTCTTCCACCCGTTTGCCCCGGGCGCGGTACACGGCGCGGTCGGCGCGTATCTCGGCGGTGATCTCCGCCGTGGCGCACCAGGCTTTCATGGAGGCGTCCGCGCCCTCGTGCCAGATCCATTTCCAAGCCCCGCCCGGTTCCACCATCAGCCCAACCCCGGAACCCGTGACATGCCGGATGCCGGACAGATCGTTGATCGCCATGCGCACATAGTCATCCAGGGGGCGGGTCTGGACGGCGGAGAGGGCTTTGAGCATCTGCCAGGCATAGACGCCGGGCCAGGCGGCCGACCCGTCCGCCGGGTCGGACAGGGCCAGCGTTCGACGTTCCGCATCGAGCCCCGGGCGGGATTCGGCAACGGCGGAAACGGCCCCCGGTTCCTCGTCCACGATCCGGAAGACCATGGCCACATCGCCGAACGCCACCACGTCTCCTTCGTTCAACTGGCGCCGAGCCACGGCCACGCCGTTGACCCGCGTGCCGTTGCGGCTGTCGCAGTCGGACAGCACCCAGGTTCCCGGCCGGACATCGATGACCGCATGATCGCGCGAGACGCTCGCGTCCGGGAGTACGATGTCGTGCTGCATGGCACGGCCCACTTGGATCCGGGGTTTGAGCAACGGCCACGGCCGGCTCCGTCCATCCGCCCCCTGCTTCACCAACACGCCCGTTTTCATGGCGCCTCCCCGTCCCTGCCCTTCCCGAAATGGGGAAACTATACCGGAAAGCACGGGGGCGGGGCAAGTTTATCCCGTTGTCGTTGCGCGTTTCGCGCTTGCACGGACGGGCCGCTTCTGGCAATGTCGCCTGATTCCCCGGACGTTCGAAAGGAAGTTGTATGATGTCCCCCTGGGCGCTTATTCTCGTCGCCGTCGCGCTCTCCATGGACGCGTTCGCCATCGCCATTGCCAGCGGCATGGCGATCCGCAACCTGCGCCTGCATCACGCCCTCAAAATCGCCTTCGCCTTCGGCCTCTCCCAGGCCGTCATGCCGGTGATCGGCGGACTGGCCGGCCTCGGCCTGAGCCAGTTCATCGCCGCCTACGACCATTGGGTCTGCTTCGCCATTCTGTCCATACTCGGCCTCAAAATGATCTACGAATCGTTCAAGATCAAGGAAGTCGAGAAAGAGCAGGATCCGCTGAACAGCTCCGTGCTGCTGATCCTCGCCATCGCCACCAGCATCGACGCGCTCGCCGTCGGCGTGACCATGGGCCTGAGCCGCATGCGGATTCTCGGACCCGCCTGCGCGATCGGCCTGATCACCTTCGGCATCACGCTGGGCGGCGTCTACCTGGGCCGCCACTCCCGCCACCTCAACGAACGCGTCATGGAGTGCCTGGCCGGCGTGGTGCTGATCGGGATCGGCGTCAAAATCCTGGCGCAGCACCTTTGCCGGCATTGCTGACCCAACCGGTTCGCCGCTTCCGTTAAGCCGTCGGCTCGGCAGGGAGAACCGTCTTTTTCAGGCGCCGTCCACGCGGTTTCCGCTCGAACAACTCCATCTGCGCATCCGGGCTGAGCAGGTCGTAGGCCTTCAGGATGCGGACCGTCTGGAGCACGTCGGACTTCTCATAGTTCTTGTTCACGTCGATCATGGCCACCAGTTCCCGCAGCAGCGTGCGAAACGACAGCACGCCGTCCACGCCGCGCTCCTTGAGCACGGCCAGCGCCCGATCGCGCAGCTCCGGCGAAGCCGGCAGTTGCGGCAGACACAACACCTTGGCCACCTGGGCGGAGCCGAATCGCTTTTCCGCCAGCCGCACAACCTTGGCATCGGCGAACCGCAAAATGTCCGGCGCCTGTAAAAAGGTGGCCGCGGAAAACCGTTCCGTATGCCAGCCCCGCACCCCCACCACGGCCCGTGCCACGCCGGCAAAATCACGCCCCGTCCAGACCAGCCGCTCCGGCAGGCGCTGCTCGGCCACGCTGGGATTGCTGACGATCAGGTCGATCTCCTCTTCCGCCGTCTTGGCGCGGCCCGGAACCTGGTATTTGCGGGGCTGGGCGACAAAAAAACCGAGAAACTCGAAATAGTCCCGCACCAGCCATTCGTTGACTGCCGACATGATCGCCTCCCGCCCGGATCACGGGCATTTCAACCCAACACATCGCCCACCGCCAGGTGGCGGCCGCGCGCATAGGCCGCGCCGTTCATCTCCTTGCGGCCCGCAGGCTGCACGACCAGCAGACGCAAGGCATCCTCGCCGGCCGCGACCAGCGGCCCGTCCCCCTCCAGGCTCAGCACCGCGCCCGGCGCGCCGTTTCCCGGCTCCACCCGCGCGCGCAACACGCGCAACGTCCAGCCCGACCCGAACGGCGCCTCGCAGGTGGCGCACGGCCACGGATTGAACGCCCGCACGCGCCGTTCGATTTCCGATGCCGGCAAACACCACTCAATGATCCCGTGCGCCTTGGTCATCTTGGGCGCAAACGTGGCCAGTCGTTCGTCCTGCGGCTCGCCGCGCAACGTGCCGTCGCGCAATCCTTCCAAGGTCGGCGGCAACAGCGCGGCGCCGGTCCGGGCCAGTTTGAGGAGCAGCGAACCGCCCGTGTCGTCGGAATCGATCGGCACCGTCCGTTGCAGCAGAATATCGCCGGCGTCCAGTTTCTCGTTCATGCGCATGGTGGTGACGCCCGAAACGGTCTCGCCCCGGGCAATGGCCCACGGGGCGGGCGCCGCGCCGCGATAGCGCGGGAGCAGCGAGGCGTGCACATTCACGCACCCCAGCGGCGCCAGGGCCAGGAGCGAACGTCTCAAAATCTGCCCGAAGGCGACCACGACCAGGATATCGGGCTTCAGGGCAGCCAGCGCCTCAAGCGACTCCGGCTGATTCACGTTCGGCGGCGTCAGCATGGGAATGCCCCGCTCGCCGGCATGGGCCATGACGGCGCAGGGCTGACAGTGCAACCCCCGGCCCCGCGGCCGCTCCGGCTGGGAGACCACGGCCGCCACGTCCACACCCGGCATGGCGAGCAGCGTGTCGAGACAGGGACAGGCGCACGAGGGCGAGCCCATGAAAATCACTCTCACGGGCGTCCTCCCCGCTTGCCGTGTGCCAACAGGCGCGCCAGCGTCCGCCTGGATTCATGCTCGATCCGATGGTGCAGGTTCACCCCGTGCGAGTCGATGCTGACCAGCGCCGGAAAATCGGCCACCTCCAGTTCCCACATCGCCTCGGCCGAGCCGAACTCGTTTTCGAAATGGACGCCCCGCACGCGCGTGATGCAGGACGCCAGAACCTGGGCCGCGCCCCCCACCGCCTCCAGGTAGACGCAACCCCGCTCGGCACACGCCTTGGCCGTGGCTTCGCCCATGCCGCCCTTGCCGATCACCACCCGGATCCCCATGGCCAGGATGGCGGCCGTATACGGCTCCTCGCGGATTGAGGTCGTGGGTCCGGCCGCCATGGCGCGCCACCCCGCCCCGGCCCGGATCATCACCGGCCCGCAATGATAAATCGCCCCGTCCTCCAGCGGCACGGGACACGCCCCACCTTCGGCCAGATACTTGTGCAGGCGATCCCGGCCCGTGTAGATCAGGCCGAACACCCGCACCCCGTCCCCCGCCTGGAACGGCTCCACCTGGTCGCGCGTAAAAGGATGGATCAGTCGGTGAATCATGGCGTGAGCCACCTCAGAATCGTGCCATCCGGTTTGGCCGAAAATCCGTGCCGGCGGCAGGCCCAGCACATGTAGGACACGGACACGAAGAAGGAGGCGGGCAGCCGGGCCAGCGCCCCGATCTTCACACCCATCACCGTGCCACGGCCGCCGAACCCCATCGGCCCGATGCCCAGCTCCCCGGCCTCTTTCATCACCCGCCTCTCCAGCCGCGCCAAGACCGGCATCGGCGAACGGTCCCGCATGGACCGCAGGAACTGCCGCTTCGCGTGCAGCATACCGTCCGACCGGTCGCCGCCGACACAGACGCCGAGGAGACCCGGTGCGCACCCCTTCCCCTGGGCCCGGACCAGCGCGTCCAGAATACAGCGCCGCACCCCTTCCAAATCGCGGCCCGCGCCAAGCGTCTCGTCTGGCAGGCTGTATTGCGCACCCATGTTCTCGCTGCCCCCGCCCTTGAGCACCAGCCCGGCTTGCACGTTCCGGACCGCCGCCTGGTCGATGTGAATCGACGGCAGGCCCGCCGCCAGGTTGTCCGTGTAGCCGCGGCCGGTGACGGAGTCGATCGCGTTCTGGCGGAGCCAGCCCCGGCGGGTGGCGCGCGCCACGGCGGCGCGGATCGCCGCCTCCAGTTTCATCTGGTCGGTGCCTCGCGGAACGCGAAGAAAAAACAGGGGCGTACCGGTATCCTGACAGAGCGGCCGGTTCGTCGAGCGGGCCAGCGCGGTGTTCCGGAGAATCGTGTCGAACGCCCAACGGGCCCGGCTGCCGGGCTCCTCGGCCCGGCGCATCGCGCACAGACGGCACTCGACATCCGCCGGTAAATCCGTGGAGGCGCGCCGCACCAGTTCGAGAAAGGAGGCCGCCCAGACATCCGTATGGTTCATAGCCTTCTTTATATCAGATTCCCGATCCGGCGGCAAGGTTATCGCGGGCTCAGTCGGGCTTCGGCTTCGGCGCCACCAGCGCATCGAGCCCCGCGAAGGGATTGCCCAGGGCAGGCGACGCCGGGCCGCCCGGCGCTTCTCCCCCGGCATACGAATCCGCGGCGCCATACTTGTCATGCTCGTCATCGTGACAGTAGAGGCACAGCAACTCCCAGTTACTGCCGTCGTTTGGATTATTCAGATGATTGTGATCCTTATGATGGACCGTCAGCTCGCGCAGACGTCTTCCCTCGAACGCGCGGCCGCACCGCGCGCACACATGGGGAAAGAGCTTGAGCGCGCGGTCCCGGTAACCCGTTTGCCGCGCCGCCGCTTCGCGCCTCAAATCAGCCAGTAGTTTCGCTTTCCGCGCATCCGCGTCGCCCGGGTTCACGGGGAACCCCCGGGGCCGGGCCGCGCGGCCAGTTTCGCCTGCATCGCGTTCGCCTCCTCCGGATACAAACGGCGGATGCAATCCATGCACATGCCGTGGGAAAATTGGACGACCCGCGTTTTTTTCAAATACTCCTCCAGGGACACCCACCGTTCCGGATCACCCGGAACGGCGGAATCGATCCGGATGCGCCGGCAACTGGCGCATACCGGCAGCAGCCCCTCCATTTTCTTGACCATGCCCAGCGATTCCTCAAGCTGCCGGATGAGCTGCTCCTTCTCCGCCTCCACGATTTTCCGGCGTTCGATTTCCTGCTGGGCCAGGCTCAATTCGGCGCGAATGCCCACGACTTCCGTAAGAATGGCCAGAATCGGGCGGTGTTCGATCGCGGCACCCGGTTGACGGTTCTGCCAGCGCAGGTAGAGGTAGAGCAGCGGCCCGGCAAACACCGAGATGAGCAGCCGGCTCAACAAGGTGCCCTTCATGATGTTGACGTAATGAGGATGGCCCGCGAAAGCCCCGGTCGCGAACAACAGCACATCGAGCCACATCACGCCCAGCAGGGTCAGAAACGCGCGCAGCCAGAGCGGCAAGAGTCGGCGTGCTTTTCCCATGAACTCCCAGGCCATGGCCAGAAAAAACAGGTCGATGACCGTGGCGGCTACCGACGCCACATTGATCCGCAAACTCGGAATCGGCACATAGCTCAGCATGGGATGGCCGGTGATCTTCATCTGCCAGTGCAAGATGATCGCAATGATGGGAACCATGGCGGAAACCCCCGCCACCGTGGAGATCGCAATGCGGGTGGCCCGCGGACCATCGAACACATACACCACGAAAATCGCCAGCAACAACGAGGTGTAGAACACGGTGGACCCCACCATCAAGGTGATCCCCGCCACGTCCACCTTCACCCCGGCATCGGTCACCCAGGACATGATGGCCGTCAAACCGCCGATCATCGCGTAGAAATGCGCCAATCCCAAACGACGGCGTATCGCATGGGATCCCAAGACCAGACCATAGACCGCCATGGCCTCGATCACCAGAATGAGCAGTTCCGTTTTCATCGCTTACCGCTTAGAATCATCGTACAATCGGACGAAAAGAAGAAGCAAAATCGCGCCGCTGTCTTGACCCGGTCGTTTCCTTGCCGTAGCCTAGGCCCGTCGTGATCACCTGGAGATACGCTTGAATTCTATCGAGTCCGCACGATTCCGAAAAGGACCCCGCCATGTCCGACGCCCGCCTGGCCGACCTCGACGTGCTGCGTAACCGCTTCTGCCTGGATGAGGAGCTGACCGACGCCGGAGGCGGCATCGCTCTCTCCGACGCGACCCCGCTCGTGACCGCGCTGCGGCCGGACGGTTCCTGGGCGGATGTGGATTACACGCACGACGCGCTGAAGGACTGGGCCACTGTCCTGCACCTGCGTCGATTGAGATCCCTGGCCCGCGCCTGGCGCCGGACGGATTCGCCGCTCCACGGCAATGAAAAACTACTCCGGGCCGTCCTGCTCGGGCTGGACGGCTGGTATGCCCGGAATCCGCAAAATCCCAACTGGTGGTGGAACCAGATCGGCGCCCCGTTGCTGCTGGGCGACACGTTGCTCTGCGTGAAAGGCGTCTGCCCGTCCTCGATGATCGCACGCGCCGAACCGGCATTCCGGGCCCACGAGCCCATTCACCGGTTCACCGGCCAGAATCTGGTCTGGACCGCCACCGTGCTGATTAATCACGGCATCCTGACCGACAATCCGGGCCGTGTCGCGCAAGGTTTCGATCTCATCGCCCGGGAAACCCGCACGCTGCCGGGCGAAGAAGGCATTCAGCCCGACATGAGTTTTCACCAGCACGGAAACCTGCTGTACTCCGGCGGGTATGGCCAGGGATTCGTTGCCAACGTCGGCCGCCTCATCGCCCTGTCCGAAGGAACCGCCTACGCCTGGGCTCCGTTCCTGGTGGATCGCTTTGCCCGATTCGTGCTGGACGGATCCCGCTGGATGGTGCGGGGCCGGACCTTCGATCCCGTGGCGACCGGCCGCGAGTTGTCCCGCCAGGGTCATTCGGCAAGCCAGTTCATGGCCGGTCTGCGCCATCTCGCCCGCGTGCCGCACACCCGGCAAGCCGAAACGCGAGCCGCGGCGGCCATCGATCCCGCTGCCGGCGCCTCCCTCGTGACCGGAAACCGATGCTTTTGGCGATCCGACCTGATGACCCACCACCGCCCGGCCGGCTACCTCTCCGTGCGTGTGCCAAGTCCGCGGGTCGTGAACGCGGATTGGCCCTGCTGCGGAGGCGAAGGACGGCTCTGCCATCACCTCGCCGACGGCGTCACCATGATCCTGTGCGACGGCGATGACTACCGCGATCTCTTCCCGGTCTGGAACTGGCGCCAGATTCCCGGCGCCACCGTCCTGCAGGCTGCCGGCGACTTCGATCCGGACACCCTGCGCCTGGCCGGCGAACGGCCCTTTGCCGGCGGCGTCTCGGACGGCCGTGAGGGTTGCATGGCCGTTGACTTTTCCCGCGCCGGCCTCGTGGCCCGCAAGGCCTGGTTCCTGTTCGACGATGTCATGATCGCGCTGGGATCAGGCATCTCCGCCCCATCCCCGCACCCCGTGCGCACCACAATCGACCAGCGCCGATGGCGGGGGCCCGTGCGACTCGAGGGCGACGCGGCGGCGTTGGCGGAAGGCGTCTATCCGCTTGGAGCAGGTTCCGCGTTCTGGCACAACTGTATCACGGTCCGCGTGATGGACGGCAGCGGTTCGCTCCGACTGGGGCCCCAGTCAGGCGCCTGGAGCCTGTGCGGCGTCGGTTCCCCCGAACCGGTGACGCTGCCGGTCTTGAACGCCGGACTGCATCACGGCATCCGGCCCAACGGCGCCACCTACGCCTATGCGGTGCGGATGGGCGTCGACGAAAACAACGCGTTTGCCGACGACCCCGCCCGGTTGACCATCGTCCGGAACGAACCCGATCTCCAGGCGGTCTGGCACGCCGGTGAACGGCGCGGCATGGCGGTCTTTTACAAGCCGGCTTCCGTGCGGTTTCCCGACGGTCAGCAAATCGGCGTGGACCTCCCCTGCGCGCTGCTCTACCAACCGGCGGAAGACGGACGCCTGATCATCACGCTTGCCCAGCCGGAACAACGCGAGGGGATGATGACGCTTCAGTTGGATGGGCGGAAAACCGGATCGCTCGGGGTTTCGTTGCCCGGGGGCGATTTCGCCGGGTCCGGCGTGACGCTGGAGTGGCGGGCGTAAGGGGTTGAACCGGCTCTCCGTCGTTCCTCCGCGCCGCCCCCCAAACCTTGCAATCCCGTAAGGAGTGTGATTTGATCTTCCACGCGATACGTCAATGCGATTCAGGAAAGGACCAACCGTCATGAGTACCGACAGCATTTTCAAGACCGATAAACGACTGAAACTCGGAATTTGGGGACTCGGCCGCGGGCAAAGCTTCATCGCGTCGGCCAAAGCCCTCAATATCGACGTCGTCGCCGGCTGCGATTTCCACCCGAACATGCGCACGTCGTTCCAGAAGAACTGTCCCGACGCCTTCCTCACGGCGGATGAGGACGAATTCCTGGCGCGCGATTTCGACGCCGTGCTCGTGGCCACCTACTGCCCCGACCATGCGGCGCACGCCATCAAGGCCATGAAGGCCGGCAAACACGTGTTGAGCGAGGTGACCGCGTTCTTCACACCTGCCCAAGGCGTGGAACTCGTCGAAGCCGTCGAGCGGTTCGGGAAAGTCTACAACCTCGCGGAAAACTATCCGTTCTCCGTCGAGAACATGTACCTCGCCAAGCTCTGGCGCGAAGGCTTCTTCGGCGACCTGGCCTACGCCGAATATGAATATGTCCACGGCGTCGGACGCTGCTACAGCAATCCGGACGGCACGCCGCTCGAACCCGGCAACCGCGTTCACCACTGGCGCGGCTGGCTGAACTACCACTACTATTGCACACACTCCCTCGGCCCGGTCATGGTCATCACCGGGCTGCGCCCCGAAAAAGTCACGGCCTTCCCCGACGACGTGCTGAATTACGGCATCATCAAGGGAAATGGCCGCAAAATCGACGGCATTTTGCCGTGCCTGGGAGCCTTCGCCCCGTCGCTCATCCGGATGAACAACGGTGGCATCGTGCGTAACCTTATGGGCGGCACCACCGCCGACAGCCATCACCAACGCCTGTTCGGGACCAAGGCGTCCGCCGAAATGCACCCGCTTTTCCTCAAGGTCGGCGCCACGGGCAGTTCATTCAATTTCCAGGTCAAGCCGGAATGGAGCGAAATGGGCGAACTGGCCGAAAAGGCCGGCCACGGCGGCGGCGATTTCTGGGAGCTCTACTATTTCGCCCGGCAGATCCTGACGGGCGAAAAAGCGCCCTGGGACATCTATGCCGCGTCCGACGTGACGCTCGCCGGCATCCAGGCCCTGCGCAGCGCGGAAGCGGAAGGCCAACCGATGGAAATTCCCGACTTCCGCCAGAAAGCCGTGCGCGACCGGTATCGCAAAGACAACTGGATGCAGAAGCACATTGACCCGTATAACATTTTTCCCACCAACCAGGATTTGGCGATCACCGGCGATTTCAGCGCGGCGGGGATGGCGCTCAATCGCGCCGCGACCCGTGTGCGGCAGGCCCTGGACGCCATGAAAGCGTTCTCCGTTGCCGTTCCGGCGGATCAGATGAAAATCATCACCCTCGTCAAAGAGGTCCGCGATGACGCGCCCGAATACGCGAAAACCTACGCGCGCGCCCGCAAAATCGTGGACGCGTATCCCGACTCCCAAGGCGGCCGCGCGCTCCGCGAACTGCTGGTCGATGTCGGCGAGGAATCCCGCGTGATGAACACGGACGCGTTCGTGTCCGAACTGAACGCCTGGCTGCTGAAAAAATAACGCGGCCGCGCTTCAGGGCATCAATTCCACGGCTACGGCATCGGCAAAATCCATGCCTTTGCGGGTGAGCTTCCAGCGTGCGTTGTCGCGCGTCACCAGCCCCTTGCGGGTCAATTCGCCCAACTGCCGCTCCCACGAGGCGCGCAACTCGCGGCCGCCCTCTTCCAACGCCTCATCCAGGTTCACTCCTTCGGCCATACGCAGGCCAAACACCAGCCGCTCCACCGCCTTCGTGCCGGGCGTCAGCGTCTCGCGCTCACGCCTGGACTCTCGCCCCTTCTCCAGCAGCCGAAAATAGTCGCTCAAATCCGGCGCATTGGTCCAGCGTTCCAGCCCCACATGCGAGGCCGCAGCCGGTCCCAACCCCAGATACCGCTCGCCCCGCCAGCAGGCCAGGTTGTGGCGGCAGGCGAAACCCGGCCGGGCATAATTGGAAATCTCGTATCGTTCAAAGCCGGCCGTTTCCAAAGCCTTTTGCGCCTCGTGCAGACGCGCCGTCACCGCCGCCTCGCTCACCCGCGTGACGCGCCGCTTCACGGCGCGCGCCAGCGCCGTCCCCTCCTCCACCGTCAGGGCATACACCGACACATGTTCCGGTTTCAACTCCATCGCGGCGTCGAGCGTCCGCCTCCACGACCGCGCGCCGCAGGCCGGGCCGCCGGCGATCAGGTCCAGCCCCACGTTCGCAAAACCCGCCGCGCGCGCGGCCGCCACGGCGTCCGCGATGTCCGCCGGCTCGTGGCGCCGGCCTAGAATTTTCAGCCGGGCCTTGTCGAACGCCTGGGCTCCGATGCTGAGCCGGTTCACGCCCGCCCGGCGCAACACGCGCAGTTTTTCCAGCGTCACGGAGCCGGGATTGGCTTCCACGCTCCACTCCTCCACGCCGCCGGCCGGCAGCAGGCTGCGCACCCATGTAACCAGTTCCTCCAACTGGCTGGGCTCCAGCATCGTGGGCGTGCCGCCGCCGATATAGACCGTGCGGAACCGGGGCGCCTTGCACCCTGTTTTGAACAGGGCATATTCGCTCCGCAGCGCCGACAACCAGCGTCGCGCGAGGGCCGCATCGTAGCGGATGGAATAAAAGGCGCAATAGCGGCACTTGCCGTCACAGAACGGGACGTGAAGGTAAAGGCCGGTGGGTTCGCCGGTCACCGCCCCGCCCGCTTCTTCAACTGCTCAAACGCCGCATCGGGAACGTTCAGCCCGCCGAAACCGCGGCCGAGCTTGATGTCGGGCGTGATGCGGCCGTGATAATCCGAACCGCCCGTGGCCACGAGCCCGAACTCCGCGACCAGCGCGGCATACTGTCGGGTTTGCGCGTCCTTGTGTTCGCTGTAAAACACCTCGATGCCGCCCAGTCCGACCGCAACCAAATCGCTCACGAGCTGCCGCAAGGTATCGGGCTTCAACTGGAGCGTGAACGGATGCGCGAGCACCGCCACGCCGCCCGCGTCGCGGATGATCTTGACGCAGTCGGACGGCAACAGGCGGAAGCGGGGCACATAACCGGGCTTGCCCTTGGCGAGGTATTTCTCGAACGCCTCATCCTTGTTTTTCACATAGCCCTTGCGCTCGAGAATCAGTGCGATGTGCGGCCGGCCCACCACGTCGCCGCCCGCCTCGGCCGCGCACTCCTCAAACGTGATAGCGCAGCCCAGCGCGCGGAGTTGCTCGATGATCTTCAGGTTACGGATGCGGCGGCCGTCCCGGATGTTGACCAGGGCGTCCATCAGGGCCGGGTTTTGCGTATCCAGGAAATAGCCCAGCACATGCATGGTGCCGGGGTTGTATTCGGCGCTGATCTCGACGCCCGGGCACACCGCCAGGCCTTCCGCCGCGCCGGCGGCCAGGAAACGCGGCACGCCTTCCGTCGTGTCGTGGTCGGTCAACGCCATGGCGGTCAGCTTCTGCTTGCGGCCGAGGGCAACCAACTCTTCGGGTGTATAGTCGCCATCGGAAAATATCGAATGAAAATGCAGGTCGATCACGTGTGCTCCTGGTGGGTTTGGCGCCATTGTCGCACAGCCGGCCTCGCGGGGCAAGGCGGCTTGCGCGTTTTC
>CAZSUH010000056.1:0-19484 GCA_964609905.1 uncultured Verrucomicrobiota bacterium
GGTTCCACGCAAACAACGGATCGGTTTCATAAAGTATCATAGGCACCATCATGCATCGCAACCAATCCCCGCGTCAAGTCTTTTGTGGGAGAAAAATCGACTTTTTTATCGATCCCAAGCCGAGCACCCTCAAATGCCTAACGTTTTCATGCCCCAATTGGGAGAAGTCGTTTCTCCTCCTCCCATATCACTCAATAGGCATGGGCTTATGCGAACAGCGCAATCGGCTCAATGGAATGAACTTGTGCTTGAAATAAACTAATAATTATCTATTCTCATAGGGTTTTGATTTTGAAATCAGAAAGACGCGGGTAAGCAGGAGAATATGGAAATGTCTTTGGCAGTCACGAAAAAAACGCTGGGCGAGTTGGTGGCCTCCCGAATTCGGGATTACATTCTCGACCAAGGCTTGAAAACAGGCAATCGTCTGCCCACGGAACAACAGTTCGCGGAGATGTTCGGCGTGAGCCGGGTGGTGGTTCGTGAAGCGACCAAGTCACTGGGCTATTTAGGCATCATCCGGGCGGCGCCCCGGCGCGGATTGACGGTGGGATATATCGATACGGATCGTCTCGGCGATATTGTCACCTTCAGCTGGATGCTGGGCGGAATGAACGTGCCGACCATGCTGACGACGTGGGGGATTGTGATCGCGGGGGCGCTGACCATCTCCGCTTCGAGCATTCCGGCGTCGGATCTGGCGACGTTGGCCGAACTGGCCGCCAAGGCGGACGAGGACCCGCCGTTTTCCTTGGCCGAGGTGGAGTTCAACCGCAAATTGCTCCTGTCATGCGGCAGCACCGGCATCGCGTTTTTCGGCGTCACGGTCATCCAGTACCTGCGTCTTTGCCAGGAGAAGAGCAAGAAAAAGATTGTCGCCAAAGCGACGCCGGTCTATCGCCAGGTGGTGGACGCGTTGAAAGCCAAACAGGCCGATCAGGCCGAATCGCTTCTGTTGTCCTATATTTCGGGACTGAGCCCCAAAGAATAATCCGATCTTGCGACGGAAGGAGCGCGTCTATGGCACGATTTAAACGTTTGCGGGTTTTGAATACCATGGTCAAGACCGGCCTGGTGCCGGTGTTTTACAGCCCCGACCTGGAGACCGCCAAGGCCGTGGCGGGCGCCTGCGTGGCGGGCGGGTGTCCGATCCTGGAGTTCACGAACCGGGGCGACCACGCCTGGGAGGTGTTTTCCGCGCTGGAAACTCATTGCGCCACGGCGCATCCCGAGTTGGTCCTGGGCGTCGGTTCTGTCACCGATCCGGGGACAGCATCGCTCTACATCAATTGCGGCGCCGCGTTCGTCGTGGGGCCGGTGCTGAATCCGGATGTGGCCCGGGCGTGCAACCGCCGCAAGGTGGCCTACGCGCCCGGCTGCGGGAGCGCCTCGGAGATTGCCCAGGCCGAGGAGTTCGGCTGCGAAATCGTCAAGGTGTTTCCGGGCGAATCCGTGGGCGGCCCGACCTTCGTCAAGTCCGTGCTGGGCCCCTGTCCCTGGTCGTCACTGATGCCGACGGGCGGGGTGGACTGCACGGCCGACTCCCTGAAAGCCTGGTTTGGGGCGGGCGTGGTGTGCGTGGGCATGGGGTCGAACCTGATCACCAAAGAACTGTTGAAAGCGAAGGATTACACGGGCCTCGCCGCCAAGATCGCGGCTACGCTGGCCCTGATCAATCGAATTCGCGGAGGACAATGACATGGCGTTGACGATCAAGCCGAAGAGCGTGTGCAAGTGGGATGCCGCGGCATTGGGCGAGGTGATGCTGCGGCTCGACCCGGGCGACGGTCGCATCCGGACCGCCCGGTCGTTTCAGGTCTGGGAAGGCGGGGGAGAATACAACGTGGTGCGGGGATTGAAACGCTGTTTCGGCCTGCAGACCGCCATGGCGACGGCGATAGTCGACAACGACGTGGGCCGCCTGCTTGAGGATCTGATGCTTCAAGGGGGCGTGGATTTGAGCCATGTGAAGTGGGCGCCGTTCGACGGCATCGGCAAAACCGCGCGCGTGGGGCTCAACTTCACGGAGAAGGGGTTCGGCATCCGCGCGGCGGTGGGGTGTTCCGACCGGGGACATAGCGCGGCTTCGCAGATCAAGCCAGGCGATTTCAACTGGAAGAAGCTGTTCCGGGAGGAAGGCGTGCGCTGGTTCCATTGTGGAGGCATTTTCGCCGCTCTTTCCCCCACCACCGCGGAGGCGGTCATCGAGGCCATGACGGTCGCCAAGGAGTGCGGGACGATCGTGTCCTTCGACCTGAACTTCCGTGCGTCGCTCTGGAAATCCCAGGGCGGGACCGCGAAAGCGGTCGAGGTGAACCGCCGGATCGCGCCGCTGGTGGATGTGATGATCGGAAACGAGGAGGATTTTACCGCGGCGCTCGGGTTTGAGGTGCCGGGCATGGACGCCCATCTCTCGAACCTGGATCCCTCGAACTTCAAGAAAATGATCGTCGAAGCGATCCGGACATTCCCGAACTTCAAGGCGGTGGCCACCACGCTGCGCAACGCCAAGACGGCGACGGTGAACGACTGGAGCGCCATCCTCTACGCGGACGGCGCTTTCCATCAGGCCGTGATGCGCGAAGCCCTCGAGATCTATGACCGCGTCGGCGGCGGCGACAGTTTCGCCTCCGGCCTGATTTACGGATTTCTGTCGGGCAAGTCCCCCGAGGAGGCCGTCAATTACGGCGCCGCGCACGGCGCGCTGGCCATGACCACGCCCGGGGACACCAGTATGGCGTCACTCAAAGAGGTCGAAGCGGTCATGAAAGGAAAAGGCGCGCGTGTGATCCGCTGACCGGTTCCCATCCCATGTCCACCGCAAATGATGCCAGGGTCTCCACAACCGGCCAGATCATCACCGAGCGCGATCTGCGCCGGGGCATGTCCCTGAGCAATATTTCGATCGTCTTCGCGATGTTCTTCATGACCGCCGGCGGCATGCCCCTGGCCATGCTCATGGAGCGGCTGCACGCCAGCGGCAAACTCGTCGGGTTGCTCTCCACGGTGGGTCTGGCGGCCGGCGTTTTTCAGGTCTTCAGCACGCTGTTGACGGAACGGCTTCCGACCCGCAAGCCCATGTGGTTCTGGAACAGCCTGATCCACCGGTCGCTCTGGATCGTGGTTCCCATCCTCCTGGTGCTCGCCGCCACGGTGTTTCCCGGCTTGATGCCGCGCCTGCCGCTCCTGCTGATCGTCGCGATCGGGATCAGTTCGATTTTCGCCAGCATGGGAAGCGCCCCGTGGCTGAGTTGGATGTCCGATTTTCTGCCGGATCATCTGCGGGGTCGTTTCTGGGCCATGCGCAACGCTTTTATCTATGGCTCTATGCTGGTGGCGATTTTTGTTTTTGGATGGATCATGGACTGTTTTCCTTCCGACCGGTCGCTCCTGGGCTTCACCGGTTTCATCCTCGTTTTTACCCTGGCAGTGGTGTTCGGAGTCTCGGACGTGTTCGTCCACAACCGGGTGCTGGAGCCCGTGGTGAATCGGAAAGCCGGAGCGGTTTCGCTTCGTCGCATTCTCCTGGATCCGTTGCGCGACCGGGAGTTTGTGCAGGTTATCCTGTGCGTGGGGATCTGGCAGTTCTCCATCTACCTGGTCGCCCCGTTCAGCGCCATTTTCCTCAAGGAAGCCTATCACGTCACCTACAGTCAGCTTTCCTACACGACCGTCGCGAGCGGCATTGGCGGCATTCTCGGCGCCTTTGTCGGCAAACTGGTGGTGGACCGGATGGGCGCCCGCACCCTGTCGGCCGTGGCGCTGCTGATTTTCGGGGCATGCGTGCTGGTCTGGTTTTTCATGCGCGATGCCGCGTCGGTCATCCACGTTCCTTTTTTCGGCGGCATCAGCCTGCCGCAGCCGATCCTCGCGCTGATCCTAATCAGCATTCCCTGCAGTCTTTGCGGCGCGCTGATCGGCGCCTGCCAGACCACGCTGATCACGTCCAAGGCGCCCGAGGAAAACCGAACCATGGCCATCGCCCTCTATCAGGGCTGCATCAGCCTGATCGCCGCTTGCGGTTCCGGGCTGGGCGGTTACCTGGTGGACGCGTATCGCGATTATTTCGCCGCTTCGCCGTTCCCTTTATCGCTTCCCCTAGGGGACACATTCAGCTATTTCCATGTCTTGATCGTGCTCCAGATCGGGATCATTTGGCTGGTGCTCGTGCCCATGCATCTGCGAATCCGGGAATCCCGGAAGGGGGTGTCTTTTCGCACCGCCATCCTGGGGTTGGTGACCGGCAATCCCGTGCGCATGGTCAGCAACATGTTCAATTTGCACACGCTTCAGTCCTCCGGAGAACCCTCTCGCAAAGCGCGCGCCATTCGCGAACTGGGCGAGTCCCGCATCGCCATTGCGGTTTCCGACCTGATCGACCAGATGGACGATGCCGACGCCGATGTGCGTGAAGAAGCGGTTCGGGCGCTGGGTCAAATCGGGAACTCCCTGGCGATCGAGGCCTTGCTGAACAAGTTCGAGGACGCCGATTCCGATATCGCCCCGGAAATCGCCAAGGCGTTTCGCAAGTCCAAAGATTCCCGGGCCGTGCCCGCCCTGATGCGCAAACTGGCCGCACACGATCCCGTCGTTCAGGCGGAATCGGCGCGGACGCTCGGGGTGCTCGGTGACAAACAGGCGGTCCGGCCGCTGCTCGATCTCCTCTACGCAAGCCCTGACGCGAAAGTCATTTCGGCTTCCAGCGAGGCGCTGGCGCGTCTGGGGGAGATGGATGCCATTTTCAAGATTCTGCCCCGCATGCGGCAGACGAACATCCCCGTGCTCAAGCGATCCATGGGTTGCGCGGTGGGCGATCTGTTGGGTCGGCCGGGGGAATTTTACCGTGTTTTTCATGGGGAACAACAGGCCTACGGCGCCGTGGTGGCCTCGTTGATGGCCAAGCTCAAGGAGCAGATTCGCGCGGCCACGCGCGAGACGCTGACCGAGGCGGGCCGGAACACCGTCGAACGGCTGGATCAACTCGAATCGGCCTATCTGCTGCGGAACTACAAGGGCTGCGTGACCCAGGCGCTGGACGTGGCGATTGCCCTGTCGAACCTCAAATACGGCATTCACGACGGTGGCGACCCGGAGGTGTTTGTGGAAGTGTTGATCTGGCACGACCGGCGCTTTGGGGTCGGGACCTGGTATCTGGACCTGCTGAGGGAAGCCGGAGATCCGGACGCCTTGGAAGCCCTTCTCGCGCTCTATTTTCTCTCCACCTGGAATCGGGAATAGCGCGTCGTTTACCCCGCGCCGGCGGCAAGTTCGAAGGTGATGCTCACCTTGCGCCAGCGATTCAGGAAGTCGGCCGAGAGTCCCTCGATGCGACGAACCGCCTGAACGGCTTCCATCACGGTTTGGTCCATCACGGCGTTTCCGGAGCCCCGGATCAGGCGGCGGGCCAGGACGTCGCCCGACGCGTTCATGTGAATTTCCACCACGGCCGTCAGATTGCGGGGGACCGAGGCCGGTTGGGTCCAGGCCTGATACAGTTTACGGCGGATCACTTCGAAAGCGAGCGTATCCCCCTCGGGTATTGTGTTCCGGTTGCCCGGCGTGGCGCCAAGCGCCAGCAGGCGCGCGATCTCCTCTTGGGAAAGTTTCTTGAAATTGGGGGGCGGGGGAGTGGGATTCGGCGCCGAGATCCGCCGACCCCGTTCAATGGGCTTTTTTACCGTCGTGGCTTTTTTCACCGGATCCGGCTTTTTCACCGACGTGGGCTTTTTTACCGGATTCGGCTTTTTCGCCGGCGTGGGCTTTTTAACGGGCATCGGAATGGGATCCGGCTCTTTGATCTCGGGTTCGGGTGGTTTGGGCGGGACAACGTCCGGCTTTACGGGAGAAGCTTCCGGTTTTGGTGGGAGCGGCTCTTTGATCTCGGGCCCATCGTCCACGGCCACGATAAACTCGATGGGCATGACCGTCGGAGGCGGTTTTCGGGAAACGCAGCTTCGGGTCCCCGCCGCCACCAGCAACACCAGCAACACACCATGTATCAGGGTGACGGCGGTGACCGTGAAGCCGAATCTGGAGGGACGTTGCGGCATGGCGTATTTTCAATCCGCGCCCTGGGTGACCAGGGCCATCCGAGTGATTTTGCAGTCGTGCAACACCTTCAACACCCGGATTACTTTTCCGTAATCGAGTTTTTCGTCGGCCCGGACCAGCACCGTGAGGTCATCGTGTTTCGTTTTCAAGTCGAGGAGCGTGCGGCCAAGCGCGTTCAGGCCGATCTTCGTTTTGTCGATATACACATCGCCCCGGGCGTTGATCGAGAGGGTGGCGGTTTTCTTTTGCGGCAGTTCCGCGGCCTTGCCCTTGGGCAGGTTGACGGGGATGCCCTGTTCGACCAGGGGGAATGTGATAATGAAGGTGATGAGCAGAAGAAAGGTCAGGTCCATCAGCGGGGTCATATTAATGTCGCTGATCTGACTCAGCGTGCGCATGGCGGCCTTGCGGGGCATGGGCTACACCTCCCGCGCGCTGCAGGCGGATTGGAGATCCGCCATCAGTTCGTCCGAAAAACTGTCCATATACACGCACATACGCTTGATGTCCGTAACGATCAGGTTGTAGCCGATCGCCGAGGGGAGTGCGACCAACAGTCCCACAACGGTGGTCAGAAGCGCGCCGGAGATGCCGGGTGCCACCGCGCTGAGCATGGCGCCGCCAAAGTTGGACGACATCCCCACGAAGGCGTCCAGGACCCCCCAAACGGTTCCCAGCAAACCGAGAAACGGGGCCGCGGAGATGGAGATGGCCAGGATGGGCATCCTTTCCTCCAGTTCCATGGCCTGTTCCGAGCAGGCTCGATCCGCGGACCGGCGAAGGATATCCATTTGCACGGCGTTGTACCGGAAACGAAGGGTCTCGGCCAGGGTGTCCGCGTTCAAGACCGGCACGCCGGCCTTTTCGCCGGCGATGAACGCGGCCTCCTTGGCGGCGGCCAGGTAGATTGTGTAAAGGGGGCTGTCCAGGAAACGGCGGCGGGCGGCGAAGAGGGAGAAGGGATGTTCTTGCTGGGTGTACGCGGTCTGAAATTGGCGGGTGAGCAGCAGCGTTTTCTTGAGCTCGATCCACTTGGAAATCATGACCGACCAAGCCACGATGGACATGACGATCAACACATAAATGATCGTCTTGTTGATGGCATCCGATTCATTAAATGAAATCGTCAGGCTGCTCAATGCGGCCAGGGGAAGTGGAAAAGAAACGATACCAGTGTTCATGATGGCGAGTATGCAACGGGCGCGAAACGGAGTCAATAGCGGATGGATGATGAACGGGCAAGAATGGTCAAGATGGGGATTGATTCGATCTTTTTTTTCCGTTATTTTCTAAAAAAAGATGTAAGGAGAATCGTCATGTCGGACTATCGGCCGAAAGTGGGTTTGCTGGGACTGACCTTGGAGTTTTACGAGTCGCGCAGTTCGGCGATCCGAACCGAGCGGGAGGCCTGGGTGCGCCGCGAATTGCTGCCCGCCCTGAAACCCCATGCCCGCGTCGAATTTTCCGGCGCTGTTTTTTGCGCGCGGGATATCGATGCCCGGGTGAGCGAATTCGAGGCGGCTGGCTGCGAGGCCATCGTGGTGGTGTTGCTGACCTATTCCACCAGCCATTCCAGTCTGCAGGCGCTGCAATCGACCCGTCTGCCGATCCTGCTCTGGAACACCCAGGAACTGTACGCCATCACGGAAAGCTTCAGCGGGAAAGACCTGACCGCCAATCATGGCGTGCACGGCACCTTCGACCTGGCCAACGTGTTGATTCGCTCGGGCGTTCGCTTCGAGTACGTCACCAGCCACTGGCGCGATCCCGGCGCGATGGCCACCCTGGGCGGCTTGCTTCGGGCGGCTTCGGCGGTCACGCAGTTGCGCCGCATGCGGCTCGGCGTCCTGGGCCATGCGTTCGCGGGCATGGGCGATTTCTCGGTGGACCTGAGCCATTTGCGCGCCTCGCTTGGACCCGTGTGCGAAACGATCACCATGGACGAATACAAGGATGCCCTGTCGGCGCTCAAGACGGCCGACATCAAGCGGTTGGCGGCGGACTACCGGGCCGCCTATGCGGTGGATGCCGCCGTGACGAATGCCGCCCTGTCCTCGGCGGCGCGCGCGGAGCTCGCTCTGCGGGCGTTGATCAAGGACTATAACCTGGACGCGTTCAGTTACCAGTTTTTGGCGTTCGGAAAAGATCGTTCGGCGCAGACGGTTCCCTTTGTCGCGGCCTGCCGCCTGATGAGCGATGGCATCGGCTTTGGGGGCGAGGGCGACGTCATCGCGGCGGCGTTCTCGACCGTCCTGAACCGCATCCGCAACCCCGCCGGTTTCAGCGAAATATTCACCATCGATTTCGGCGGAAATAACCTGTTGCTATCCCACATGGGCGAGGCCAATCCGGCCATGGCTCGAAAGGACGTTCCCGTCCGGCTTCGTCCGCGCAGCGAACTGGTCAAGGTGACCGGTGGCCAACTGGTGCTGGTCTTCAACTACCAACCCGGCCCCTGCACGCTCGCCGTGCTCACCCTCGGGGCCAACCAGCGCTGGCGCATTCTGGCCTCTCGCATGGATTTCCCCGACGTTCAACCGTTTCCAAAAGCGGAAACGCCCCAGGCCCTCATCCGGCCTCGCGGCGACGTCCGGGATTGGTTGACGGCCTACGGCCGGGCAGGAGGGCCGCATCACCTGGCGGTGACGCTCGGCGATGCCGTGGAGCCGTTGCGCGCAATGGCCGGCTGGTTGAACGCGGACTTCGTGGAGATTGCGTGAGCCGTACCTTCAGACTCGCCCGCGAATTTTCGCCTGGAGCAGGTTCAGGGCTTGAACCTGGCCGAAGGACTGGGCCCTGACATTCGTCAATCAACATGAACACTGAAGAAACAAAAAAAACAAACGTGGCCGCCGTACGGGAAGCCATCTCCGCAAGCGCCGCGCTGATTGACTCCATGACCCGACAGGCGGACGCGATCGCCGAAGCGGCGGATGCCTGCGTCGCCGCGCTCAAAGCGGGCGGCAAGATTCTAACCGCGGGAAACGGGGGGAGCGCGGCCGAGGCGCTGCATATGGCCGAGGAGTTGATTGGCCGATTCCGGGGAAATCGGCCCGCGCTGCCCGCCATTGCGCTTGTGGCCGATTGTACGGCGCTGACATGCATCGCGAACGATTTCGGCTACGACCATGTCTTCTCGCGCCAGATCGAAGGGCTTGGAAAAGCGGGCGATGTGCTGGTCCTGTTCAGCACGAGCGGGAACGGCGTGAATCTGGAGAAAGCGTTGGAGGCGTCTCGTGAACGGGGCATGAAAACGCTGTGCCTGCTTGGAAAAACAGGCGGCCGGTTGAAGGGGCGCGGCGATTGGGAGATCCTGCTCGCAAGCGACCGGACCGAGCGGATCCAGGAGGCGCATCAGGTCATCCTCCATGTGATTCTGGAAACCATCGAATGCGCGTTTCCGGTCCGGCCATGATGCTATTTCCGACTCTTGCCATTTTCGATGAAATTCGATACACATTTTAGCGTTTGATACGTCTAACCAAAGGGAGCAGGCCATGAGCAAATTGAAAGTCGCGATGATCGGTGGCGGGGGGTCGGGCAGTTTCTTCGGCCGGGTTCATCTGCGCGCGGTCAGTTTGGACGGCACACGAGAAGTCACGGCCGGCGTCTTGCGGAGCGATCCCAAGTCTTCCATGGAGTCGGCCAGGGAGTGGGGGATTCAGGGATTTCCGACGGTTCCCGATATGCTGAAAGCTCGAAAAGACGGGAAGATCGATCTGGATTACGCGGTGGTGACGACCCCCAATTTCGCCCATTTCGAAGCGGCCAAGGCGTGCTTGGAAGCCGGCCTTCCCGTGCTCTGCGAAAAACCGATGACGCTCACGGTCGCGGAATCCGAAAAACTGACGAAACTGGTCGCAAAAACCAAGCTGCCGTTTGTGCTGGCCCACACCTACACCGGCCATCCCATGATGATGACGGCCAAGTGCATGATTGCGGATGGGGTGATCGGCGAGGTGCGCAAGATCGAATCGTGGTACAACCAGGGGTGGCTGGCCACCGCGCTCGAGCAGGATAACCAGCAGGCCGCCTGGCGGACCGATCCCAAGCGAACCGGCATTTCCAACTGCGGCGGCGACATCGGCACGCACGCCTTCGTCACGGCCACCTGGGTCAGCGGCCTGGCCATCACGAAGGTCAGCGCCCGGTTGAACCGTTTCGTGGAAAAGCGCGTGTTGGATGACGATTTTAACGTGATCGGCGAACTCGCCAATGGCGGAACGGCGCTGATCACGTGCACCCAGATCGCGATCGGACACAAGAACGACAACGGGTTCCGCATATACGGCACGAAGGGATCCCTGGAATGGGCCCAGGAGCGCGCGGAACAACTGACGTTGCTGACCGGCGCCGAGGACCGGGTGTATTGGCTCGGCACGGGAGCGGGCATGCCGGACTGTGTGAAGTCCTACACGCGCGTACCGGCCGGCCATCAAGAAGATTTCTTTGAGGCCTTGGCCAACCTGCACACCACCATGGAGCGCAAAATTCGCGCACGAAACGGCGAAAAGGGTGTTCCGGCCGCGTTCCCGCACCCCGGCGTGGAAGAGGGCGTGGCGGGCATGAAGTTCGTCAGGGCCGCCGTCGAAAGCTCGAAGGCCAAGGGCGCCTGGACGAAAGTGTAATACGCGATGCGTGCCGCAGGCCGGTTCCGTTTTTCATGTCTCGATTTCACGGTTGTGTAACCGGAATGCGCGATATTCTCCACCGCATGTTGAATTCCTTGGACCGCGACCGGAAGGCGTGGAAAGCGCTGCTGGCCATGGTGGGGATCTATTTTTTCTCCTATTTTCTCCGGTCGGCCATACCGGGCACGATTTTCGACGAACTTCAGACCGAATTCTCCCTGACGGCTTCGGCCGTGGCGGGGTTGGGGGCGATCTTCCTGGGCATCTATGCATGTACCCAGCTTGTGGCGGGAATGACGGCGGATCGTTTCGGGGGCCGGAGCGTCTTGTTGTGGGGCGGGTTGATCATGACCGTCGGAGCAATCTGGTTTCCGTGCGCCAAGTCGGTGCATGCCCTGTACGCGGCTCGCGCGTTGACCGGGTTCGGGGCAAGCTTCATGTTTCTGAGCATTGTCCAGGAAATCCCCATTCTGTTCGGCCACCGATTGTTCCCCACCGTGCTGGGCATTGTGCTTTTCCTGGGGTATCTGGGCAATCTGACGGGCACGTTGCCGTTTGCGTTGCTGGTGCGGACGGCCGGATGGCGATGGGCGCTTCTGGGCATTGGCAGCCTGATCGCGTTGTGCCTGGGCGCATCCTGGTGTATGATGCGTCGGTTGCCCTGTCAAACCGGCCCACGCCCACCGCTTTCGCTCGCTCCCCTGTGGAAGGTGATCGTCTCGCGGGGCAACCGCCCCATGATTGTGTTCTCCCTGACCAACTTTCCCGTCTATTTTGTCATGCAAACTGTGATCGGCAAAAAGTTCCTGCAGGATGTGGCCGGACTTCGGCCGGAATCGGCTGCCTCGTTTACCTTGATCATGGCGGCGGTCTGCGCGGTTTTGACCTTTTTGGGCGGGTTCTGGCTTCGATTGAGCCGCCAGCGCCGTAAACCCGTTCTTCATGCCTTCATCTGCTCCCTCCTGCTCGGAACCGTGATGCTGACACTGGGCGTGGCTTGCCGGGCCCCCGCATTCGTCTTTTTGATCGCCTTTGTGCTGCTGGCCGCGAGTGTCGCGTCGTCCCCGGTGTCGTCCACCATCATGAAGGAGGCGAATCCGCCCGAGTGCGTGGGCCAGGCGGTCGCCGTGATCAATGCCGCGTCCTACGTTGGGGTTTCGTTGCTCTCCTGGTTGTCGGGCGTCACCTTGGACCGGTTCGCGACGGAGTCCCGTCTCACGCCCGACGGCCGCGTCTATCCCCCGACGGCCTATCTGGCGCTCTTCACCCTGCTCACCGTCTCGGCCGTGATTTCCGCGGCGGCTGTCATGCGGATTCCGGAAACGCATCCCGACGCGGCGGAGATGCCCGGGCCGAATTCACTTGAACCGGGAATTGGAACCGGCGACACTACGCTATAAAAAGACGCCTTTTCCTGACCTGAAAACAAAGGAGATCCTCCGATGCCAACCCTTTTTGAAGTCAAAACCGGGGATTCCCAGTTTTACGACACCAATCTCCGCTCCTTTTTGCCCGACCGGATGATCGACATTCATACCCATGTCTGGCAGGACCGGGTTAAGCATAAACGGCCGTCGGACGGCCGGACGGTCACATGGCCGGGCCGCGTGGCGAAAGATAATCCAGTCGAGGATCTGGTCGAAACCTATCGGCTGATGTTTCCGGGAAAGACGGTGACGCCCCTGATGTTCGGGACCACCGGCACCGACCTTGATGCCCAGAATCGGTACGTCAGCGAATGTGCGACTCGAACGGGTTTCCCGGCGCTCGTCTTTTCCGATCCGCATTGGACCGCGGACGATTTTGAAAAACGAATCGAGACGGGCTGTTTCCTGGGCGCCAAATCCTATTTGAGTCTGGCGCCGGCCTACCTGCCGGGCGCCGAGGTTCGGATTTTCGACTTTTTCCCCCCGCACCAACTGGAGGTGTTGAACCGCCGCGGCTGGATCATGATGCTGCATATTCCGCGGCCCGGCCGACTGAAGGATCCGGTCAACCTGGGGCAACTGCTGGAAATCGAGCGGCGCTATCCTCGCATCAAACTGATCGTCGCGCACGTGGGCCGGGCGTATTGCCCGGAGGATGTGGGTGACGCTTTCGAGCGTCTGGCGGAAACCCGGCGGATGCGGTTCGATTTCTGCGCCAACACCAACGAGGCGGTGTTTACGCAACTGATCCGGGCCGTGGGGCCCTCGCGGATTCTGTTCGGATCCGACATGCCGATCCTCCGGATGCGGATGAAACGGATCTGTGAAAACGGACGCTATGTCAACCTGGTGCCGCGCGGACTTTACGGGGACGTGTCGGGCGATCCCAACATGCGCGACGTGGATCCGCCCGAAAGCGATGCGTTCACCTTTTTCATGTACGAGGAAATCGACGCTTTTCGCAGGGCCGCGATTAAAACCGATTTGACGCGCGCGGACATTGAATCGATTTTTTATGGTAACGCCAGAGCCTTGCTGCGGGAGGCGGGCTGGCGGGAAAACGGCGGCAACCAGGCGTTCGCCGCCGGGCCGTTTCAGGGCGCCGTCGTCGCGGCTAATCCCGGTGGCGGCACGCGGTAAAGCCGGGCCATGCGTGTGAAAAGAATCTGAATCTCGACGTCGTCGTCTGCCAGCCGAAGAATGCGCGAAAGCGCGCGGCGATACAGGCGCAACTGGTGGTCGTAAAGCGCCGCGGCGGCGGGCATGTCCGACTCGGACTCGATCCGGTTGCTCTTGAAGTCCATCACCACGGCATGCACGGCCTGGCCCGCCGGATTCCGGCGCACGACAACCCGGTCAAAAACGCCGCTGATCCAGTCCGAACCATCCACCAACTCGAACGCCATTTCGCGCCACAACGAAACCGGCCCGGATGGACGGGCTAACGCCTGTTTCACCTCGGGCGCCGCCAGCAGCGCGCGAAACTGGAACGCGGCATCGCGTTGGACATCCTCGGAAAAGACACGGTCCGGTTTCCATCCGGCCAGGATCAACTCCGCGTCCGCCCCTTCGCTCCATTCGACTTTGGCCAGCAGGGCGTGGATCATGCTTCCAAAATCCAACACCCCGCGCGATTCCGGCTTGAACAGCCAGTCCGCCCGGCGGGATTCGCCGTCGCCTTTGGAAGGTTCCACGCGTTTCAGACGGGCTTCGCGCGGGGGTTGCGCCGGGAAGCGGGAAACCGGCGCCGCCGCGGCCGCATGTTCCGGTTGTGCAACGGGAATTGCGGACGCCCAGTTCCAATCGCCTTCGCGATAGAGGCAGCGAAAAGCGAAACCGCCCGCGGCAAGGGTTTCGCCCTCCACGGCTTCGGGTTTGTCGGTGCCCAGCAGCCGGCGCGACATGAATATTCCCTCGGTCAGGGCGCGGTTGCCGCTGCGTTTCTTCCGGCCGTACGACGTCAGCACATACAAGCCCTGCCGGGCTCGAGTCAGCGCGACATAAAAGACGCATAAGTTCGAAAAAACGGTTTCCGCAACGATATCGCGCCATTTTTCAAGAAGGACGGGATCTGACTGGGCCACGATTTTACGGGGCATCTTCAGCACCCAGGGATGGTGATCCGACCCGCCGTGAACCAGGTCCAAGGCGCCCGGGGCAGCCAGGTCCGAGTTTCCCGTCAGAGGCAGGAGGACGGCGTCGAAGCCCAGTCCCTTGGCCTGGTGAATGGTCATGATCCGCACGGCGCCGCCCGACGTCTGCTCGCGCAATTCGCGGCTGTCCAGCAACGCCACAAAAGCGTCCGGCTCGACCTGGCCGTCAGCATCCGCCTCCGCGGCCAAGGCCAGCAGGTCGTGCATCCGTTTGGAACCGAACTCGTCCAGGGGACCGATTGCACCCTCCAACCGGTCCGACCAGTGACGGAAAAAGGCGGTGAGTCCCTCGGATTGAATCCGGTGCAGAAGCAGAAGCGGAAACCGGTCGCCCGCCTCTTCCGCCATCGAACCGAGCGGGCTCATCCGGATATGGGCTTCCGCGAGGGTGTCGCCGGGATGGGCGGCCAATCGGAGCAGGGATCGCATCAAGGCCACGACGGGATTATCGGCCAGACCGGCGGCGCCTTCGTTGACGATCGGGATGCGGTCCGCGGCCAGTTCATGGCGCAAGCAGTCGGCGGCTTCCGTGCAGGCCTTGTTGGTGGGCAGCAGGATGGCGATCGACAGGCCGCGTCCCACCGGATTCAGCTCCCGGATCAGTCCGGCCGAGGCGCGCAGCAGTGACGGAGGGTCGGGGGGATTGTCATCCTCCGCCACGGGTTCCAGCCAGGCCGCGCAACCCGGCTTGTCGACTTGGCTGACATGGCGTTCCCATGTTTTCCGCCAGCGTTGAAGCGTATCGTCCGGAAAATCGAATCCATCGAGCTCGCTGAACAGCCGGTTCACCAGTTCCAGCACCGGCGCCGTGGAACGGTAGGAGGCGCTGAGCTTGGTTTGCGCGATGCCGGTTCCGTACCGGTCCAGCAGTTCATCGAAAAGCCGAGCATTGCCGCCGCGCCAGGCGTGGATAGCCTGCTTGGTGTCGCCGACCATGAAAAACGAGCGTCGTCCGCTGGCGTCCTGGATGATTTCCGACGCCAGGTTATCCAGGGTGGCCCACTGCAGGTCGCTGGTGTCCTGGAATTCATCCAGCAGCCAGTGGTCCAACTGGGCATCGAGCCGGTAATCGATGTAGAGCCGTTCGGCCTCATGCGGCTGGCGGCTGATCACTCCCGCGCCCGCGGTGTTGGCGGGCGTCAGCAGGAACTGCGCGTCGTTGAAGGTGAGCGCTCCCCGCCGACGGATGGTGGCCTCATATACGGCGTGAAAATGGCCGAGCATGCTTCCCAGCCCTTGTGTCTGGGTCCAGGCGCGGACGATCTCCTGCCGGACCAGGTGACGGAGAAGGGACGCCACGAGCCGGCCGGCAACCGGATCGATGGGGTAGGTGCGGCGGTTGAAAACAAGCTCCAGGCCGTTGTCCAGGGTGGGCAACGCGGCGAACAGTTTTTTCATTGCCGTGTTTTCGAACACGGCTGTCTTCCAGGCGTTGAACGGCTTGAAGGATGCCGCCGCCTGGAGTGATTCGATCACCGTGTCGGGCAATGCCAGGCCGGCCTCCACGCGTTTGAGCAGGGCCTGAAATGTGTCTTCGGGAACAATTTTGTGTTCCGTCAGCCAGTCCGGGGGAACGCGCCAGATAGGGGCGGGATTCCCCCAGCGGTCGGGATCGGGAAAGCGACGGAACAGGCCGAGCGACTTCTCGAGCACATCGAAGAAGGCGGCGCTGAACCCTTTTTCCTCGCGGCCATAGGTGGCTTTTTTGAAGGCCTCATAAAAGGCCTCCCGATGACGGGAGTGGGAAACTCCAGGAGCCAGGAGAAAGGCCAGCGATTCCTCCGTCAGCTGCCGGGCCTCTACGCTGCCGCTTTCCAGCAGGCTGAAATCGGAAGGCAAGCCAAGCTCGGACGAAAAAGCCCGCACCACGCTTACGATGAAACTGTCCAGCGTGCCGATGTGCACTCGATGGAGGCGGGAAACGAGCCCCCGGAGCAATCGTCCCGCTTCCGCGGGCGTCAACCCCGCGAGGCCCGCGTGCGAGCCCGTTTTGCGGGCCGCGTCCGGGCACTGGGCGGCCTCGACCAGGTAACCCGCGATGTTGTCGAAGATTTCCGTGGCGGCTTTGCGGGAAAAAGTCAGGGCGCAAATGCGGTCAGCTTCCACGCCACGACCCAGCAGGCCGATGAACCGGTGGGCCAGCGCGTGGGTTTTTCCGGTTCCGGCCGAAGCCAGGATGGCCTGGTGAACAAGGGGTTGGAGGGGGGGGCGCGCGGTCATGAAGCGCCTCCCGGAGGCAACGGGGCGAACACCGCGTCCAGTTCCCCGCCCACGGCGTCCCGGTAGAGATCCTCGAACATCACCCGGTCCGCGGGCGGCCAGAACAGGCCTTTGCGAACCGCCTGGCAGATGTGTTCAGCGCAATCGCGCGAGGAGTCAAGCAAGGCGCCCGCGAAATCGTCCCAGACCTGGACCTGGGTGTCATCCATGGCCGGAGGGACGAGAAAGTAGCCGACCGACACGGAAGAAGCCTCTTTCAGGGGTTTGGCATTCCAGAGTTGGGCATACAGAGGAAGCTGCAGGTCGGTCCACCGCTTTCGTTTGCCGTCGATTTCAAGCGCGGCAAATGGAGGCGTCTCCGCGCGCGCGGAGGCGAGGTGGGCTTCCTGGCACGTTTTGCCGGCGGCGGATGTTTTGTAATCCAGGATGCGCACGGCGCGGGCGTCCGGATGAAAGTCGATCCGGTCGATCTTGCCCTTGATCGTCAACCCACCGAGGGGCAGTGCCCAGGCCGTTTCCGCGGCCAGTATCGTCCAACCATTGGCCGCTTCGTCCGCCTGGCGCCGGGCGACGGCGGCCAACCGGTTTTGCGCGGCCTCGGCCACAATGCGCTGGGAAAGCGAGGCGTCCTCTCCGTACCGGCTATTCAGCCACTGCCGGGCCGCGGCCTGGAGCGCTTCCCGCAGCCGGGTTTCGTCCGAACTGTTCCGTAATTCGGGAATGTCATGGAGCGCCCGCAAGGCGTAATGGATCAACTGCCCGAACTCGCGCGCGTCCGGCTCGGTCTTGAGATCGTCCAGCGTCTCCAGACGCAGCAGGTGCTTGAGGTAGAAGCGGAAGGGGCATTCCAGGTAGTCGCGAAAGGCCGTCACGCCGATGGGGCGCTCCGCCGGCCAGACGACCGGCCGGCCCGGCAGGTTTGGTCGCAGGCGGAAACTGATCGAAGCGGGGGGGAGGGATCGGGGGCCTTTCAATGGCTCGAACAGCCTCGCCGCACGAGCCGGCAGCAGGTCGTCCGGGCAGTGAAAGAGCAGACGGGAGGGCCGGAGCGGATCGCCGGACAGGCTGGCTTTGCCGCAGAGAAGGCGCACGGTCCCGCTTTGCTCGCGGCAGGCGAGGAGGGTGTTGAGGATAAAGAGATCGCGTGCCAGTCGACTCGAATCGTCCCGCATACCCAGGTGGACGCGCAGCGAATCGGGCAGGAAAACATCGCCGATTCGGCTTTCCGGGACAATGCCTTCGTTCAAACCGGTGATCAGAAGGAAGGGGGCCGGATTCCAGGCCAGTTCCAGCCAGCCCTCCAGGTCCAGGTCGGCCTGTTCCTGCTCACGGGGCAGGGTCCGCTCCCCCAGCGCGTACGTCAGGATTTCCATGCCCTCGGCGGGCGTGAAGCGCGCATTCAGACGGAACACGGACTCCAGTTCGGACAATGCGCTGTTGATTTCGCCAGCTGCCGCGGTGAATGTCCGGTCTTGGGGAAGCGCGTCGGAGACCCGCCTGTGCCCGTAGACCATTTGCATGGCCAACCGTACGCCGGCTGTCAGAGACGGCTGGCGGGTCAGCGACGTCCGGAGTTCCCGCACAAAGCGAATGGCCTTCTCCAAGCCGGGGAAACGGGTGTTGCGCATGTCGGGGACGGGACCGTACCCCTGCAACCGCGGCTCGGTGAAATCCTCCAAGCCAACCGGCAGGAACGCGTTTTGGAACGTATCCAGTTCGGTCAACAGCAGGGCGGGCGAAAGCGCGAACCGGTGGACAAGCGCCTCGAGCACATCCTCATGCCGCAGGATACGGGAGAGGGTCGGATAATCGGCCGGCCCGGTCAAGGCCGGCAACATGGCCAGCAGCCGGCATACCGGTTGGCGGGAAAGGGGAGGCTCAGCCGGATTCATCACCGTCACATGCCACTCGCTCAACGCTTGTTCGAGAAAGGACGCGACTTCCGGATCGGGAACGCCAAGCCCCACGTCATTCATGCCGAACCGGACGGCATGGGCATCCAGTTCCCTCAACGCCAGGCGCGCCTGGTCTTCGGGATTGGCCGCCAGGATCAAGCTGTTTTCGTCGTCCGGAATCGGCAGGCTTCTCGTGCTCCAGGCATCGGGCAACGGCCGTCCCCATCTGTCGAATGTGTCGGCCATCGATTCGGGCGCGTGGACCAGGACCGTGACGGGAATGGAGCGGGCAAGCCGTTCGAGCAAACGGAGCGCCAGTATCGGCGGGTCGGGCACACCCGCGAGCACGATGGACTCGGTGTCCTCCGGGAGGGCGTCGCCGAGGGGCAGGGCTCGTTTGCGCATGACGGGATCGCCATACCCCGTCACCTCCAGGGCTTTCAGAAAACGGGCTTCCAGGTCAGCCAGAGCCTGCCAGCGCTCCGGCTCGGGCAACCGTTCACCCGCTTTGCGAGGCACATCGTCCATGCCCAAATCCGCCTCCGCCAGTTGTTCGCGCAATCCCTGAAGCAGGGCGCCTGTCTGGAGCGCCCAACGCCAGGATCGTTCGGTCATTTTAACAGGCAACAGGGCGGGAAAAGCGTCCGGGGCCGCTTCGCGCAAGACGTTGGCCCAGACGGCTTTGATCAACATGGGCGGAGCGTCCGGCCGGCCTGCGCCGCCGGCCAGCAGCATGGCCGGTGTGGTGACACGAAGGCCCAACAGTCCGGTTTCCCCCAGGGCGCAGCGGCTGGCCAACGCTTGGCGCAGACGACGGCCCGCCTGGCGGGTAGGGACCAGAATCCACTGGCGTGAAAAATCGGGAGGGCCGAGGGGAAGGGTGGGAATCATCCATTCCGTGACGGCCTGGATGAACGGCCGGTCCCAACCCAGAAAAACAAGTCGCCGACTCATGGCCCTATTCTCCGGAGTCGGTTGCCGATTGTCAATCAAACGCGCCGTTTGTTTTGGCGGGGTCGATCAGCCGAGCAATAAGGACTGAAAAAATTGAAAAAAGCTTGCTTTCCGGCGTGAAGTTGGCGCATTTTATAATAAATAGGAGAATCA
>CAZSUH010000057.1:0-19352 GCA_964609905.1 uncultured Verrucomicrobiota bacterium
CGCCTTCCAGGGCAGTTGAGCGGGATCCTTGGTGGCCATGACGCACTTGATCTCGTGGCCGTTGACCACGAGCACGTCATCTTCGGCGGCGGACGGGTTGCTCTTCTTGGTGGACACGGTGTGCTTGAACTTGCCATGAACCGAGTCATAGCGCAACTGGTAGGAGAAATACTTGGCGTCGGTGGTGATATCGACCACGGCAATCACATCCAATTTGCCGTCGTCCTTGCCCAAAAGCCCTTGATCGCACAGCGCCTGAAACGCCATCCGCCCGATCCGCCCGAATCCATTGATGCCCACTTTGACTGCCATGACCGTTTCTCCAGTTTGAGAGTTGATGACCGTATCGTTTCGCACGCATCCGGCGCGATCTCACGAGCGCACAGACGATGCAAAAAAATGAAATCATACCTTAAGAAAAACCCGGCCTCGCGTCAAGCCGGGGTTTCGTTTTTTTTCGCGCGCCTTCCGTTCCTCGATTTCGAATATCCCCCTCTACGAGACGCGATTCCAGAGCTTGAGCACGGCCTGCACAATGCGCGACCGATCGGGAATGGCGGCCTTTTCAAGCACGGGACTGGCCGAAACCGGAACATCCGGAGTCGTCAACCGGGCGATCGGGGCGTCCAGATAATCATAGATCCGCTCGAACACCCGGAATCCGATCTCGGCGGCCACGCCGCCGGTCCGGGTGCCCTCCTCCACAATCTGCAACCGATGGGTTTTCTTGACCGACTCGACCACGCTTTCCACATCCATCGGGTTCAGCGTCCGCAGGTCCAGCACCTCCGCGCTGATCCCGCGCGCCGCCAATTCTTCCGCCGCCGCCTCGGCTTCGACCGCCATCCAGGACCAGGCCACAATCGTCACATCGGCGCCCTCACGAGCCAGCCGGGCTTTGCCAAACGGCACGCCTACATCGCCGGCGGGAACAAGCCCCTTGCGCCCATACAGCAGCTTATGTTCGACGAAAACGACGGGATTATCGTCCCGAATGGCCGTCTTCAGCAGCCCTTTGGCATCCGCCGGCGTGGCCGGCGCCACGATCTTGAGACCGGGCGCGTGCAGCAACCAGGCCTCCAGCGTCTGGGAATGGGTGGGGCCATATCCTTTGCCGCCGCCGGCCGCCGTGCGAATCACCAGCGGACAGGTGACCGGAGCGCCATACACATACCGCGCCTTGGCCGCCATGTTGACCAGTGGGTCCATGGTCAGCGTCATGAAGTCCATGAACATGATTTCCACCACAGGCCGGCACCCCGTGAATGCGGCTCCGATCGCGGCGCCGACAAAGCCCGGTTCCGAGATCGGCGTATTCCGGATGCGCTCGGGTCCGAACTCCTCCAGCAATCCGCGGGTGACGCCGAACGCGCCGCCATACACGCCGATGTCTTCGCCGAGCAGGAAAACGCGGCCATCGGCGCCCATCTCCTCCCGCAACGCCTCGCGCAGCGCCTCGCTGAAAGTCAGGGTATTCACGCGAACACCCCCTCTTCCATCGTGGCCGGATCGGGCAACGGGCTTTTCCGGGCAAACGCAACGGCCTCGGCCACCACCCGCTTCGCCTCACGCTTAAGCGCCTGGTCGTCGCGCCCTTTCAGGAGCCCGAGTCGGACCAATTCACCCTTGAACCGGGTCAACGGGTCTTTTTCCCGCCAGGCCGCTTCCTCCTCCCGTGTGCGGTACCGGCGCGGATCGCCCCGCGAATGGCCTGAAAACCGGTACGTCTTGCACTCGATCAGCGTCGGCCCTCCCCCCCCCCGCGCCCGGGCACAGGCGGACGCGGCCGCCTCATGCACGGCCATCACGTCATTGCCGTCCACCACTAGGCCGGGGAAACCGTAACTCGCGGCGCGCATGGCAATATCCGAGATCGACAGACCCTGTCGCACCGGCGTGGACATGGCATACAGATTGTTTTCGCACACATAGACCACCGGCAATTTCCAGAGTCCGGCCATATTCAGCGATTCGTGAAACGTGCCTTGGTTGGCGGCGCCGTCGCCAAAGAAACAGAGCGCCACACGCCCGTTCTTCTGGTACGCGCACGATAACGCGGCGCCCGTGGCAATGGGAATGCCGCCGCCGGTAATGCCGTTCGAGCCGAGGAAACCCAGCGACAAATCCATCATCAACTGGCTGCCTCCCCGCCCGCGCGAATAGCCCGTGGCCTTTCCGAACATCTCGGCCATCATGCGGCGGGGGTCACCCCCCCGGGCGATCAGGTGCCCGTGTCCCCGATGCGTGCTCGTCACATAGTCGTCCTGGCGCAAAGCCGCGCAGGCGCCCACGGCCACCGCCTCCTGGCCGGACGACGTGTGGGTAGTCCCGCTGATCTTGCCTTCGGCGAAGAGCGTCTCGACTTTTTCCTCGAAATACCGGATTGTCAACATCGTCCGGTAACGGCCGATCAGGTCCTTCATGCCTCTATCCTTTTCAGGGCGAGGCACACGGCGCTCCCCCCGGGGTCGAGTGTGTTCACCAGCACCCGCCGGATTTTTCCGGCCGGCGTCCGCCCGCTTTCCAGGGCCGCCAGGGCGGCCGCCATCTGCAAGGCGCCTCCGGCGCCCAACGTTTCCCCGATCAGCGGTTTGACGGCGGCCCGGGCGACGCCGGGCGCCAGGGCGTCCAGCGCCCCGGCTTCGAGCGCGTCCAGTTCCCGGTCTCCATTGGCATGGACCTGGATCAGGTCCAGATCCGGCGCGGGAAAAGGCCCGCCGTCCAGCGCCAGCCGCATCGCCGCCTCGATCCGGAATCCGGCGGTCATCCCCGCACCGGTCAGTACGCCCAATATCCGGGCGCCCCGCGCCTCGGCCTGTTCCCGCTCTTCCAGCACCAGGATTCCGGCGCCTTCGCCCAGCGTGACACCGCGGCCGCCGGCATCGAAACCCGCGAACAGGATCTCGTTGAATCCTTCGGCGCCGCCCGCGAACGCGAGGGTCGCGCGGCCCTGCCGGATCAGGTCGAATCCCGCCACGATGGCGCAGGCGGCGGACACGCATCCGGAGGCGACGTTCACGTGATACCCGCTCAGGTTATACTCCATGGCCAGCAGGCTGATGGCGGTATTGGGATAGGTGTGGGGAAAGAGAACCGGCTTGACGAAACGCGGCCCTTTTTGAATGAAATCCCTGAAAAACAATCCCATGGTGGCCAGGCTTCCGAAGGCGGAGCCGAGCAGGAGCCCCGCCCCGGCTCCGTCCATCGACCTCGGATCGAGATTGGCATCCTCCAGCGCCAGGCTCATGGCGGCGAACGCCAGTTCCGAAACCCGGTCCAGGTAGTTCTTCTGGCTTTCCAGGTAATCGGACACGGCGAAATTCCGGAGCTCCGCCGCCCGCCGGGACCGGTACGGCGAGGCGTCAAAGGAGACGATATCGGCGATGCCGGAGCGGCCCTCCCGCAACGCGTCGAAAAAGGGCTCGCGGCCGATGCCGATCGCGCTGACCGGGCCGATTCCCGTGATGACCACTCGTTTCATGGTTTCCTCAAAATGACGGCGGCATTGCAGCCTCCGATGCCGGCGGAATTGGACAACACGCTCGTGATGGCCGCGGACCGGGGCGCATGGAACACGTAGTCCAGATCGCACTCCGGATCGGCTTCCTTGAAATTCATCGTCGGCGGAACAATCCCGTCCCGCAGGGAGAGAATCGAGGCGATCGCCTCGACGCTGCCGGCGGCGCCCATCAGGTGGCCGATGGCGCCCTTGATCGACGTCACCGGCATCCGAGCCGCGTGCGCGCCGAACACGGACTTGATGGCCTGCGTTTCGGTGACGTCGTTGGGTTTGGTGCCGGTGCCGTGCGCGTTGATATGGTCTACCTGGTCCGGCCGCATTCCCGCATCGGCCAGGGCCATCCGCATCACCGCCGCGGAACCGGCGCCCTCTTTCGCCGGAGCCGTCATGTGAAAGGCGTTGTTGTTGAGCCCATAGCCGGCCAGTTCCGCGAGAATCGGAGCGCCCCGCCGTGCGGCATGCTCGTATTCCTCCACCACCAGCGCGCCGGCGCCTTCGCTGAAAATCGTCCCGTCCCGGTTTTTATCGAACGGCCTGACCGCCTCCCGGCTCATCGTGCGCAATACGCTCAGCCCGCTCCAGGCGAAACGGGAAAGTGCGTCATATCCGCCGGTCAGAACGGCTTTCGCCCGCCCCGCGCGAATGAGATCCGCCCCGCAGGCGATCGCCGCGCCGCCCGACGCGCAGGAGAGGGAGACCGCCAGACGGGGCCCCGTCAACCGCCACGTGTCCCCCACCCGGTCCACGCAGGTTTGAAACGACATTTCAGCAAATCCCGGCGCCGCCGCGCCGGCGTCGCGAGCCGGCGTCAGCCACGCCTCGCCCGAGGCCACGCCGCCGAAATTGGTGGACAGCACCACGCCGGTTTCCGGTTGTTCGCCGCCGCGGTCCAGTCGGGCATCCCGAACCGCTTCCAGGGCCGCGGCCAGCATATACTGCGTGGCCCGATCAGCCTGCGCCGCCTCCGCGCCCATACTGGCCGGTAATTGAAAATCGCGGATTTCCCCCGCCTGGGTGAACATCCAGTCCCGCGTGTCGAAGCGGCTGATGGGCCGGATGCCCGAAACGCCGCGGCAGAGCGCGGGCCAGAAAGCGCCCACCGACAAACCGACGGGCGTGATCGCGCCCATTCCGGTAATCACTATTCTCATTGGGACATACCCTCATGCGGCCGCAAGGCCGTCACATGTTTAACCCGCCATCCACGCCGATCACCTGCCCGGTGATATAGGCGGCCTCTTCGGAAGCCAGGAAGACCACCAGCGCGGCGACGTCCTCCGGCGTTCCGAACCGTTTCTGGGGAATCCGTTCGAGTTGCCGGCTTTTTTTCCCCTCGTTCATGTCCGCCGTCATGTCCGTCGCGATCACGCCGGGCGCCACGGCATTCACGGTAACGCCGGTCGCCGCGAACTCCCGGGCCACGGCCTTGGTCAGGCCGATCAGTCCCGCCTTGGCCGACACGTAATTCGCGCGCATCAGGTCGCCCATGAGGCCGGCATCGGAGGCGATATTGACAATCCGCCCGCGCTGGCGCCGGACCATCTCCCGCCCCATGGCCTTGATGGCGTGAAAGGAGCCTTTCAGGCAGGTGTCGAGTACGCGGTTCCACTCCTCGTCCTTCATGAACGTCACGTAGTTGTCGCGCAGAATGCCGGCGTTGTTGACGAGAATCTCCACGGGCCCGAGCGCCGTTTCAGCCGCCTGGGCCAGTGCCCGCACGTCGTCGAGGCGGGCGACATCGGCCCGCACCGCCACCGCGAGGCGGCCCATGTCCCGGATTTCCGCGGCCACCGCTTCCGCGGCCGCCTGGGCTTCCTTATAATTGACCGCCACATTCGCGCCGGCCCGCGCCAAGGCCAGCGCGATCGCTTTTCCGATCCCGCGCGAAGCGCCCGTGACCACCGCCGTTTGACCTGCCAGTTTCATGACCGATACCGCCTCACCATTTCTTCCGTCACGACTTCCGCTTGACTATCCGCCCGAACCGCGGCCAAATCAACCCCTTTTTCCCGGGCCAACCGCCGGGCCGCCGGGGTGGCGCGAACAGGCGCGCCGGGCGCCACCGTTTCCGGCGCTGCCGCCTCGGCGGGGACCGCCTTTTTCGGGTTTACGGCTTTTTCAACACCGCGCTTTTCCAGAAGCCGGGCATTGGCGGCAGTCACATCCGGCAACGGTTCTGACGCCGTTCCGACAAGCGCCACCACGTAACCGGTGGGCACCACGCTCTTTTCCCGCGCCAGAATTTTACGGACCATGCCGGCACTAGGCGATTCCACCTCGAAAACGGCCTTGTCCGTGGTCATCTCCACCAGCGGATCGCCCTTCCCGATCGTGTCCCCTTCCTTCCGGATCCAACCGGTAATGGTGACCTCATCCGTATTTTCGGTCAGCTTCGGCACTTTGATTTTAACCGCCATATCACCGGTCTCCTGCGGGGGGTTGTGCGCTCCAGACGGGAACCCGGATCGGGGCAGCCGAATTGCCGGCTTTGTCGCGCGCGTAAAGTAAAGCCCAGGCCCGCGGCGGCCGGCAGACCGCGCCCGGATCGTTCGCGAAGGCGGTCGGGTCGATCAGCCGCCCGTCCGGCGTTTCGTAGTCCACGCCGATCGGATCCAGACCGCTGACGTCGTAGTTCTCGATTCTCACGCGATCCCGGGGAGATCCCGGGCCATAGGCGTACACACTCTGCACGTGAAACTGGGAGACGGCGGCGGCCGTCGTGTAATGGATCGACAGGCTTTTAACCGTGAGGGTCGCCAGACTTTGCGTGGGAACGCGGTCTTTCACCATATCCGCCAGATCGAGAAACACGGATTGCCACACGTTGCTCCGCCAGTCGATCGGCTCGGACAGGATGTAATGGCGGGGCGAACGCTTCATGGCGATCAGCGGCACAATCACGGTGTTGGTCCTGGAAAACCCGAGGGCCAGCGACAAGGAAACGGGGGTGCCGGGATTTTCCACAATCGGACGCCGGATCCGAAGGGCCAGATACGGGAAGGCTTCCACCCGCCAGCCCGGCTTGTCGTTTGTCGCCAACTGGATGACGCCATTGGTGCCGCTTACCCGAAGAAAGGGCGGTTCGTTGGTGCCGCGAACCAGTTCCACTTGCAGCCCGGACCGGCCGGTGAATCCCGGCGTGCGCTCCGCCTCCGTATCCCAGGCCGTACGCCAGAAAATATTGGTCGGATACCGGACCGACAACCGGGCGGGCGGCTCGCGGTCCTTCGTGTAATCGAGGGTTACGGGAACGGCCACGTCGGGAGAGACATTCCCGGCGCCGTCTTGAATGCCGGCAAGCAGGATGGTCGCCTGCTGCCCGTTGGTCGTTTGACTCAACTGGTCGCGGAAATAATAGGCCCAGTTGAAGACGAGTGTTTCGCTTCCCGGATTGCACAGAAGCCGGGTGTCCGGCATGGCGGCGCTGATCTCCAGCCCTTCCCATTTGAATTTAAGCGTTTGCGGGTCCAGGGGCGCGCCGCCTCCCGTTTGCCAGGTGACACGCAGATACGGGCCATGGGGCGCGGGACTTCCGGTCGGACCGGCGAAATGCGCGGAACCTTGCGGCGGTTGACGATCCAGGAGAAAAGGGATATCCGTCACGCGCGATTCCCGTCCGGACGTTCCCCGCGCTTTGAGCAGGAGATGATGAGGGCCGTCAACCAAACCCTCGAGTGGCGGCACGGCCTCGACGCGATTCGTGATCGTCCTCCAGACCAGGGATGTGGCCTGGGAAGGCGCCAGCGTGTCATACGGTTCCGGCCCCGGCCAGATCGCCATCTGGACCGACTCGATGCCCCCGAAATCAAAGAAGGTCGGCGTGACGGCAAGCTGGGCGGCGGACGACACCGCCGGACCGAACACCAGGTCGTCCAACTCCCATTGCGAAAACAATCCGGTCTGGTCAACCGGGTGGGCGGAGCCCAGCGCCGGTTCCGTGATCTGGAACAGGTTGCGGGTGAAGGTATCGCCCCCGACGGCGTCGCTCACCTGCCCCAGCCAGGTGTGCCAGCGGCCGTCCATCACGAGGTCGGTCGCCAGTCGCACGGGAAAGGCATTCGCATACGCCTCGCTGATCCGGGCAAAGCGGGAATTCCCAACGCCCAGGGAAACCCGCGCCATCGGATCCGTTGTTCTGTACCTGAACTGAAAATAAGGATGTCGCGCCAGCGATACAGTCGCCGGCATGGCGCACCGCAGCCGCTTCGCCCGAAGCGTGTTCTGCGCCTCGAAATAGGCGCCCTGCTCCGGATCGTATGCCGCCAGTTTCAGGCGGCCGGGATTGGCGGCCGGAATCCCCGAGGCGGGATCCTGCGTCTCGCCGTTGGCCAGGAACGGCGTCAGTCCGGCAAGGCTCAGAAGCACGGGAATGTTCCGGACGGGGTTATCGTTCCAGGCCAGCGAAAAGCGGGTGACGGAATCCGTGAGCGTGACCGTAACCGGAACGTGTTCGGCGCCATACGCATCCAGCCGCGGCACGGCCGCGGAGCGTGTTGCGTAATTCTCCGTCACCCAGGCCGGTCGTGTTTCGCCAATCAACGCCTCGGCCTGAAAAAACCGGGGGTCCGGGTACGCGGCCTCCCCGCGAAACGCCACGGTGTCGGGTTTCCCGTCATGCCACGAAACCGCCATGGCCGGCCGGTCCGGCAGGCGGATCCAGGCCAGCGGAATCGGCGCCGCCGGAGGGTTGCCGGCCGGCTGAACCGTCACGGCAGACAGGCCGTCTCCTGAAGCCGCCTCGATCCTGGCCTGAAGGGCCGTGACCGAACCGAACCGACCCAGTGAGCGGCCCCTGGACGGATCGCGCAGCACGAACGCGGCCGGCGGCGGCCGATTCGTGGCCACGCTCAACACCGGAAGCCCGTACCGGATTTCCGTGAAATTACGGACCGCATAGGCCGCGCCGGGCGTATTGCCCGTCAAGCCCTGCTGATCGAAGCTGGGATGCAACAGCCCGAATCCCTCGACCCGGATTTCCAGGTTCCGGGCCTTAGGTTCCTCGGTCCAGTCCCGGGGCAGCCAGACCGTAACCGTGGTCCAGGGAGACCGGTCCGATTCCAGATCGCCGGCGGCGGGGACATCGGTTCTTCCGCACTCCATAATCGGGCCCTTCAACGGGGCGGTTCCCGACAGGCGATGGACAAACCGGCGTTGGGCCGTGTAAACGCCGGCCGCATCCGAATGGCCCGCCGAAAAATGAAAATCGAACCGGGCATCCGCTGTGCGCTTGACTTCAAATCGCCAGCCGGCCAGATCCGGGAACGGCGTCGGCGGCAGGGCGCTCGCGGTTGTCATGTTACCGCTCCCCGACCGGTTTCGGGCCGTGAAATAGATGCCGGACCCGGCCGTCTCGTGCCACTCCAGACGGAGTGGACTCACCGGGTCGTCCGATTTCCAGTAAGCCGGTTGCATCAAGCACAGGGGCCGGCCGTGGTTCAACAGCGATCCGGTTTCGGCGGGCCGCGCCGGGACGGCATCACGGCTCCTCCACGCATCGACCGCATCCAGCGGCACAGGACGAATCGCCAGAGGACGAGAACCGATCCTTTCGGCGGCCACTTTGACGCGCGCCACCATCATGGAATTGAGGAACGTCCAGATACCGGCCGAACCGCTGTTCAGCGGTTGCTCGTCGATCGCCGAAAACACCAATTCGTTGTCGAAGAACAGCTCCAACTTCCGTCCGACGCGCCGGAACTTTAAATAATACCAGGCGCCATGGACGTCGCGTCCCGCGGCAACCAGCGGCTCGTAACCCAGTCGTCGGTTCCCCTCCCGTTTCCGGGGAAGCAGGTACGCATCCGACCGGGCCATGGCCACGCCGTTGCGATACAGCGTTGTGAAAAGCTGCGAATGGTCGGGGTCCCAGCCGGTGCAGGAAATGCTGTAGCCCTGGCTCGGCGTGGTGTCGCGGTTCATGACGGTCAGGTTCATGTCGCCGCACCGGTCGTACCAGCCATGCCGTTGACCGGCATGCATTTCAACGCAGAAATCGCCCCCGATCTCGAGTTTCGTCCACAACGCGGCCAGGCCGTTCGTTACCTCGCCGTTCATGTGGGACCAGCGCGGATCGCACTGGAACCGATTGACCACCTCCCAGCGCCCGCCGTTGATGATCCAGTCGAACAGGGATTCCGTGAACAGGTAATCCTTGACGTTGAACCGTTCGACCGTCGTGGCCTTGAGCTGGTCGGTCGTGAAGCCGGCGACCCGGATGCGGCGGCCCTCGAGCGGGCGGTCGAGGCGCAATCGGGCCAGTCGGCCGGTTCCGCTTGTGAGCCATACCCAGTGCCCCTCGTGGTGAACGGTGTAGACCGCGTTGGTGCCGTCGTCCGCGACAAGGCCGTTCGTGGCGATCTGGGCGCGCGTGGGTTCCTCAAGCATGACGCCGGTTCGCTTCAACAGCCGGATCGAACCGGGCGCGACGGCGACCACCACCGCGCCATTCGTCTCGTTTTCCCCCACCCCCAGATGGATTTCGCTGGACTCCACATAAGGCATGCGGAGCGAAAACCGGCCGAAGAAATCGCCGGTATACCAGGTCTGGCCGTTGGTTTCAGAGAGCCACTGCCCTTCCGGCGACGCCCAGTGACGCATGAACGGATCGGTCGAAAAGCGGCTGTTCTTCTCATACCGGTTCAGGAACAATTCCTCACGCTTGAACCGGTACGAGGGAACGGCAATGCGCACCCGCGTGTTTTCCGCGACGTAGAGTCCCGAGCCGCCGGGTGCCGCCGGGGCCGGGACATGAACCAGAACCAGCACGCCATTCCGGTAAAGCCGCCATTCGTTATCGCGCGAGGCATCGAACATCAACGTCACGGGGCCGGTCGGGTTCACGCCTGTTTGCAGGGGAAGCCGCAACGCCTCCAACACCGTCCCGGTTTCGCCCGAAACCCGCTCCAATTGAAACGTTTCATCCGTTTTCGTGCGGAGGCAGGTGAAGCGGTAGTACGGCGCTCCGTCGCTTTGGTAGCCTGCCAGCACACCCACGCCGAACGGCAGGGACGCCGGCTCGAAGGCGGCCTCGAATACATGCGGCCCGTGCGCCACCGAACCCAGGGCCAGCCATTGCGGCCGGCGGGAAACAGCCGGCGTCAATGCCAGATCGCCGGCGCCCGGCTCCGACCGGTGGTAAAAACGACGGCGCGGAAAGAATGCGCCATGTTCACCCAGCACGTAACGCCGGAGGTCGCCGACCGTCACGAAATCCAAATCGTGGTTGGATTCGGCCGCCACATCGTCAAATCGAACCTCCTCTTGACTATCCACGTACAGGCCGAACTTCCCGCCCGGCGGCAGATCCAGTGGAAGATCGAAAACCTTCGCCGCGTCCATAAAACACTGGACCCGATTTTGCAGCACTTTGACCCGCAATTTGACCCACTGGCCGGGAGATGTTGTCACGGCCGCCGCGGCCAGCACGTGTCGCGGGCTATTGGTAGACGCGCGGTTCCACACGGTCAAAAGCGCCTCCTCCCCCTCGCCAATCGACACCGTGAACGCATGGGCCGCCCCGGATTCGCGGGCGTAAAACAGCAAGCCCATTTCCCCCGGTCCGACCCGAACGCCGGCTTCGAACGAATAATCGTCGTAAAAATCGTAGCCGGCCGTGATGACCTCCTGGATTCCTTTTCCGGCCAGGCTGTAGAAGTTAGGGCTGAAATCGGATTTTAACGGCCTCCGGCCGGCCGGATTGATGGGATCCCCGGAAATGGCCAGGCCCTCGACGCCGTGCAGAAACCAGTTGCTTGATCCCGGCTCCCATTCGCCAAGGGGATTCTCCGTGTCTTCGGGACGCATGAAGCTGTCCTCGAACCGAAAGTCGGCCACCTTCTGGAAGCGGATCCGGGGCGACTCGCCGGATGGCCGGCCGGCCGCCGGCTGGCTCACCACCGCCGGAAGCGGAAACGGGGCCGGGATGACGGTCAGGCAGCGGTCCTGATGGAAAAGCGACCAGGCTTCCGGTCGGAATTTGAGGAGCAGGCTCACGCCATTGGTGGCCGGAACGGACAGCGTTTCGGGCTCAAGCTGAACCGCGTGGCGGCCGTCCGGCGTCGCGATCCGGATCCGGATTCCCTGCGCGGACGCGTTCTCGGCGATGAAGGTCACATTCCCGAACGAGTCGATCGGGTCGCCGATGGGCGTCCATCCGACATCCCCGGCGGAAGCGACAAGGGCGCTCAGCGACAGGACGGCAAGCGTGCATATTGGTCTCATCACATCCCTTCGCTTTCGATCTGCCAGCGCGCGTTAAAAAAACCGGCGGCCAGCGCCGTATTGGATCCGTCCACATCGCAGGCGGATGTGTACACGATGAAATCCGGCAGAAAATCGTATTTGTGATTCGCGGGAAGCGCCGATCCCCACTCGATCCCGCACTGCACCACCGCCAGTTTCTCCGGATTCCAGGGGCTGGGCCGCACCAGGTAGAGGCCGTTCCCGTTCCGGGGATACAGGGCGTCCCCCACCCGGTATCCGGCGTCGGTCACGGTAACCGGGGATGTTTCCAGCACCCGGCGGATCAGCGCGCTGTTTTCCGGTTCCCCGAAAAGAAAAACGTTAAACGAGCGAAGCTGTTCCGGAGTGACGGCGCTTTCACGGACCGTGCGGGGAGGCGCTTGGGCAAAATATTGCCAGTCGGCCACCGCGCGGTCGAATCGTGGCGCATGATCCGCCCGGACGGGGTCTCCCGCCAGAAGAAAAATAAACGGGGTAAGAAATGCCTCCTTGACGGGACCGCACACGCGCCTGGCGCCGTTGACATCAGAGCCCCGCGCATACCGGGGATGAGGCGCGCGGTAGCCTTCGGGAAGCGGCGCCCGGCGGCATTGCCGGAGAAACCGTTGCGCGGCGCGGCCTTCGAAAACCCGCTCCCAGATGTCATGGCCGTCCTCCACCTCAAAATAGAGCAAGCCGGGATTGGCACGCTTCACCGCGGCCGCGATAAAGCGACCCTCTTCCACCGGCAGAATGTCGTCTTGCGCGCCATGGGCGCAGAAGATGGGAATGGCCCGAAGATTGCCCGCGAAGGGTGCGGCGAACTCCGCGTCGATCAACCGCCGCTTGTAGGCCGGGACCGATTCGCGGTCCACCTTCTTCCAGGTGTAGTAATCGCCCCGCCCGGATACCGCGAAAAGCCCGGCGAACCGATCCGGGTAATGGGCGCCGATTGTCCACACGCCGGACGCGCCCATGGAATGACCGGCGAGAATAACGCGGTTCTCGTCGATGGCGTATCGGCGCCGCATCTCGTCGATCACCGTCAATACGTCCTGCTCCCCGATCCCCTGGTAATCGGTATTGCCGCGACCGAACGGAGCGGCAACGGCAAAACCCGCCCGTTCGGCAAACGCCATGAGATGCTCGGGAATGCCCGGCCAGTTGACGATGTTGAAAGCGGGATTGTAACCGTGGAGAAAGACCAGGAGCGGCAGTTTTTCCCCGGGTTTGGCGCGCTTGGGCAGGTAACGGCGAAATGGCTGGAACGAACCGTCGTTGTCGCTGTAATACCCCTCTTCCCGGAGCCCGGCGATAAAGTCGGGCTGAACGCCGCGGCGCAGGCCGGCCAGGACGGACTCGGCGTTCTGGCATTCGTTGGTGACAAAGGCGAGAAGCGCCTCCGATGGCAGGCAGGCATCGAGAAGGAACCGCGTTTTACGCAGGTACAGTTGCGCATTGCACCACTCGTTGCGCAAGCCTTCCTGGACGGGCCTTTCCGGGAATTCCCGGGCGATCGTATTCACCCGCTCGCGCGCCGCCTCGACGGAAAAGGGGGCGTCGCGTTGGAACGAGGCCGCATCGCCGGCCGCCCACAACCAGGCGCCGAATAAAAGGGGAATTAGCAGTGGCCGGTGGGTCTTCATATAGAATGTATTAAAATAGCAGAAAACAGCCATGTCGTTCAAGGTAAAGCCGCAGCCGGTAAAGCCGCCGTTGCGGGTAATCCCTCCGTGACGTGGGGGGGCTTTGGCAAGAAAGGACCGCCGCACGCAGTGTGGCGCTACAACGCCAGGAGCGAAGCGTGAAGCGCGTCACTGCGGGCCGCGGCCATAGGCGGAAGGCGCCGCCCATGGCCAACGGGGCCGGTTTTCGACGGGAAACCCGGAAGCCTACGGCTTCAGCACGATGTAGTTGACGATGAGCCACGGCGGCCCGTTGGCCGCTATGCCTTCCTCCAGCGATTCGATGGTCAGCGTGTTGTTGCGCTGGAAAGCGTCGTAGGGAACCGGGAATTTGTGGAGGCCCCAGTTATATTCAGGGAACGGCGAATCGCCGTTGAAAATCTCCGTGTTGTTGAGCAGAATCCGGAACTTCGACGGCCTGCCGTTGTCGTCATCCTGCGCGGCAATGAAAAGTTCATACGCCTTTTCCGGCGGGAACGGGTCGCAAGTGAACTTGATGGTCAGGCGGGGAATCGCGGAATTCTTCCCGCGCGTGATGATGCCGAAGCGTCTCGGGCACTTGTTGTCGTAGTTGAACCGTGTCCCGCCGCTGATGCTCACCGGATGGAAGAACAGGTCCTTGTCGGTAAGCCCGGTTTCCTTCACGGCAAACGCCTTGGTCGCCTCAATGTCCTTCGCGAATCGCTTGTAGAAATCGGGCGTCTTTTTGCTGTTCGCCACCTGGCGCCGCAGAATGCCAAGCGCGGTCTGGTAGTAGGAGGGCATGTTGCTCAACGCGAAGGAATTGACGGCCATCGCTTTTATCCAGGCGTCTTCGGCGATCGGGAGGGCCTTCTCAAGTTCCGGCAGATTCATGACCGTTTCCGGGGTGACCTCCCACCCGTACTTGTCCAGAACGGCCAGCGCGACGCATCCGGGATGGATCGCCTCGTACATGCCCTTCCCGTGGTACTGGTTGACCACGTTCTGGATGGAGGTCAGCGGATCGTAGGCTTTCGGATTCCACGTCCAGTCGCCCATGGTCGCCCCCTGGGCGCCGCACGTCGAGTGTCCGGTGCCCGGCTTCAGACCGAATCCGGCGATGTCCCGGTCAACGAATCCGTCGTAATGCCAGTCAACCCAGCAGGTTTTGACATCGGTGAGAAAATCCAGGAACCCATGGTGCGATCCCGTTCCGTTCTGGAAGATCACCGGCTTGCGGCCGATCAGATCGCTATACCACTTGACCTGAGCCGGGCTTTTCGTCGTTCCCTTCACCCGCGGACCGGTCCAGTAGACGGTAATTTCCGGATCGAGATCCTTTCCGAGGGAGCGCAGGTAATCTTCACGGTCCTCGGAGTAGGAGACGGCGCCGTCCGGTCCCCAGTAGAAGGGCGGGCAGTAGACCATCTTGAATCCGGGATATTGCGCCTTGATGTTTTTATACAGTTGCGAAATGTATTTCGCATCCCCGTTCGCGCCGATCGTGAACGCGCGGATGTCGTGGACGTTCAGCGGGTAGCGGCAGTCGTCATAGGGGAAATAAACGTGGCCGCCGTTGGCCGCGAACACGGAGCAGACGTCTTCATGCATCTTCATCGTGCGCGGATCGGAAAGCGCGACCTTCGCATTCATGGTGAACCCGTGGATCCCGTAGTAGCTGTTCAGGCCGAATTCCGCATAGCGTTTCGCGTCCGCGCCGAGCATGGCGCGCATGGCGGGCAGGAACGAATAACTGAGCGGCGTGTGCATCTGGCTCACGCCGTCGACTTTGCAGAAGAGCATGAATTCCAGCGTGGCGGGCGTCCAATGATACAGCACCTGGCGGTTCTTGCAGGCCGGCCAGTCGTGGACCGACGCCACGCGGACCGCGTTCTTCTTCTGATCGATCATCTGGATGAAACTGACGATGCCCCACAGGGTTCCGAGTTTGTCCGCGCCCTGGATGAGCGCCTGGTTCTTCGCCGTTTCGAGCGTGTACCCCTGTTCCTCCGCGGGCGCGTTCGTCTTGCCGGTGTTGATCGCAAGCGTATAGGCGCCGTTCTTATCAAAGGCAATGCCGAACCGGGTCAGCTTGACTTTCAGCAGTTCGATGCAGGCATCCGTTTCCTGGACGCCGCCGCCGAGTTCCAGCTTGATGGTTTTGAGGGGGGCGAAATCGTCGGTGTACCGGGCCTGCTGCGGGGTCGGGAACGGCTTCGCGCCGGTGTCATACGGGAATTTCTGATCGTCAACATGGCGCGTGCCGTCGGTGAGCATGAGATACGCCCGGGCGAGGCCGGTGACGAGGGTTCCGCGGGCGTCGTTGAGCTTCAGGTCCGCGATTTCCTGCGCGTATTTCCGGGCGTCGGCGATGGAGTTCTTCAGGATGGCGACCTGCATCATGCCGAGCAGGGCCGCGCGGCGGACATTCTTGTCAATTTTCGGATCCAGAAAGTTGCTGAAAAGCGGCGCCGCGTCATTCGCTTTCCCGTCCACGATGAAGGCGTTTCCGAGCAGGAACGCGGGGACGGAATCGGCCGGGTCGAGCGCGATCCACTGCTTCAGATAACCGCGATACTCCTTCGCGATCTTCGCGACCTCCTTTTCGGGAAGACAGTCCTCGTAGCGCGTGATAAACTGGGGAACATCCGCAAATCGTCCGGAACGGAGACCGACCAGTTTCGAGAGCGCGGCGATTTTCTGTTTCACGGTCGCGTCCTTCGCCGCGAGCAAAGCCTGCGCGGCCGCCTCCTCCTCCTGGTGCTGCACGGCGAGCGCGGCGTCGAACTCCTCGTAATTCTTCAGGCAGAGTTCCGCCGCCCCGGTCCCGAGAGGACCGCTGGTCATCTGGATTTTTTTCAATGCGGCATTAATGGCGTCGTCATTGATGTTCGACGCCTTTTTGAGGCGGACTTCGATAGTCGAGGCGGTCTGCGCCAATGACGCGGTCCCGGCAGCGAATAACGCGGCTCCTACACAAACAGACAGAACACATTTTGCGGTCATGCGGCTCACTCCATGTTGCGGGTTGTAAAAAACTTCAGAAAGGTTGCGTCGGCATTCATGGCCTATTGGACGCCCCTTACGATCGCGTAGTTGACCATCAACCACGGGCCGTTGTGCTGGCTGACCCCCTTCGACGTGCAGGCGACATCGAGGAGGTTGGAGCCGGCCTTGACGAGTTCGGCGGGGAGCTTGACCCGGACGAGGCCGTACGAGCCTTCGGGAAATCCGCAGGCCTCGTCGAAAACGGTTTTGCCGTTCAGCGTGATGCGCATGAAAACGGGTAATTCCCGGTTCGTCTCGGCGCTGCCGCAAAGCGTGAGTTCGAGGGGCGCTCTTTTGACGGCATCGAACGGAATGCCGAAGCGGTGAATGGGCGTTCCCTCGGCCCGCAACACCATGCCGAACCGGGCATCGGTCGGGCGCGTTCCCTCTAACGCGCCGCCGAGGAAATCGGCGGCGGTGCGGAGGATATCGCCCTTGGCTTCGTCGAGGCCGGCCTCCTTCACGGCCAGCTCGCGCGTGGCGCTGATCCGGTTCTTGTAGGCGGCCTGGAAATGGCCGGGTTTGGCCGCCTTCGCGCTCTTGAGGAGCGATTCCGAGCGGGTGAGATTGAATGCGAGGTCGGCCGCATACATTTTCATGGCGTCGGGAAATTTGGCGCACGCTTCGTCATAGGCCTTGCGCGCGCGCGCCACGCAGGATTCGATCCGGGGTATCTCGGTGAGCGCAAGCGGGGTGAACTCGCGGTACCGGTAGCCATCGAGCTCCGCCAGGGCGTCGCCGGAAACCTTGACGATGTCGTGGAAGCCGCGGCCGGCGAGCGCGTCCAGGGCGCGCCGGACGGATTCGGCGGCCTTGTAGCCATTCCTGTTCCAGAGCGCGTCGGCCAGGGTCATGCACAGGGAGGCGCGCGAGGGCAGCCCGGAATTCAGGACATAGCCCGACACGTTGGTCCCCCACCCCTCGAAATACCATTCCGTCCAGGGCATGATGTCGGCGGGATAGACGTCGCCGTTGTGAAGGCCGGGGCGATTCTGCCAGTAGAACGGCTTGCGCCCGAAGGCGTTGAAAGCCCAGTCGGTGTCGCTCTTCAGGTTGTCGTAGGTGATGAGCCGGTAGCCGGTCCACGAGACCATGATTTCCGGATCCAATTCCGTTTTGATGGCCTCGTAGTATTTGTCCCTCGGCTCGTTGTATTTCGCTTCAATCGTTTTGAAGGCCGGACTGAAGTAGGGGCCCCAGTAGAACACCGGCCCGAAGTTCATCCTGAATTGGGGATATTTTGCCTTCACGGCGCGGTACAACCGCGTCAGGTACTTCATGTCCTGGTTCGCGGCATTCCCGCTCCGCTCGACATCCTGCGGGTGAAGCGGGTGCCGGCTGTCGTCGTGCATGATGTAGGCGATGCCGCCGGCGGCCGCGATCCACGAGCAGTGTTCGAAGTTGCGCTGGAAGGTCCGCTCGCTCGTCAGCGGGAACTTGGGATACATCGTCTGGGAGCGGTCGCCCGCCATGTAATCGAGCCCGAATGCCCGGTGCCGACGGATCGCCTGCTCCGTCACGAGTTTCCGGAGCGGGGTGTCGCCGAAGAAGAGCGTCCTCATCGACTGCTGGCACCCGCAGTCGATCTTGCAGAAGAGGTCGATTTCCAATCCGTGCCGGAACGTCGTGGTATGGGCGCGCATGAGAACGTCCGGCCAGTCGGAAACACGGCAGATTCGCAGCGATTTTTTCGACTGGTCCACAAGCTGGATGAGGCTGACGACGGCCCAGGTTGTTCCAAGCATGTCCCGCCCCTGCAGGAGGGCGCCCTCCTTCGAAACGCGGATGGCGTAGCCCTCGGCCTTTTCGGGCGCGTCGATCTCGCCGGTGTTGATGCGGATGGCGAACGGGGCCTTCGCGTCGAAGGCGATGCCGAAGCGCGCGAACTTGGTTTTCAGCATCTTCACGCGGGCGTCGTCTTCCGGAATATCCTGGCCCAGGACCAGCGCCACGCCTTTCGAAAGCGGCGCAAAGGCGTCCGTATACTCCGCCTGCTGCGCGGTCGGATAGACTTTGGCATCGCTGGAGACCGGCATCTTGAGCGCGTCCAGGTTGTCCTCGCCGAGCGCATCGAGCGCATCGGCGGCGAGTGCGGCGGGGTCGGGCGACATTCGTCCGGATGTTTTGAGCTTGCGGGAAACGAGGTCCTCCAGGAACGATTTCGTTGCCTTCAGGTCGCCCTTCTGCCAGGCCGATTCGGCCATCCAGATGAGGATATCGGCCTGCTGCCGCTCGGTGAGATTGCTGGTTGAAAGCGCCGGCTTCAGCGTCTCCAGCGCCTTGTCGGATTCCCCGAGATAAGCCAGGTACGCGCCGAGCTCGATGCGCGTCTGCGTGTCCGAGCTGCGCAGCTTCAGCGCCTCTTCGAGATACCGTCGGAAGTCCAGGCGCATCTTCCGGTATTCTTCTTCCGGGACAAGCTGGATGTAGTAGGCCTCGAACTGGGGCGACCAGGTCGACCAGCCGCCGGCCACGCGCTCGGCCAGATAGCGATAGGCCTCGAATTTTTGCCCGTCCGGCGCGTCGGTCTTGGCGAGAAGGGCCTGCGCTTCCGCGGCATCCTTGAATGCCTCGGCGCCGAAAAGCGGGACCGCTGCGAGCAGAAGACTCATGCCGAGGAGTTTCATGTTGGTCATCGCGCGTGGTTCTCCTTTCAAAAGGTGGAATCGTGACCTTTTACCGGGGGAAACGCAAGGCTTAATGCGCGATCAGAAAGGTTGCGTCGGTATTCGCGGCCTATTGGGCGCCCCTGACGATCGCGTAGTTGATCATCATCCACGGGCCGTTGTGCTTGCTGACCCCCTTCGACGTGCAGGCGACATCGAGGCTATTGCGGCCGGCCTTGACGAGTTTGGCGGGGAGATTGACCCGGACGAGGCCGTACGAGCCTTCGGGAAATCCGCAGGCCTCGTCGAAAA
>CAZSUH010000058.1:0-4123 GCA_964609905.1 uncultured Verrucomicrobiota bacterium
CCCGCCAGAATCAGCGAGGACCGGGCCGAATCGTATGTGCCGCCCGTGAAATCGGCATCCTTCGACAATGTGATCGTTTCCGTGCCCGAAGCGGTTAACGTGCCCGCCACCGCGAGACAATTGGTGACGGTCAGGTTATACCCCGCCAGCGCCAGTGAGGCGCCCGACTGGATCGAGAGGCGGTTGACCGTCCGATCGGCGTCCAGGACCGGATACCGCGTCAGGCCGCCGGGAATGACGATCGTGTCGGTGTCGAGCGGATACCGCACCAGGTCCCAGTTGCCCGTTGCCGACCAGACGGTGCTGGTTCCACCCGTCCACGTGATCGTTTCGCCCGGGACCACGCTGACAAACCGCCAGTTCGAGTTACCCGTGCTGTCCGTGCTGTTCACCGCCGTGATTTCCACTCCTCCGCTCGCATCTGAATCGGCGACATCCACCCCATTCACCGACTGATCGGCCGCCGGATTCACATTCAACTTCCACGCCGTTCCGGGCGCGGATGAGCGCAGCGTCACCAACGCGGAATCCGCGCCCTTCAGCCGAAACCGGCCCTGGGCCTCCACGGAATTCGTTGTGCCGGCCTCGAACACAAGGGTCTTCCCTGCATTCGTGCAGACCAATCCCTTAAACGTGGTTGAGCCGTATATCGTCGACGTCGAGCCCGCCCCGCCCTCGAAAATCACCGCGGCGTCCGTGAAGCCCGCAAAACTGGCCGTGTTGGACCAGATGCCGCTCACGGTCAGGGTCTGGTTCGTGTTCAGCAGCAGGTAGCCTTTGCGCTGGATGAGCACGTTGGCGACCGAGGTGTCGGTGACGTTGGAACTGATCTCCGTGGCCAGCCCGGTCAGGTTGTCGTTATCCACAATCAGAGTGCCTTCATAAAGTCCCTGGCCGGGATTGCGCAGATAGACCGTGCCGGCGCCGCCGGACGTGGACGCCGGCTTGCGGCCGCCATAGGCCGTGATGGCACCGGCATAGGCGAATATGTTTTCCCCGGCATTGGTCACCACCAGGCGCGATTCGGCCGCCGCCGCCCGGACTGTCGCTGGACACATTGATGGCGGAGTTGGCCTGGATCGGCCCGGAACCGGTCAGGGTGCCCGCCGTAATGAAAATGCCGCCGCCGGAGCCCGAACGGGAGGTGCTTTCGGCAGCATTGGCTCGGATGGTTCCTCCATTGCTGACCGTGCCCGAAACCGCCAGTTGAATGACGCCGCCGCCCGCGCTTCCGGAACGGCCGCCGCTGCCCAGGTTGGTCGGCGCCACAAGCGAACCGTAGCACGATAGGCCGCCCACCCCGAGTCCTCCGTAGCTCGCGCCGCTGCTATTGAAGGGGTGCGTCCCCGGCCCATAGTTCACGGGAAACCCTCTCCCCGTGACGTCCACGACGCCCCCGGTTTGAACCAACAGCGAACCGCCCAGGGCCAGGTTGATTTTGTAGTATTCCACGCTGCTGCTGAGGTTGGCCGTGTGGGTCAGTTTGCCGCCGGCCGCGATAACCAGATCGCCCGCCATCGCGTGCGGCTTGTCCACGCGGAATTCGGTGTTCGTGCCGATGGTCAACGACGTCGCCGGACTGAACGTGGAGCCTTCGCCGCTGATCCCGATAAAAAAGTTGGAATAGGCGAAAACGGAGGGCGCCAGCAGCGTCCCACCGGAAATCCAGATGCCGTTGCTGACGCAATTCGCACCGACCAAGACGGTGTTGGTGGCGATCAGGGCATCATCCGAACCGATGTTGAGTTGGCCGCCGTTGGTCAGCGTGATCCGGCTGAATTCATAGGATACCGCGTCGATGTCGTTGAGATCGGTATTGTAAGCTCCGTATCCGCGGGCTCCCCAGTAATTATTCACGATGAGCTCGCCTTTGCCGGGAGCGTGGGCAGCCGTCTCCAGGTAAATCGTGCCCGCGCTGCCGCCTTCGACTCCGGATCTTTGGCTCCCGTATGCCGAAATGGTCCCCGCGAAGTCGGAAAAGACGGCCCCCGCATTGGTCAGCACCAGCGACACGCGTCCGCCGCCGGCCGGCGCGGCGGTTCCCGTAAATATCCCGCCGTTCGCCCGGAACGTGCCCGTTCCCGTCAGCGCGCCGGCCACGATATAGAGGCTGCCGCCGGCTCCCTCGTAATGATCCGATTTCCCCCCCTCCGCGCAGAAAAGGCCGTCGTTCGAAACCACGCCCGCCACTCTGAACAGGATGGCGCCGCCGCCGGCCGAATAACCGCCCCCGCTTCCCAGGTTGACCGGCGCCACCACCGAACCGTAACAGGGACCAGGCTGCTTTCCGGCATAGACGAGGCCTCGCCCGCCATGGGACGCGCCGGCCACCTGTTGGCCGCCTCCGGCCGTGCCGGGACCTCGCCCTGCGCCATAGCCTTTTCCCGTCACGTCGATCGCCGCATCGGCGCCGACAATCAATCGGCCCCCCACCGACACGCAGAGACGGTTGCTCTCGAAATTGACATTGGGATTGGCCGTCTGCGTCCAGACGCCGTTGCTGATGACGCAGTCGCCCAGGATCGCGAAGTTGGTGAACGCGCCCTGGCCGGGATAGACGGTCGCCACCGTCACCGTGCCGTTGTATCCGTTCTGGGTCCAGGACTGGACCGGAACATCCAGATTCCACGTCATGGCCTTGTGGTTTCGAGAGTCCAGCAAAATCGCATCGCCCGCCACCGGAGCGGCGTCATCCACCCAGTTGGTGGGGTTGGAGGCCAACACGTTAGCGCCCCCGCCGTCCCAGGTCGCCGTCACGATTCCGTAATCGGCGATCTCCAGCGTCGCGTTCGACGGGGATCCGACCACATACAAGCCGGAATCCACGGTCACCTGCACCGTCTCCATCCCTTCCAGAAAGTGATCGAATAAGGGCGTCACCGTTATCGTTGCCGCATCCGATCCTTCCGGAATGGTCATGCTGGCGCCCGGTGCGGCATAGTCCGTGCCGTTTTCCGCCGTGCCGCCAAACGTCAGGTTCACGGTCAAGGACACGTTCGTGGCCGTGGAAACCCGATGCACCGTGAAGATGCCCGGCGTGGGGCCGATCTCGGAAGCGTCGGCCGTTTTCTCGATCCATACGTCGCCCGTGATAAAGGCAGCGGTCTCGCCGGCCCATCCGATGCCCGCCTCATTGGTCCCGGCGAACCGGTAGTAATAGGTCGTGTTGGGTGCCAGTCCCGACGCTTCAATCGTGAAGGCGCCCGGCGATTGCGGCGCGACCCACACGTTCGTGTTGGCCCACGCCTCCGCGTTCGTTCCGCCGTCGGAGGCGCCCCAGTAGACCAAGACCGTGGCCGGCGAGATGCCCCCATCAAGCAGGGATCCGTTGAGAAAGGCCGAAGTCAGGGTGACATTCGTCGCGCCGCCGGCATTGTCCAAGGCGGGCGTGCTGTGGTAGCGCACAATCACGATGCCGGAACCGCCGACGCCGCCGGGGCGCCAGTAGCTTCCGTCAAATCCGCCCCCGCCGCCCCCGCCCCCGGTATTCGGCTCCCCATTGGTGCCGACACCCGTCGTCCCTCCGCTCCCCCCCCCGCCATTGCCGCCCGCACCGGCCGTGGCTTTTATGGATTGTGTGTATCTCGCGCCGCCGCCCCCGCCGCCCGCATAATAGGTCAAGGTCCCTGAAATATCATAAGCAAGCCCGACGCCGCCCTTTCCACCAAGCGAACTCGTTCCGTTTGTCCCCGCACTGCCGGCGCCGCCGCCGCCCCCGCCGCCGTTGGTGTTGTTTCCCGTCGTTCCTCCGGCATTCCCCTGCCCGTTGGTGCCCGATGAGACGCCGGAAGAATAAGTAGCGGCGTTGCCTCCGCCCGAACCGCCATTATTCCCGGTGCCGTTGCCGCTTGAATACCCCCCCCCCGCGCCTCCGCCAAACGCGATCAAGGAACCGAACGAGGAGTTTGTCCCGTTGGTTCCTTTTCCTCCATTGACGCTCGAACTGCCTCCCCCGAGGCCAACGCTCACCGGGTAAGTGCCCACAGCCAGCGCATAGGTGCTGGTGTAAATCAACCCGCCGGCCCCGCCGCCGCCCGCGATGGTGTTGCCTCCACCGCCGCCGCCCGCCACGATCAGCAGATCGACGTTGCCGCCGACCGTGACCGCGAAGTCGCCGGCGGTG
>CAZSUH010000058.1:4223-13291 GCA_964609905.1 uncultured Verrucomicrobiota bacterium
CGTTCACTCAGCCCGGAGCATCGCCCCAATCGGGCACAGCCAAGGTTTCCCCGTCTTTCAAGGCGGATTTGTGGGCCATCACGCCCATCGCCATATACCGGGCCGCCTCCCAGATGTTGACGGCCGGCTGCCGGTGGTTCGCCACCGCATCGACAAACTCATGCACCAGATACGGATGCGAGCCGCCATGCCCCGTGGGGGTGAAGTCCATGTTCTGGATGTCCGCCTCCGACTTGCCCCGGTTCATGGCCCGCTTGAAGGCGTCCTTGACCGCCTCCGGCAGCGGATCGAACATCTCCTCATCCTTCAGCTTGGTCACGCTCGGAGTCGGCAGCTTGTTTAGATCGATGTGGGAGTAGTCCGGCCGTTCCGTATGGTACCAGTGGTTCATCGAGAACGTGCCGCGGGTGCCCATGACACGAAAGATTTCGCCTTCCGTCGGATCGATCGAACCGGGCGTCTCTCGCATCTCGGCGATGCGCACCACCGCGCCGTTGCTCATTTTAAAGAGCGCCATCTCATTGGAGAACGCGCTGCCCTTGTGCGCCGGATCGCCGTCCCGGTTGGCATACCCGTACCCCGTCACCTTTACGGCATGCGCCTTCATCACGCAGACCGGCCCGCTCGTGGAATGCGTGGGATAGTGCATGGGGCCGCCCTTGCAACCGCGCTCCCGATACTGGGCGGCAATCTTTTTCCACTCCTGCCCCGCCTTGCCGATGGAACGGGAATGGGACACCTTGCGCAGGTTGCACCACGCATCGGTATCGTGAATATATTCCCCCTCGGCATAGACGAAATCGCCGAACTGCCCTTCCGCCGCTTTCCGCCGGCAGAACATGGCCTGGGGCCGGTAATAGGTGGTCTCGCCCAGCATGTAGAACAGCCCCGTCTTCCGGCAGGTCGCCACCAGTTTGTCGCACCACTCGAGGATTTCCTCGTCGTCGGGAATCGAAATGATCGGCACCGCGCTGTACACATGCTTGCCCGACTCCATGGCCTGCACGCACTGCGGCGCGTGCAGCCACGGCTGCGTGATGATGACCAGCGCGTCGAAGTCCGCCTGACAGATCGCATCCAGCGACGCATACGCGTCGCGCGGGTTGAATTTGTCCTTGAAAAACGGATCGTTCGCGAACTTGGCAATCCGCTCCGGTTCCAGATCGCACAGCCCGATCCGCTCCACCGCCGGATGACTCTTGAACAGATGGGCGAACGAACCGCCCCCGAACGAACCCAGACCGACCAACCCGAGACTGATACCCATGTCGCGCCGTTCCTTTCGTTACTGCTTGATCATCATCGAGCAATTGTGCGTTTCGCGGCTGAAAACGCAACCTTAAACTTCATCGTGACCGGCAGTCCCTTTGTGGTTCATTTCAAAGGTGTTGGGGCGATTGCGCTTTCCGCTTTGGTTGGCCATGGCCAGGCCCCGAACCGACGGCCGCCCAATCCGCCCAGGGAATAGATCCGGCGCATGTTGTCGGCCTTTTCATGCTGCCAGGCATACACGATCCTGCCGACGAAAATCGTGTGCGAGCCCACATCCACGGCGTGGGTCATTTCACACTCGAAGTTGGCGATGCATTGCTCGATGATCGGAGGTTTGACCTTTTTGGACGGCTTCGCCGTTAACCCGGTGGCGGCGAATTTATCGACATCCCGTCCCGATTTCGTGCCGCAGAACAGCATCGCCTTCTCGATGTCGTCGCCGGGAAACGACACCACGAACTGCCTGGTTTGCATGATCAGCCCGTGCGAATACCGTTCCTTCGCGATGGACACGGCCACGCTGGAGGGATCGCCGGAGGCCGTCATGGCCCAGCCCGCGGTCATGATGTTGGCGGGCCCATTGGTGCCTTGGCTGACCACCAGCACAATCTGCTCGGGGAACTTATGCCCCCAGGCGCGCCCGATCTCCACCGCCTCCTGCCGCCCCTCGTTCACGACCGGCGTAGTCTCCGCCGCAATGGCCCCCTCGCCCGCCCACACCAGCGCCAGCCCCATCGCAATCGCCCTGCCACGCACGCGCCCAATCCGTTTCATTGTGCTCATCGTCGTTTCTCCGATTTCATGGAACACTCATTGTATGGGCGAATCTACACGTGATTTTGATTGTGTGTCAACGCTAAACCCCACTATATTTCGTTGACCCAACAAGAGGATTCGACATGAAACTCTATATTCTCGCCGACATGGAAGGCATCTCCGGCATTCGGAAAATGGAGCAGGTCCAGGCCGACAAGCCCGCCTACGAGGAGGGCCGTCAACTCATGATGGCCGACATGAACGCGGCCATCGACGCCGCCTTCCAGGCCGGCGCCACGGAGGTGGTGGCCGCCGATACCCACGGCGGCGGCGGCCAGATCCGCTTGAAAGACATGAACCCGCGAGCCCGCTACGAAACCCCCGGCGGCGACCGGCTCAGCCTCTTCCCCTCCCTCGACGAAACCTTCGCCGGCGTGATCCTGCTCGGCCATCATGCCCGGGCCGGCACGCTCAACGGATTCCTCGACCACACCATGAGTTCCGCCTCCTGGTTCGAATACCGGCTCAACGACCAGGTGCTCGGCGAAATCGGCATCGAAGCCGCCTGGGCCGGACACTTCAATGTCCCCGTCGTGGCCGTGACCGGCGATCAGGCCGCCGCGGACGAAGCCACGGCGCTGCTGGGCCGCGTGGAGTGCGCCGTCGTCAAGCGCGGCATCGGCCGCAATCACGCCGCCTGCCTGTCCATCTCGGCCGCGCACAACGCCATCCGAACCGCCGTCACCCGCGCGCTCGGAGCGCTTGATTCGTTCAAACCCTTCAAACCCGCCTTCCCGGCCGTATCGCAACTGACCTTTTATCGCTCGGATTACGCCGACTCGGCAATCGGCTTCAACCTCGCGATCGAACGGGTGGACGCGCGGACCATCCGCAAGCAGGCACGCTCCGCCTTGGAAATGATGTTTTGAAAGGCGCCATGAAAACAGCCGGCGACATGCTCGATTTCATCCGCGGCCAACGCCCCGAACGGTTCGCCGCCAGCCCCCTCTTCACGAACGTGATGGTTCAGAAACTGCACGGGCACCGCTGGCTCGGTTCGTCCTGCGACTCGCGCGTAATCGCCGATATCGCCGGCGTGGGCCAGGCCTGCGGGTTCATCCCCTTCTTCGAGGTGCTCGGTTGCGAAGCCGGCATGCTGGACTACCACACCCGCCTGGTCGAGGAGAACGGCTTCCTCCAGCGGATCAACGCCATCCGCACGCCGCACGGCGAGTTCACCCTCGTGGACACCTTCGTGCCGCACCAGTCCCGTCAGATCTCCCACTACGCTTTCTCCTCGCCCGCGGACCTGGACGCCTACGAGTATTTCATCCGCCGCTCGATCGACGGGCTCGACCGCATGCGCCCCACGCTCAAGCGGGTCGTGGAGGAGGCCGGACAGCGGGCCATCCCCTACTTCATCGCCAGCGCTCCCCACCGTTGCCACAGCCTCTTCGCGGCAACCGACCTCATCCTCCTGTTCATGGACGAACCTGAACGCATGGACCAGATTTGCGCCCTGAACGCCACCCTCAGCGTCGCGGCCGCGCAGGTGGCCTTCGAGTGCGGCATCCCGCTCCTGTTCGAGGGCACCGAGGGAACCCTCTATTCCCCCGCCCTCCTGCGCCGCTATGCCCTGCCCCACATGCTGAAAAACCGGGAAAAAGCCCGGGCGCGCGGCGGGCTCTATTACCTGCACGAATGCGGACGCATGACCGCCCTGCGCAACGACGGCTTCTACGCCGAATTGGCACCCGACATCCTCGAAGGCTTCCAGGCCCCGCCCAGCGGCGATGTGACCGACCTGGCGGCGTTCCTTGACACGCTGCCCGAATCCACGATCGGGAAAGGCAACCTGGACCTGAATTTTCTCCTGAACCGTTCGGCTGCCGAGGTGCGCGAGGCGGGAATCGCCCTCCTTCGCTCACTCAGTCCACGGCGCCGCCTTCTTCTGTGCGGCTCCTGCAGCGCGCTGCCCGGGACTCCGCTCGAAAACCTCGCCGCGCTGGTGGAGGCGGTCCGGCAAGTCAACTCGGAACAGGGCTAGTGCGGCGTTTCGATCAGGCACGCGAATTGATTCCGCCCGAAACGCCGCAACTTCGTTTCCGTCACCCGTCAGCCTGCCGCCATTCGGATTGCATCCAAAAAGCGGTCAGCGGCGCTCCGGAATCTTGAAGCTGTACAGGTGCGAGCCGTTGGCGAAGTAGATGCGACCGTCCAGAAAGGCGCCGCCCAGACACTCGGCAACCGGCACATCGTCCAGCCCCGAATTCTCGTTGGTGATCACGTTGCCGAGGAAGGTCCCGCCCACCCCGAGCGCGATCGGCGACTCGGCCAGCAGCGCGATCGCATACGTTTTCTGATCCAGTTGCGCCACACCCCTTTTGAACAGAATGTAGATGGCGCCTTTCCCGTCGGACACGAACACCCGCGGTCCCTGCCCGCCCACGGTCGTCCCGAGCGTGTCGCCAACGTCCTGTTCATGCACGATTTTGCGCGCCGCGGGATCGAACACGAAAAATCGCCGGCGGTCCGCAAAACCGAAGATCATGCCGTTGGTGCCCTGAATCAGGGCGGTGTAGCCCTGGACGCCGGGCAGCAGCGCCTGGCGCCATTCCACGGCCTTCGTGGCCATGTCCAGCACATACAATTCCGCGACCTCCGCCTTCTTGAGTCCGCCCGTGCCCGGCGCGGTGGTGGTGCCGCCCAGCAGCTTGCCCCCCGGCAGCGCGGCCAGGCTCAACGTCGAATGTTCCGGGATCAGGTTCGTGTGAGGGATTAGCAGCAGTTCCCGCGTCTCGCGGTTGAAGAACCGCAGCCCGCCGCCCGTCGCCCCATAGGCGGGCGTGCCGCCCATGATCACCGTCTTGCCGTCCGGATGCGAGAAGAGCACATGCGGCCGGACAATGTGAGGCCGGCTGTCGGTCAGGAGGAGCGGATTGCCGTTCGTGCCGCCCGCCTTAGTGTCCACCCAGGGGCGCGCAGGATCCCATTCCTGCAGATTGCCGCCGGCATACGCGCCGATGTAAAACCGGTCGCCCTGCCGGGCCACGGTGTTCCATTGCCCGAGCGCGGGCCGGTTGACCAGGCGGCCGGTCGCCGGATTGTAACTGAAGAACCGGGCCGGGAACGTGGTCCCGCCGCAGACCGTGCCGTCCGGCGCCGTTTCCACGCCCATGATCGGCGCGCCCTCGCTCGTATAGTCGAACGAGACCGTCTTGGTGGTATTGGTCCCGGCATCTTCCACCACCAGGGTGCGGGTCTCAAGATCGACCTTCACCGCCCGCCGACCGTCCGGAAAGCGCATTTGCGACAGGCCCTGGCTGCCGCCGGCGCCGAACACCTGGCGGGCCGGCGGTTGCCCCTCGATCTTTTTCATCTCCCCGCCCAGGCATGCGAACCAGCCGTCCTGCCGTCCGATCGAGACATACACCATCCCGTTGGTCCCCCGTTGCACGGAGGCGCCGCCCGGCCGGCGCTTCTCCTCCGGGACCAAGGGCTTCACGGTCCCAGTCTTGGAATCGAATGCCAGGATCTGGCACGCCGCGTTGCCGATGGCCCAATAGACCCAGCCCGCATCGTCCACCGATACGCCGCTCGGATACTCGGCCCAGTTCTGCTTATAGAGATGACCGTAGTCCTTGAACACGCGCGTCTTGGGATCGAACGATACCAGCCCGCTCTGGGGATAGGTGGCCGACCAGATGACCCCGTCCTTGTCCTCGGCGATGTTCATCGCCATTCTCGGCGCGGTGTTGGTCCAGAACGTGAAGGCCCGCGACACCGGGTCGTATTCGCAGAAATGGCTCCCGAAATGCGTGTAATACTTGTTGCCGCTCGACAGCACCGAGGAAAACGGCGCGTCTCCGCCCCAGGGGAACGGCACGGGCTGCTGGAGGCTTTTCCCCGTGTCCGCGTCGATGTCCAGCAGCGCGTAACTGCCGCGATGATCGTAGAGCCAGACCAGGACGGCGGCGCGCCCCTTCGCCCCCGTGGTGGCAACGATGCCGCGGGCGGTGGCGATCGGCGCGGCGATCCCGTGGTCGAAATACCCGTTGCCCAGCGGCGCCGAACTCTGGCCCGATACGCAACCGCCGGCGAATGCGCCAACCAACAGGATCAGGCGCCACGGCCGAAAAAGGAACATCGTCGATCGCTTCATGGCTTGCTCCGTGAAACAGGATTGGGGATTTTGTAACTATACAGGCGCGACCCGCTCGCGAAATAAAGGAGACCATCGAGAATGTCCCCGCCTGACTCGATGGGGACGGGCGACTTGGCCAGGAGCGTGATTTTGTAGGTTTCCGGGTCCACCTCGGCGATGCCGTGCGTGAACAGAATGAAGAAGCGGCCGTCCGGTCCGGCCAGCAGTTTGCGATATCCCTGCTGGTAGGAAATCGGCCCGAATTCCGGCTCCGTGTCGGCTTCGTGGATTACCGCCTTGCGGACGGGATCGAAGACAAAGAATCGCCTTCCATCCTCCTGCCGCAATCGATCGGCAGCGTTGTTCAACGGCCCGTCCGCCAGGCCGAAGACCAGCCCCCTGGGGCCGAGGCACATGTCGGTGTATTCGTGCGCGTTGGTCAGCACGGCCTGATGCCATTCCAGCTTTTTCGTTGCCGCATCCAGGATATACAATTCCGCGATCTCGGCCTTGCGTTCGCCACCGGTGCCGGGCCGAACGGTCGAGCCGCCAAGGATTTTGTTGCCCGGCAGGGCCACCAGGCTGAGCGTGGCATGGTGGAGCAGAATGTTCGTTTCCGCCACCTGGGTCTTGGTTCGGGTCGCGGAATCCCAGAACACGAGGCCGGCGCCGGTGGCCCCGTATCCGGCCGTGCCGCCCATGACGATCGTGTGACCGTCGGGCAGAGGCAGCAATTTATGCGGGCGGTTCATCACTTGCCGGTTTTCGCCCAGGTGCCTCGGATTGGAATTCGTGTCGCCCGGTTTCGTCGCCACCCAGGGACGAGACGGATTCCACTCCAGGATCGCGCCGCCGGTGTAGGTGCCGGTGTAAAACCGGTCGCCCTGCCGGGCCATGGCGTTCCATTGCCCGAGCGCGGGCCGGTGGGTCAACCGGCCCGTGGCGGGATTATAGCTGAAAAAATAGGCCGGATGGGTCGTGCCGCCGCACAGGGTGCCATCCGGGGCCACGGCGACGCCCATAATCGGCGCACCCCCGCTCTCGTAGGCAAACGGGATCGTCCGGGTGGTGTTGGTGCCAGCCTCCTCCACCGTCAGGAGGCTCGCCTCAAGATCGACCTTCACCAGGCGCCGGCCGTCCGGGAACGTCATCGGCTTGGTTTTGACGCCGGCACTCCGGCGCTCCGGCGGTTTCCCCTCGACTTTCCGCATCTCGCCCGCGCGGCATTCGAGCCACCCCGTCTGCCGGCCAACCGAGGCATAAACCATGCCGTTCGTCGCCCGATACACGTCGCCGCCGCCAGGATGACGCTGAGCCTCCGGAATCAGGGGCTTGACTGTCCCGGTCCTGGGATCAAACGCGATAACCTGGCCCAAGGCGTTCCCGACAACCCAGTAGATCCAGCCCGCGTCGTCCAGGGAGAGTTTGCCCGGATACTGGTTCCAGTTCTGTTTGTATAACTGGCCGTAATCCCGAAACGCGCGCGTCTTCGGATCGAACGACGCGAGCCCGCTCTGCGGATAGGTGACCGACCAGATGACGCCCCGGTCGTCCTCGACGATGCTGAAGGCCGTGGTCGGCGCCGTGTTGGTCCAGAACGTGAAAACACGCGTCACGGGATCGTATTCGCTGAAATGATCCCCGAAATGGGCATAGTATCGGTTGCCGCTCGAGAGGAACGAGGTGAACGGCGTGTCGCCGCCCGTCGGGAACGGCACGGGCCGCTGGACGCTTTTCCCCGTGGTCGCATCGATCTGCAGCAGCGCATACCCGCCGCGATAATCGTTCAGCCAGACCAGCGCCACGCTTCGTCCCTGTCCGTCCTTCGCGAGCGCCAGTCCGCGCGAAGCGGATACCGGCGCGGCGATCCCAAGGCAGGTAAACCCGTTTCCCAGATCCGTTTCGACCGCTTTAAGAGGGCTCCTTGCCGACATCGCCAGACTGCTGCAAACCGCGGCTCCCGCCACCAGGAGGGAAACCCATCGGCGCCGCCCAACCAGGGTCGGCTGATTCATGATTTTCCCCTTTTCTGCGCCGACTCGGAATCCGCTTCCCCCGCCCGCAAAATGCGAACGCCATACGGCGGCATGACGCAATGCGGGGGCACCCGCTCCTCGTTCCAGATATCTTCGAAGGAGGCGGGCAATTCCACGGTCTGTTCCTGGTCGCTGTAGCTCAGCAGAAACACGAACCGGCGCCCGTCCGGCGCGCTGCGCCCGGCGATTTCCAGCTTCTCGTTCACCGGCGCCTTCAGAACCGGCTCGATGCCCGACTCTTCGCAGAGCGCGGGGAGAAAATCGACGTAGAACCGCTCCTCGGCGAAGGTCGCCACATAATACGCCCGGCCCTTGCCGGCCTTCCGGACCGTGACGGCCGGGGTTCCGGCGAACCAGTTTCCGGCATAACTACCGAGCGATTCGGCGTCGCGCAACACCGGCAGGTCGTAGAACCAGCCGCCGTTATACGTGTCGCCCCGGTAGGTAAAGGGCCGGGGTTCCTTGAACGTCGAGGTGGCATATTCCCGCACGTCGATGCCGAACAGCTCATGCAGCGCCGGGTGGAGCCGCTCAGGATAGATGGCGGTTTCCATGTTCTTGAGCCCGCTGCACGGATGCCACACAAGTGTTCCGCCGGCCTTCACATACCGGACCAGTTTGTCCGCCAGGGCGTCATCGACCGGCGAGAGCTGCGACACCACCAGCACCCGGTAGGCGCTGAAATCGCCGTCCCGCCCCACCGCATCGCAGTTGAAATGGCGTTTGCGGATCGCGCGCCGGATCGTTTTCCCGTAATGGGTGCCATACAGCCTCTGGTCGCCCTGGAACGCCCAGCCCGTCTCCTCGACCCATGCCGTGGGGAGGTCGAACAGGGTCGCGATCCGGCTCTCCACGGTCGT
>CAZSUH010000058.1:13391-19109 GCA_964609905.1 uncultured Verrucomicrobiota bacterium
TCGGTTGTGCAGACATCGCCGTAGGCCGGATAATAGTTCGTGCCGCACACATCCAGATGCTTGGCCGCCTGGTAGTAGTCGGTGGCGTGATTCCAGGTCTGGAAATTCGTGGTGACCGGCTGTTTCGCGCCCCGCGTGCGAAGCGTTTCCGCCAGCCGCCCGATGATGTCGATCGTGCACTCGCTCCGGAAATGCCGCCAATTCATGAGGAGCGCGGGATGGTGGACGGTCTTGCTGACCCGCGGCGTCGGGATCTGCTCGAATTTGTTGTATTCCAGGCTCCAGAACACATTCCCCCATTCCCGGTTCAGGCGCCCGATCGACTGATACTTGGCTCTCAGCCACTCCTGGAACTTCGCGTGGCAGATCGGGCAGTGGCAATCGGGCTCGTCGCCGAACTCGTTGTCCAGATGCCACCCGAGCACGGCCGGCGATTTGGCAAACTTCGCGGCCAGCGCGGCCGCCAGGGCCAGGCCGGCCTCCCGATAGCCCGGGTGATTGATGCAGAAGCTGTACCGGCTGCCGAACTCCAGGCGGACGCCCTCATCCGTTTCCATCTTGATGGACGGATCCTTCTCCACCAGCCACGCCGGCGCCGTGCGGAAGGGCGGGCACAGCAACAGCCGGATATTCCGCTTCAGCGCCAGGCCGGCAAAGCGGTCCATCCACGCGAAGTCGTAGCGTCCCTCCGACGGCTCGAACCGCGTCCAGGCGAACTCCCCCACGCGCAGCGCCGTCACGAACGCGCCCGCCATCATGTCCAGATCGTATTCCCAGCGCGCCGGATCCCGATGTTCGGGGTAATAGGCGGCCCCAAAAGCCATAACCGATTCTTTCATGCCATGCTCCTGTCCATCGGATGATCTCATCCGTGAAAGCCGCTATAATCGGATTTTTTGCCGGTAGAAAGCAAGACTCAACACGAGTTGGATGCGCGAAGTAGCTCTCTGGTATTCGGGTTGAGTCGGGTCGCGGCGTTAGGGCACGTATCGGGCACCCGACAGGCGATGGGTGTGCACGACTTCGACTTTTGGATTAGTGCGTTCTATTACCCGCGCCCGTAGCTCTGCCATATCGCTATGATCCAAGAAAAAGGGAAAGTATGATCCCAATTCGGCCAGCAACAGCCAACAGCAGAATGATGGAAAAAGCATCAACTCTCTGGATCAAGCTCCGACAAAATGTTGGGTTCGCTTATCTGCCACCAATATTCAGTATTCTCCTTCGGCTTGAGGCTCTGACGTATTGCGGCAAGCCCGAGTAGTTCAACTGGATTGTCCGCGCGAAATAAAAAACCGTCCTTTTCGCAGAACCACACATCCCGTTTTTTTTCATAGGACATGATTCCAAAGACAATCCGCTGTATCCAACTTGTCGGTTGCACTGTCAGCATAATCATTTTGTCGTTTGTCCGGACCCTAATTACTTGAGATTCTCACAGCCTTTTATAACTTCTTCTCCCGGTGTAGTTCATAAAGGTTGTCTGGGATGCGAATTAATTTTCTAAAATTTGTCTTCCAAATGTCCAGCTCGTAGAGATTGCCGCGCTGATCGAGATTTAACGAAGCGATGACTGCGACCCCATCCTTGTCCGTAAATTGACAGGCACTCGCTTGTTTCCCGAATTTCGCATCAACCACATCGGAGCCTTCAGGGAATAGCCGCAAGCTGCCCATACCGCTATCATTCAAGTCGGCAACCTTCATTATCGCCGTCCATTCCTTCGGTGCCACAAATCCCTCGGCCCCACCTATAAGAAAATCAAGAAGCCTAAGTTCATCTGGCGATGGATTACGGAGCGCCATGAATCCTCCCTACGTTGATGGTCCCATCTTGAAGCTTGAAAGCCGTGTATTGAATTCGTTGTCCTCCAACCTCGATAACTTGATTGAATGGTTTCCCGGAAACGATTTGCGACGTCACGGTTTTGAGGTGAGCCTGGACACCCGACTGAACAGCGACGCGATCAATGCCTAGTGCATCCGTGTGGCGAAATGCATGTTGAATCTGGTTGGCATTCTCCCCGAACTGTATGGCAACATCGTCTGCTGACCCAGCGACTGTTTTTATGGTTGTCTGTTCCGATAATAGAATCTGCCTCGATTGTGTAATAAGCGTACTCGAATACATGGATCCGGCGGCAGAAAGAAGACTGTCCAACAGATTGGCGTAATACGGATCGACGCCCGCCAGTTGAATGAGGCGCGACGTGAGTGTGTCTACCTGACGACCGGTAAGTATCTTTTGCCATCCCGCCGACGCCACATCGGCGCCATGCAACATCACCAACACTCCTGGCACGCTGCCTGCCCCCGTTGCTGAAGCAGTGCCTCCCAAGAGCGCTTCAATCGCGCCACCGAAAAGTTGTATGCCGCCCTGCAACCGCATTCCCCACGAACTTTCCGCCTCCAACCCCAGCGGATCGATGAAGAACATCGGATCGCCGGCCCCGTAGGCATAAAGATTGCCCCCGCCCGCAAGTCCCAGCGGATCGGCGCTTAAGAACCGTCGCGCTTCCCCGTCATACGCCCGGAACCGCGTCACGTAGAGGCTTCCGCCCGCATGCCGCACCCCAAAACCGCCCAGCCACCGAAATGCCAGGTCATTCGTTCCCGTTCGGCCCCAGTCTTCCCCGTAAGGCCCATAGACAAACGCGTCCGTGAGCGCGCCCGCAGCATCCGCCAGCCCCGCCACGCTTCCGCGCTCGTCCGTCAGCGCCACCCGCAGCGTGCCGTCCGCCTCCTCGACCGCCAGTAACCGGTCCGGTGCCCAGAGATATCGCCGTACCACCGTTCCCGCGGCGTCCGTCTCCACCAGCGGACGCTTGAACGGATCCGCGTGATTCACCGCGAACCACCGCTCCACCCCGCCGTTCCGCTCCCATATCCGGTTGCCCAGCGCATCATGCCCCGCCTCGAAATCCACGCTCGCACCCCACGCTTGCTCCAGCAGTCCCCTCGCTCCGTAGGCATAGCTCCGCCCCCCGCCGTTCGTTACCGCGCCAGACCCGTCATACAGCCAGACCGCGCTTTCCACGTTCGTGCCCGCATAAACGCCTGACGCCGTGATCCGGTCCGCCGCGTTGTGCGCAAAATCCAGCCGCCGCACCGCCGGGAACGCGGGTTCCGGCCCGGCCGCGTATTCCGCCTCCAGGATTCGTCCCACGGCGTCCAGCGTGAAGTTCCGCTCCATCAGCGCCGTGGCGCTCTTCTCGTAGCGCCAGCCCGTCACCCGCCCCGCCTGGTCGCGCGTCCACACGTTGGTCACCCCATTGGGGAAAGCCACGCTCGTGACAAGCCCCGCGCCGTCCCGCTCGAACCCATAGGCGCGCCCATTCCAGTCCCGCACCACGGCCAGCCGGTTTTCCGCATCGAATTCATAAGCCACGCGACGCCCATCGGGATAAATGAGGTTCGTGACATTCCCCGCCACATCGCGTAAGTAACGCACTTCGAACGTCACCCCGCCCGCCGTGCTGGTGGACACGGCCAGCAGGCCATTCGCCCCGTATCCGAACGTGTTGGTCGCGCCCGGCCCCTCGGCACGGATCAGCGAACCCGCCGAATCGAAGGCGAAAGACAGATTCGCGCCGTCCGCATATAGCGCGTTGGTCACGCGGTTCATGCAATCGTAGGCGAACACCGCACTCCGTCCGGCCCCGTCAATCCGTTCGACCAGGTTGCCGGCTGCGTCATACGCCAGCCGCTGCACCTCTTCGCCCAGCGCATTCGTAGCTGCCAGCAAACGCCCCTGCGCGTCCCACGTCAGCCGGAACGACTGTCCCGCGGCGTTCGTGTAGGCCGCTGGCCGACCCAGCGCGTCGTAGCCCAGCATCTCGATGCGCCCCGACGGCTTCGTCAAGCGCGTCAGGCGGCCCATGGGGTCATAGTCCAATGTGGTCACGCGGCCGCGCGGATCGACGGTCTCCAGGGGCCAGCCAAGCGCATTACGCGTCACGGTGGACGTGTGGCTCAGCGGATCGACCTCGCTTATCGGCCGGTTCAATTTATCGTATTGGATAGCCGTCCGCGCCCAAGCCCCATCCACGGCCGCCGTGACGTTCCCCAAGCCGTCATAATAAAAACGATCCTCCGAGATCGGCCCGACTCGTCGGGTCATCCGCCCCATGGCATCGCGTTCGAACTCGGTCGTTTCCCCCTGCGAATCCACGTGACTCGTCATTCGATCCGCCGAGTCGTACCCGTTGCTCCAGACGCCCCCGCCCGGCAGGCGCAACGCCGCAAGTTTATAGGACGGCGCCCAGTTCCATTCGGTCACGCGCCCCAGCGGATCGGATGCGGATCGTGCCAGCCCGTTGCGCCAGCAAACACGCGGCCAACTGTTGTTGGCGGCATCGATCGTATTCGTCAAACGCGCGCATGCATCGTATTGAAAACGCGTTTCGTTGCCCCGGCCGTCCATAACCGCCGTTAAGTTGCCCGCCGCATCGTAGGAATTGCTCACCGTGCCCGCATCGGTGGACGCCACGGTTATCGGCAGCCCTTGCGCATTGTAGCCGAGTTGAGTTTCCCGGAACGTGACCCCGCCGCGAATCGTACGGATTGTTTCCAGCAACCCCCGCGCGTTGAAGACGTTCGTGACCGTCACGCCGTCCGGCGCGGTCACGGAGCACAGGCGATGCGCTTCGTCGTAGGTCATGCGGAACACGCGCCCCACGGCGTCGGTGATGTCGATCAACCGATCCTGCGCGTCATACCCGAAGTCGTTGACCCGGGCATCCGAAGTGCCCGCCGCCTCCACGGTCAGGCGGAGATTATGGCGGCCGTCGTAATAAAATAGACTCGTCACGCCCGCCGCGTTCACGCTCTGCGTGACCTGGTTTTGCCCGTCATAATAGAGCCGGTTCGTCGAGCCATCCTTGGCGATTTGTTCGACGGTCCGACCTCGCTCGTCGAACGCATACCGATTGACTCGACCATCGGGATCCCGCTCCTCGCCGTTTGCGCCGGGACCGGTGAAGCCGAAACGCCAGCCGCCACCCGTGGCGGCAATCTGATTGGTGACCCGGTCCAGCCCGTTATATGCGTTTTGAATGGTGACGATCCCCTCCGGATCGGTCAGCGAAACAATCCGATGGCTGTCATCGGTGGAAATCGTCCAGTCCGCGCCGCAAGAGTCGGTGACGTTCGCAAGGTCGCCGTCGGAGTCATAAGAATAGGCCACCGCCCGGCCCGCGTCGTCCTCCACCTCGTCGATCAGCCCGTTCGCATCGTAGCTAACCGTGAGCGACCGCCCGAACGAATTGGTTACGCCGCACAGCCGATCCTGCGCATCATAGGCAAGTCCAAGACCGTTGCCGTCTGGATACTGGACGCTTTCCAGCCGGTTCGACGCGTCGAAGCGCCACTCTGGCCCCAGCCGCTCGCGCAGCGTGAAAAGCCCGTTGGAACACACGAGCGTAGCGGTCACGCCGGGCGGAGCCGTATACGACCCGTCCGGCTGCCGGGTAAAGGTCCAGGCCCGATTCCCGACCGTCACCGACACCGCGCTGTCCGTTTGCGCTTCCGCCGTCCAAGAGGCGATCAGGCAGGCGATACCCAGCCGCAGGGGATCAGCTCCGGATTTCAGCAGATCCTCGATCACGGCGGTTCCCAGGAGCGTAGCCGCGCAATCGGCCGGCGCCCGGCCGCCGAACGCCGCGGCGGGATCGGCGTAAAACGAGAGGCGCGCATCGTATCCATGCGTCCAGCCCCAGCC
>CAZSUH010000059.1:0-19069 GCA_964609905.1 uncultured Verrucomicrobiota bacterium
GCCGCCGGCCCGTCGATCGACCGGTCCACGTGCGACTCCGCCGCCAGGTGGAGCACCGCGTCCGGCTTGAACGTCTCGAACACCCGCGCCACGGCCCCCGCATCCGCCACGTCCGCCTGCACAAAAGAATAGCGCGGATCGGACGCCACCTCCCGCACCGATTCCAGGTTGCCCGCGTAGGTCAGCTTGTCGAGGTTGCACACCCGGTGCGGCGTCTCCTGGATCAGCAGCCGGACCACGGCCGACCCGATGAAGCCGGCGCCGCCCGTGACGAGAATCCGTTTTTCACCGTTCATGGCCGGCCTCCCCACCCTCGAGTTCGATCGTGAGCGCGGTCAGGAAATCGCGGTTGTCCGAGCTCAGGTAGCGCATCGTGCCGCCCATGCGGCTGAAGGTCTTGTTGAACCGCAGGTAGTAATCGGGGTTGTCCGCCGGCGGCTCGCCCCGGGTCCAGTCCCAGCGCGATTCCGCCAGGTCCACGATCATCAGGTAGTGATGGTCCAGCGGCAGCCCCTGCTGCAGGGCCACGTTGCGGGACATGGAAAAGGATTTCTCGAAGATCATGGGCGACATGACCGCGGAGCCGATCGAGAGGTAGACGCCGCCCTCGAGCCGGGAGACGGCATGGGCGAACCGCAGGAAATCCCGTTCCGCGGTCCGGCCGATCGCCGCGCAGGTGTTGAGCGGGTGGGTGTAGATGATGTCGTGCCCGATCATGGGATGGCCGGTGAACGGGATGCCCAGGCGATAGGCCGCGGCCTGCACGCTGAACCGTTTCCACGGATGGGGCACCGGCATCCACCCCTGCGGAATGCCGAACCTACCGAGCACGGCCAGAAGATCGGCCGCGCCCGCCGCCTGGAGCGCCTGGGCCGGCCCCTCGCCCGCGCGGGCGATCTCCCTCAGCAACATCGCCTGCCGGGGCACATCGTGGCCGCCCTTCGCGATCAGGCGGCCGATCGATTCGCCATAGCCCAGCCCGTCCCGCGCGCCCAGCAGCTGCGCCAGGTTCAGGTGAAAGCCGGTCTCCTGCCACAGGCCGAACTTGCCCTCCCGCACGTTCGCCTTGACGTCCTCGCTGGTCTCGCCCTGGAAGGCGAACTCCCAGTCGTGAATGATCCCCGCTCCGTTGGTGGCGAGGTGGGTCAGCCACCCCTTCTCCATCAGCCGGATGAAAACCGGACCGAGCCCGTTCTTGATGCTGTGCGCGCCGAAGGCACAAATGACGGGGCGGTCCGTCTTGCGGGCCAGCCGGATCCGCTCCGCCGCCTCGCGGATGGCGTTGAGGAAGGGCGCGTCGGAGCGGCCGGGCTTGTCGCCGGGCTTGACCTGGTCCTCTTCGATGCGGGACCGGTTGGGGCGTTCCTTCAGTCCATGGAGCCGGAGGCGGCTGCGATCGAATTCCGCGAAACTCATCACCGGTTCTCCTTGAGCAGGCGCGCCTTGAGTTCGGCGTAGCGGGCCGTATAACGCGCGCCCATCTGCGATTCGCGATGGTCGAACCCGAACGCCCGGCGCTTGACGCCCAGCACGGGCGGCGCCTGGATCCGTTTGGCCACGCCCATGCCCTGGTACAGAGCCCACCAGCGCTCCACGTCGGCCACGAAGGACTGGGCATCCGGAAAGCGCTCCGCCACCTTGCCCGCATAGCCGAGCTGCGCTTCCAGCGTACCGTCCGCATACCACTCCAGCACGTCTTCCGGCGTGGCCCTGTCCCAGCGCTCCACCCAGCTCCGGTAGAGGCAGTCGTGGTAGGGATACTGGATCGGGTCGCCCTTCCCCTCGTCCACATTCTGCGCGGAACTCAGTTCGGCCGACGGGGTGACCTTGAAAATCCCCTCCGGAATGACCGGCTGGCCGTAAACCGCCGCGTTGAGGTAACGGGCCAGGGCATACACCTCCCCCTTCCACAGATCGGCGATGTTGGCCAGGTAGCCGCCCAGATCGCCATACAGCGTGGAATAGCCGACGGTCAGCTCCGATTTGTTCGCGTTGCAGGTAAAGACCCCGCCGGCGGAGGCCGCCACCGCCGCCAGGATCCGCGCGGAACGGTCGCGGGCCTGCACGTTTTCCAGCACGAAGTCAGTCAGCTTCACCGTCTCGACAAGCGTGCCGTCGGGACTGCACAGCTTGAATCCGTCCAGTTGCGCGCGTGTTGCGGCCACGGCCGGCTCGATCGGGATTTCGCCGTAGGGACAGCCCAGCGCCTGCGCCAGTTGAGCCGCGAGGTTGCGCGTGCGGACGGAGGTGAACGGGCCGGGCATGTTGACCAGGATCACGTTGCCGGGCGCCAGCAGGTTGCGATAGAGGGCGGCAACCACAGCGGAATCGATGCCGCCCGACACCCCCACCACCACCCGCTTAACCCCGCACAGCGTCATAAACCGGCGGGTGCCGGAGGAGACCGCCTGGAACAGATCGGCGATTCCGTCCTCGTGGAGCGCCACCGGCCGGCCGAAATCCGACCCGGTCTGGTCCGGCAGATCAAGCCGCAGCAACCCCTCCTCGAACGCGGGCGGACCGTCCGCCATGCGTCCGCCGGGGGCATAGATGGCAGAGCCGCCGTCGAAGGTGAACACGGTTTTCCCGTTGTTCTGGATGCCCACGGCGTTGACGTAGGCGATCGACTTGCCGAGTTCCGTGGCAAGCGCGGAAAAAAGCCGGTTGCGCTTGTGGTTTTTGTTGAAGGTGTAGGGCGAGCAACTGATGTTCAGGAACAGGTCCACCCCCTTGGCGGCCAGCGCGCGGGCGGGCGAGAATCCGTAGTCGGCGTCCCAGCCGTCCTCGCAGAGCATGCCGCCGATGCGGCCGGCGCGGGTCGGCACGGGCGCGATCAGGTCGGCGGGCGGCCGGCCCGTTTCGAGCGCAAGCTTGCGCGTGTCGTAGAAGTGGCGGCTGTCGTCGAACTCCCGGTAATTGGGCATCAGGGTTTTGATGACGAACGGATAGCCGGTTCCGTTCCCGGGCGCGAGCAAACGGCCGTCCTCGGCGATGAACAGGGCATTGTATTTGCGGACGCGGCCGTCTTCGTTCTTTTTGGACCAGTCCATGGCCACGTTGCCGAAGGCCACGGTCAGCCCCCGGGAGGCGGCAATGACGGAGGCACCGGCGGCTTCGCAATCGCGCAGGAAGGCGGGGCGTTCCCACTCGTCGCCGAGCAGGTAGCCGGGAATGGCCATTTCCGGGAAGGCGACCAGGCGCGCGCCCGCCTGCCGGGCCTGGTCAATCAACTGGAGCATGCGGGCGGCGTTTTCAGCCGGCCGCCCGGGTTTGACCTCCATCTGGGCCAGGCACATGGGCAATGTGGAAGGTTTCATACCGATTCTTCAAGCATGGCGAAAACAGGGCTTGGAAACAAGATGAAAAAGGGGTTAGGATGGCACGCTTATGAAGAAGTGCCCCTTTTGCGCGGAAGAGATCCAGGACGAGGCGATCAAGTGCAAGCATTGCATGGAATTTCTCGATGGCCGCGCCGCGCACCCGCGCCCCTCCGTAAACACGCTCCCGTGGTATTACCGCACGGGCTTCATTATCTTCGCCGTATTATCCGTGGGGCCGTTTGCCCTGCCTCTCATCTGGTTCCGCCCGAAAATCTCACTCATCATGAAAATCGCCCTGTCGCTGCTCGTCCTGGTCCTGACCTGGCTCCTGGTTGTCGCCAGCGTGAAATCCATCCAGATTCTCAAAGAGTATTACACGATGATGAAGGATTTCAAAGTTTAGGGAGATTGTCATGAAAGCCTGCACCCTCCACCTGGCGGCAACCGGCAGTGATCCGACTGGAGACGGCTCCCGGCGGCGCCCATTCGCCTCTCTGTCCCGCGCGATCGAACAAGCGCGCCGCTGCGGCGCGGCCAAACGGCGGATTGTCGTGGGCGACGGCGCGTACCACGACGTCGAGGCCACGCTGGAAGCGGCCGATTCGGGACTCGAAATCGTCGCCGCGCCGGGCGCCAGCCCTGCCTTTTACGGCGGCCAGCCGGTGCGCGACTGGCGCGAGGAAGGGGGCGGTTCGCCGTTCTGGACGGCGCCCATCGCAGGCGCGCGCGAAGGCTTGCGCGACTTCCGTGCCCTCGTCGTGAACGGCCGGTTCGCCCCGCGCGCCCGGTTTCCGGAGGAGGGAAAAATCAAGCACGCGAGCACGTTTCCGGTCCGGTGGATGAGCACCACCAAGGGGGGCTGGGAACGGCGCCCGACCGAGCAGGAACTGACCACGCTGAAACTGGTCCCCGGCATTCTTCCGGAAGGAATATCGGAAAAGAACGCGGAGCTGACCATCTACCATTCCTGGGACGAAAGCCTCGTCGGCATCAAACACTGGGACCGCGCCGCGGGGCTCATCACGTTTTCAACGCCGGCGGGACATCCGCCGGGCGCCTTTGCGATTCAGGACTTCACGGTCTGGAACGTGCGCGAAGGGATGACCGCGCCGGGCCAATGGTATCTGGACCGCGAGCACGGCCGGGTGGTCTATTGGCCGCTGCCGGGCGAAAAGCTGGAGGCGTTGGACGTCCTGGCGCCAACCCGCTCGACGGTGTTGCGGCTGGCCGGCACGGCGGAGGCGCCCGTCCGGGGCGTGCGGCTGAAAGGGCTGGCGTTCGGCGTCACCACCACCCCCCTGCGGTCCGGCGGATTCGGCGCAAGGGCGTTCGATGGCGCGATCGGGGGGCAATATGCCCACGGGCTCCGGCTCGAACAGGTCACCGTGCGCTGGGCCGGCGGACAGGGCGTCAAGATCGAAAAGAGCGACGGGGTGCGCTGCACGGCATGCACGATCCAGGACCTGGGCGCGGGCGGTGCCCTTCTGTCCGGCCGCGGCGGCGTCGTGACCGGAACGCTCATCCATCACAACGGGCTGACGTATCCCAGCGCGATCGGGCTGAGCGTGAGCGGGGAACGCTTTCACTTGCACCATAACACGATCCATCACACCCCCTACTCGGCCCTCGTCATCGACGGTTCCCGCCACCGGATCGAGCACAATCGCTTCCACCATGTGATGGAAATCCTGGAGGACGGCGCGGCGATTTATGCCGGGGGCCTGAAACACTCCGTGGTGCGGGGCAACTACACCTATGAGGTGCGCGAGGCCCATGCGCATGCCTATTACCTGGATGAGCAGTGCGCCGACTCGCTGGTGGCGAAAAACGTGAGCGTCGGCGTCTATTGGCCGATTCACAACCACATGGCCTGGGCCTGTCTCCTGCGCGACAACGTCTGCCTGCACGAGAAGGTCATGCGCATCAGTTTCTTCAATTGCGACAACTTCACGCTGGCGCACAACGTGTTCGCGGGCCAGGACGCCTTGATCGTAGACACCTCCTACACCGGCGTGCGGACGTTGCGCGGCAACTGCTTTTACAGCCGCACGGGATCGGTTCGCTGGGAGTTCCACGACCGGCTGCCCTCGCTGGAACGGAACGCGGGCTCCACGCCCGCGCTGCCGCGGAACCAGGGATCGGTGGTGGTCAATCCGGGCTGCCGCTGCGAGAATGGCGTCATCGTTTATGAGGATCGGGCGCTGGCGGAAAAACTCCGCCTGCCGGCCCTGGACATGCGCGGGGCGGGTTGCGGGCGGGACTGACCGCCGGGAAAGGAATCCATCATGAATCCATCCTTTCCTTCATGCTCCATCGATGCGAACCGGCCGGCCATCGTGATCGATGGCGTGCGGCATCCCCCCATGGCGTATACCTCCTATTTTCCCCGGACGGTTTATTATCGCCAGGCGGCGGAATGCGGCATCCATCTCTACTGTTTTCCGGCTTACCTGGCCGGACGCGGCATCAATACCCGTTCCGGCATCGGCCCGTTCCGGACCGGCCTCTGGCACGGACCCGCACAATTCGACTTTGCCGATATCGTCACCGACGTCGAGGCGCTCCTCGCCGCCGACTCGTCCGCCCTGTTTATCATGCGCCTGCACCTGGATGTTCCGGAATGGTGGGAGCGGGCCTTCCCGAATGAATGCTGCTTGCTTGGAGACGGCAGCGTGTTCCGCCAATCCTTCACCTCGCCCCGCTGGCGGCAGGATGCCGCCGGAGCCTTGCGAGCCGTGATCCGCTGGTTCCGGACATCGCCATATGCCGCGCATCTCGCCGGCATTCATGTGGCGGCGGGACAGACGGAAGAATGGCTGTATCATGCATGCGCGGATCGCAATCCATCGCGTCTGGCGGCTTTCGAGCGCTGGCTGACCGAACGTTACGAAAACCGCGAGACGGCCCTCCGCGCGTGGAGCCGCTCGGACTGCCGGGATGCGCGCACGGCGCTGGACGCGCTCGAACAGGAACCTCAGCCGCGCTGGCGGGACGCGGACACGGATCGGCCCGCGCTCGATGCCTGCCGGTTTCACAGCGAGGTCATGGTCGACGCCATCGCTGCGTTCTGTCGGACGGTCAAGGAGGAGAGCGACGGACGGTTGCTGACCGGGGCTTTCTACGGGTATCATTTTTTCGTTTCGGACATCCGCATGGGGCATGCGGCCCTTTCGAGGCTGCTGGCGTGCCCGGACCTCGATTTCCTGGCCAGCCCGAACATGTACGACCGGTCGCCCGGAAAAGACTGGCCGCCGATGGCCGCGGTGGACTCCGTCCGGCTCCATGGAAAACTCTGGATGGCGGAAAACGACACCCGCACCGCCCTGACCCGGCCGCTGGCCGAAACCGCGCCGTCCATCTGCCCCGCCGGCCAATACCGGGGCGGGGTCTGGAAAGGGCCGGACAGCCTGGAACTTTCGGCCGCGTTACTGCGAACCAACACCGCGCGGATGCTGACGCACGGGTATGGCGGCTGGTGGTTCGATATGTGGGGCGGCTGGTTTGCCCATCCGGCGCTGCTGGCCGAACTCGCCGCCGCACAGACACTCTGGCGACAGGACAACGAGTCGTCCGACGCGCGAATCGTCCCGTCGCACACGCTGTGCGTGATCGTGGACGAACGGTTCGCCGACTTCGACGCCTCATTCGGCGGCTTATGCGGAGCCCTGATCGAAAATTATCGCGCCTTGTCGACCTGCGGCCGGCCCTATGTGCTTTACCTCCGAAACGATCTGGAGGAATTGGATTTGAGCGGCGTCCGGTTCCTCTGGATGCTGGGCATGGCCGTTCTGACCGCGCGGGAACAGGAGCGCCTGCAACAACTCATGCGCGAAGGCTGCACCGTGCTTCATACGGATTTCGTTGCGTCGAAATGCCTGGGGCGCGAGACGCAGCCCATGGGACTGACGCTCTCCGCAAGCGACCTCCGCGCCTTGGCGGACCGGTCCGGGGTTCATCGTTATCTGGACACGGACGATGTCCTGTATGTCGGTCGCGGGTATGTGGCCATCCATGCCTCGGAAGGCGGCGAAAAACGGCTTCGTTTTCCTGAACGCCGGACGCTCCGCCAGATCCTTCCTTTCGAGATCGACATGGGAACATCCGCGGAGTTTCGCTTTTTCATGGCGGCGTATGAAACCCGCGTGTTTCGACTTTCGTAGACGCCCGCGGCAAGTAGAACCGGAAAAGTCCAGTCGTCTGGACTTCTTCGTAACATGTTGCTGCCCAATTGGTTAAATGCGATTGAAAATTACGCCACGGCGTTCTTGCGAGGCGGTTCAAATTCCTCAATGCCTGACAGCCCCTATATGCCGAAATCCTTGAAAAGTGTTTCCTGCCTTCCGTCTGAAATCTGCAATCTTCAATCTGAAATGCAGCCGTGGTCGGGCGTGCGCGGCGTTACCTCACCCCTCCACCTTCCACCCGTCTTTGCACTAAATAAAATCGCTATTCGGACTAACCCGAACTGTTTAAGGTCAAGTCGGGCCAGACAAGCCGAATCAACCCCTTATTTTCTCGCGACCGTTTGCTGCGCTTGGCCGGTTTAAATGGTAACGGCTTGCCGTGCACGCGGGGATATTCGGTTTCCACATGATTCGAATAATCGATGCCGCCAACGAGCGCCGTCCACCGGGAAAGAATGCGTCTTTGGTTGATCGCCTTGTCGAGCCGTTTCCCCTTGCATTCTTGATAGTCGTCGTCTTTCCGCAGCCATCGGCCGTCATAGTAGTAGGCCGGAACGGAGCAGGACTTGCAACAGAGTGTAAAATATAAAAGGAACAGGCCGGCAGGAACTTGGGCAAGCCATGGCGGAAGCGGATAGGCGTCGCGGGCTGTATCCTCCGTGGAAGCATAAAAGCCGATGACGTCCGTGTTGACTTCGGCGGCAAGCGCCCTGGCCTTGGGGATTGCCTCCTGAATTCCCGTCCAGCGATCGGTGAACTCCTTCCAGTGCGCGGTGTGCGAGACTGGGAGAGCCGCGAACAAACACAAAGGGTCCGTGGTGCCAAGCAGGATGCCAAAGCACTCCAGCGGAACGACGTTCCACGCGTGGCTTGCAATCTTCACAGGGACTTCTCTGGACACCGTGAGTTTCATTCAGACTTACTCTTCTATATTCCCCCCGCTCGCTCCAGATTCAACGCCAGCAACTTTTCCAAAATCGCATCGTCCGTCATTATAGAATCCCACCCATAAGCCGCAAAAACAGCCTCGTCCAGTTTGCGATGGGCATCGGCCAGCCAAGCGGGACGCTGATTATAAAGATTTGTCAGCGTGCGCTTGGCAAGTTTGGCGGTTGAATCGGCATCGCGCGGGATAAGGCGCGGGTATTTCACGGTGCCGATCTTGAATGAACCGCGGTCGATGACGGTTGCAGGATCAATATACCGGTTCCATGGACCGCCAACCGTGCCGGGGAACTCCAAAACCTCCTCACGCGTCCATTCAGGCGGGTTCAACCAGTTTTCTCGGAGTTCGTTCAGTTCTTTCGCGGCGGAGGCAATAATGGCCTCCTGGTCAGACGTAGGCGTTGGAAACGGGAATGTCTCGAAACAGGTGGTTGGGGTATACCGAAACCCCGACATTTTCTCGCGAAGTTGCGTTCCTTGCGCCAACGCCCAAGCCTCGTGCAGGCGGGATTGCATAACACCAAAGAAGTAATCATCGGAACGGGCGAAGACGATCAGTTGATGGTCGGGCAGCATTGGCGCAGCAAGCCAAGTGAAGATGCGGTGTTTTGCGGTTGTCGGCGTCACAAGAAAGCGTGGTAAAGGGGCAACGGCATTCCGCATTTCTGGTCTCATACGCTGCGGGCGCCACCAATTTTCCCTGAGCCATTTGTCTCGGTTTTGATCACGCAGTGGTTTAACCCTCTGTTCGACAAGACGGAAAGGCTTTTCGTAACGGGCAAAAACCATTACGGGGAAATCGGCTGAATCCACGATCCACCGAAAAACACGCTTTTTCACAAGGTCTTCCGTGTTGACGACCGGCTTAACAACGTCGCTATTGGGTTGCCCTGTTGGATTACCAGCAGTTGCCAGAATTTCAACGGCTTCTTCCTCAGAAATGTCGAACGGCCCACCTTTGCAGTTTCCAAGGAAGGATACGCCGCAATTTGCTGGAATGGTGAAGGCCGAACCTGTGTCGGCTGTAGCGGTCAGGTTAGAGTTAATTATCGCTACTGCCTTGCCGTCGAGCGTGCGCGACTTTTCCGCTCCGTCGTCAAAACACACCATGCTGATATGAACGTTTGCGCCGTTCAGAATCCACGGGCGGTCACTCTCCGCCCAAAAAATATCGCCGTTTTTCTTGATCCTTTGCAGGACTTCACGGTTCGCGCCGCCACGGATGCCTTGCGTAGCAATCAGCCCGGCGCGCTTGCAGTTACCGGCGGCGATATGAGCGCGTGCTTTCTCGAACCAGTAACAGCATAGATCGGACTGGCCGGGGATGCGGTCGGAGTAGAGAGCGCGAAGCTTGTCCACGTATCCGTCGCTCAGTTCCCGGCGCATGAACTTGTCGCCCAAAAACGGCGGATTCCCCACGATGAAATCGACCTTGGGCCATACTGGCTCCTTCGGATTTGCCGAATCGACAAGATCGAGTATCGCATCCATGCACCGAAAATTGGCGGTCATGGAACGGAGGATCGGCTCCTGAGGCGAGCCGAAGCCGTTGAACTTGATCCATTGGAGCCAGCCGATCCAGACGGTCATCTGGGCCAGATCGTGCGCGTAGGGATTGATCTCGATTCCGTAAAGCTGCCATGGGCCGACCATGGGCAGAAAGCCGCCCAATTCCCGCTCCAGGGAAAACACAATGGCGGCTTTTTCAAGGTCCTTCAGCTTTTGCAGCGTGACATACAGGAAATTGCCCGATCCGCAGGCCGGGTCCAGAACCTTCACGTTCGCCAGGCAGGTCAGGAAATGGTGAATCAGGCTGCCGGCCTCACCCCTGGCTTTCTTGAGCTGCGCGGGTTTAAGCGCCGTCGCGAGTGCGCCCTCGACGGCCGTTTTTTTGCCTGTGGCCAGCAGGCTTTCGACAACCCGCCGTGTTTCGTCCCATTCCCGCCGGAGCGGCGTCATGACCACCGCATCCACAAGCAGTTCGATATCCGCCTTGCCTGTAAAATGGGCGCCAAGCTGGGACCGCTTGGCCGGGTCCAAGCCGCGCTCGAACAAGGTGCCGAAAATGGAGGGATCCACCGAACTCCAATCCAGCCGAGCCGCCTCGGAGATCGTCTTCACCTCCGCGGCCGTCAACTCCAGCACGGTGTTGTCGTCGAACAGGCTGCCGTTGAAATGGCGGATGCTTTCCAGCCCGAATTCCCCGCCCTTGGCCATGGCCTCGAACAACTGGCCGATGAACCGGCAAAACTTGCCGGGTTCTCCTCCGCTCTTCTCGACGATGCGGGAAAAGATCATGTTCGGCAGCAGCCCGATATCCTCGGCGAACTGGCAGAACACCACGCGGTCGAGAAAATGGGCCACCTTGGCCGGGTCGAGTCCGCGTTCGCGCATGGAATCGGCCACGCCGGCAAACTGCTTGGCCGCATCCTGGGTGATCGCCTCGCTGGTGCGGCCGGGTTTCAGCTTTTCCGGGTCGTGGAAAACGGACCGCAGGATTTCCAGGTTGCGCGCCTCGCCCATTTGGGATAGCGCAATTTCGTGGGTGACGGGCGCCGTGCCGGTGAAATTGGTTCGGACCAGAATGCGATCCATATCGCACACGACCAGCAGGGGCGGATTTCCAAGCGCGTCTTTGTAAAGGAGAAGCTGGTCAAAGGCCGTTTCCAGATCCTTGTGCTTGCCCTTGTATTCCCAACCGAAGAAGCCTTTCTTCCAGACGTCTGCGAAGCCATTCGCCGCCTGCCCTGAGCTTGAAGGGCCGTGTTTTTCGGCTCCCCGTTCGAAACAGAAGGTTGCGCCGGTGGGATCGGCCTCGGCGGGCGTTTGATGTCCCGCCACATGGCACAGATCGATGAAATGCTCCTGCGCGGCGGAGCGTTCCTTGAGTTCCACTTTCGCCCATTTGGCGATGAAATCCGTCACATTCACAAAATAGCCCCCAGTTCTCGGCATCATACATTCGAACCGGGGGATTCGGCAATCATTTCATTCTCGGCGGAGAACCCGCGTCCGTAGCGACCGGGATGCAACGGCTCTCGATGAGCGTAGCGTAGAGGGCTGGCGTGGACGGCGCCGCCGTAGGCAGGTGCAAGTAATAGGTGAACTGACTTATTTTCTTTTTTTGAAAGGTCCAAGTTATCCTATCCTGCCTGGAGCTTTATAGGCTTGATGCGAATTTCAATCTTCCACAATCGCCAATGCCCTGACAGGTGAGCCATCCGCTTTCTCCACGTTCAACGGCAGGCAAGCGAACTCGAAAAAGCTAAGCGGAAGCATTTTCAGCCTGCATAAATTTTCGATCAGCAGGATTTCTTTTCCAAGCGCGCGCGCGAGCCATATTCCCCGAGGAGCTCCCTGAAAAACTCCTCATCGTCATCCATAACTTCCTGTCGGAACTCTCTGTTCAGACAGATGATCCGCACCGCCCAATGATAAATGATACACCTGATCAGGGCCGGCAGCGCAAGGCAAAAGCCGGTTGAAACTGGGAGCGGCCAGGTAGATCGTGACCCCGCCGTGTGAAGGCGATCCGGTAAAAGGGCGCGTTTAGACGAAGAGAGACGGTTCGCCCAGTTCGGCCAAAAGCGCGAGCGGGACATAGCCCATGACCCAGCCGCCCATGATGCAGTACGGGCCCCAGTCCTTGTCCCTGTTCAGGCCGTAATACTCGCGGTGCGCGAGGTCATAGGCGCGCATCCAGCCGCCGTGCAGACGCGGGTCCGGGCTGTCGATCTGGACCTGGACGAGAAAATGAAGCAGTTTCCGGTAAATGGTCCGGGCTTTTGCCATGTTCACCGTGCCGGGATGGCGGGTTCGCGTCAGGATGCCAAGCGCACAGGCGAAGAAGTTATTGCAGTACAACAGGTCGGCGATTTTGTCGCTGCCGTCTCCGATGCCCACTCCGGCTTCGGCGCCGTTGAAAAGATGGATTTCCGGTTCCGCGATTCCGCCGGTCGGATGTTGCAGGGCCTCCAGGGCATCGAGGATCAGGTTGATTTTGTCGGAACAGTCCTCGCCGATCGAAGCCTGCAAGACGCACATCATCAACAGGGATCGGCTGTAGATGAGATTCGAGGAAAAGGAGGAGGCCTTGACCTTTGGAAAACAGGCGACGATGGGGCGGGCGAACTTCAGAACGGCCTGCCGATAAGTCCCGTTGCCGCTGACACGGGATAACTGAAGCAGGAAGGCGGCCATTTCCGCGTAAAAAATCGGATTTTCGCAATAATTTTCCGGCTTTTGAAGCGCTTCCAAGGATCGAGTGGCGGACAGTTTAAAAGACATGCTGTGTCTGCCGTCCCGGCCGAGCCATCGGAGGATGGCCTCCCCGAGTGCGACCGCTCGTTTTCGATAATCATCCGTTCCCGTCAGCGCATACATGTTGAGCATCACGAGTCCGCCCCGCGCGGTGTCGTTGGCCCAGATGTAATCGGGGCCGTCGTTGAAATCCAGGAACCATTTGAAAAATCCCCGCGCGTAGCCTTTTTCGATCTGGATGCCGTTGTCCAGCATGTGGCGGATCAGGTTCTCGCCGCGGCGCATCCGGGCGGGATTTCGGAAGCGCCGGCCGTGGATGCAGAGGAGGAGGCCGGCGAGCAGTTGTGCGTCCATGCGCAGATTGGCGCGCACCTTCAGGTTTTGGGAGCGGATCATTTCGAAACAGCCCTTGCGGCCCGAGGGATCGCAAAGGACGCCGCTGCGTTCATGCCATACGACGGCGCGTTCCACGGCTTTTGCCAGGCTTTCCCGCGAAGGGGCGTTCGTCGCCTTCGTTCCCTTTCCCACGGTGCGAATGGGCTGCCAGGTTCGATCGAAGGCCTTTTCCAGGCGCGGCCGGGGCAGGCCGAGCACGTCGGCGAACAGCAGGGAAAAGAGGGCCCGCCAGCGGAAGAACGGCAGTTGCATGAGCGGATCGAACGCCGTCAGATTCATGGCGGCGGTGTGGAAATGATCGAGCCGGACCAGGACCGGACAAGCGTTTGTTCCCTCCCGGAAGATCCGGTGGGTGCCGATGCAATCGGCGGCCTCGAGCAAGACCGAGGTATGGGGAGTCTGGCGGGCGTGAAACAGCATGGCGCGACCGGGAAAATAGAAAGAGCCGCGAGCTTGCAGGATATTTCCATCGGGAAGCGCATCCTTCCAGTCGCCCGTTGCAACGATGGATTCGACGGCCATGTGTCGGAATCCGGAATCGACAAGGTGGCCGAAGACGGTCGAGTGGGCGTAATCGCCGGCGTCGTAATTTTCGATATACACATGCCGGCCCTGCAGGCGCAATTCCGAAAACCGGCGCAGCGTCTCGAAGTCCGTCTCCGGAATGGCGGGCGCGCCGAGCGGGTAATTGGGGAGGAGGATCAAGGCGCGGCAGGTGGCCTGTCCGGCCAGGGCGGCTTTCATGCTGTTGACCGGGCGGAGATCGGCTTCGCCTTGAAGGGCCGTCCGGAGAAAGGCCCGGAACGATTTCGTGCCTCCCATCAGACGGACTTCGCCTTTCGGGCTGTTGCGCATGGGGTTCGCCTTTCAGGAGGTAGTTTTTTCGCGTGCCCGGTCCAGGGCGCGGGCGGACTCCAGCAACGCGCGAGGCACATGGAAACACCCCTTCCACCGGTTGCCCTTGAGGTCCAGGAGGGGCCGGCCCTCGCGGTTGAGGTACCCGTACCATTCGCCGTATTGCGGATCGACGAAGTGCGACCAGGTGTAGGCGTGAAACCGTTCGAGCCAGGCCCGGCATTCCGGTGAGCGGGTGTGTTCATAGGCCAGGCTGAATGCCAGGATGGCCTCGGCGAACACCCACCACATTTTGCGATCCCATTCGATCTGTAGCGGAGGCTTGCCCAGGACGTCCAGCCGATACAGGAGTCCGCCATGCTCCCGGTCCCACCCATAGGCCGCGGTGGTCAGCATGGTCTGGACCAGGAGGGGAATGGCATCGGTTTTTCCCCATCGGTCGGCTGCGGCCAGGGCCATCCAGAGCGCTTCCAGTCCGTGGCCTGGATTGACCGCGCGTCCCTCGAGGGTGTCGCTCACGCCGCCGGCGGCCGGCACGTTTTCCAGGAGGATGCCAAGTTCGGGATGGCGGAAGCGTGTGAGCACGTCGTCAATCAGGGCGTGGGCCGTCGTGCGCGATTCCGCCACCCCCAGCAAATCGCCCAGGACCAGCAGGAGGTTCAGATGGATCATGCGGAGAGCCAGGCTTTCCAGGGGACGGGCTCCGGCGACGGCCTTGGAGAAGCAGCCCTTGGGCGATTTTTTTCGCTCCTCGAATCGGCGAAACGTCTGCAAGGCGATTTCGACGGCCCGTGAGTCGCCCGCCGCGCGGCCGTATTCGGAAAAGCCCATGGCGGCGAAGGCATCGGTGAAGATGTTCCACGGATGCGACAGGGGGCGGCCTTCGCGGGTCAGGGCGTAGTAGAACGAGCCGTTTTCCGCCCGGCCGTGCGCGGCGAGGAAGTCCGCGCCCAACCGGGCCATTTCCAGCCAGTCGTTCCGGGGTTCCACGGAGTTGTAGAGGTGAGCGAACATCCAGACCTGGCGCGCCTGAAGCCATAGAAACTTGTCGGTGTCGAACACCGCGCCCGCGCGGTCCAGGCAGGTGAAGTAACCGCCGCATTCGCGATCGGGCGAATGGTTCTGCCAGAACGGAATGACGTCTTTCAGGAGCGCATCGCGATAGGTGTGCGCCAGACCGGCAATCGTGCCGGGATCCGATTCGCTCAGAGTTGTCATGGGTTGTTTTCCTGGCCGATCACCGGCCGCCGGCCCGGTGATCCTCCACGCCCGCCGCTTGCGCGGCCTCCGGCAGCGTCAGCCCCGTATGCCGCCGATTCATTTATTGCTCTTCGCCGCGTCATCTATTCAAGTCCGTCCGTCTCGTCCGTGATGGCAAAGCGGCAGATGCCGCGTTTCGAGGTGGCCGCGAACTCCGCCATTTCGCGGGCCGGGCTGCCCTCGGGAAAGCGTTCCCGCATCCGGGCCACGGCATCCGTGACGGTCAGCCCGTCCCGGTAGAGAACCTGGAACGCCTGCTTGACCTGCTGACGCTGGTCCGGCGTCAAGCCCGCTCGTTTGAGCCCGATCAGGTTGAGACACGTCACGCGGTTGAGATCCAGCGCGCGCATCATGCAGAACGGCGGCACATCCTTGCTCACCGCGCTGCCCCCTCCCATCATCGCCAGCCGGCCGACGCGCACGAACTGGTGGACCAGCACGCTGCCGCTGACGAAAGCCCGGTCGCCCACCTCCACGTAACCCGCCAGCGTGGCGCCGTTGGCCAGAATCACGCCGTTGCCCAGCTTGCAGTTATGCGCCACATGCGCGCCGCCCATCAGAAAGCAACCGTCACCCAGCACCGTCTCCGTGCCCGGCTTGGTGCCGCGATGGATCGTCACATATTCCCGGATCACGTTGTTTTTCCCCAGCTTCACATAGCTCGATTCGTTCGTGAACGCCAGGTCCTGGGGCAAGTCGCCCAGCACCGCGCCGGTGTGCAGGCGGCAGCCCGCGCCCAGAGTCGTGTAGGCCAACACCGAGGCCCGCGGCCCGATCGTGCAGCCGTCCCCGATTTCGACGTTCCCCTCCACGATCGCGAAGGGGCCGATGACAACATCCCGTCCCAGGCGGGCGGCGGGATCGACAATGGCGGTCGGATGAATGGACATGGCTCTCCTATTCGTTAAAATTCACCACGCCTGTTTCGCGCAGGCTCGTGTAATCCTCGCTCCCGGCGCCTTGGTGCCGGCCTAAAATCACATGATCCAGCACGGGGATGCCCAGGGTCTTGCCCGCGCCCACCAGTTGGCGGGTCAGCCGGAGATCCTCTCCGGAGGGGGTCGAGTCACCGGAGGGATGGTTGTGCGCCAGGATCACGTTGGCGCAGGCCGCCAGGATCGCCTCCCGGAACACCTCGCGAGGATGCGCGGGGCAGGTATCCAACAGGCCCATCGATATCTCGACCGGATTCTTGAGCAACTTGTTCTTGACGTCCAGCAGCAACACCCAGAAACACTCCCGCTCCAACGTGCGAGCCTCCTCGCGCAACACCGCCGCTACCTGCGCGGGCGACCGCACGGCGGATCGGGCTGGAACACTTTCCTCGGTCAGCCGCCGGCCCAGTTCCAGGGCGGCCTTGAGTTCCATGGCTTTGACCCGCCCGATGCCGGGCGTTTTTTTCAGCGCAGCCATCGACGCCTGCGCCAACCCGGTCAGGCTGCGATGCTCGTGAAGCAAACGGTCCGCAATCTCCACCACGTTCAGACCGCGCTTGCCCGTCCGCAACAGCACCGCCAGCAGCGTGGAATCGGAGACGTTCTGCACCCCCCGCCGCTCCAGTTCCTCGCGAGGCTTCACGCGCTCGGGCATGTCGCAGACTCGGTACGCCCGTTTGGTTTGAAACTCCTCGGCCCCTTCCCTCATCCCGGCTCCCTGATAGTCTGAATTGCCGGGAATCCTACCCCCCGACCGTTCCCCAGTCCAGCCCGATTTGTATGAACCGTTCCGAATGTGCTGGACTTCCGGCCCCGTTTTCAACTACCTTTTCCATTCCAATTTAGCGCGTTCCGGAGAGGTGACCGAGTGGTCGAAGGTGCGGCACTGGAAATGCCGTGAACTCCAAAAGGGTTCCGCGGGTTCAAATCCCGCCCTCTCCGCCATTCGACTCGTTGTGCTTCGCTCGCCTCGCTCATGGCAGGCCCCTTGACAGCAACCGTGCACGTCGAGTCGAATGCCCTGAGCAAGCGAGCCCCGCGAGCGCGTCGAAGGGCAAACACGAAGCGATCCCGCCGACTCATGGATGCTCGTCCATGCCGTCGAATCGCGTCGAAGGGCTACTCCTCCTCCCCTTCCACCTTAAACCGCTTCGGCATGGGAACCCGTTCCACCAGCATGCGCGATTTCGAATCGACCACATAATCCCGATCGCGCGCCACGCCGTATTCCTTCGCCAAGGCATTCTGCAACTGGACCAGTTCCGCCTCCTGCCGGGCCATCCCGGACTGAATCGTGGAAGCCTCCCCGATAATCCTGTTCTTCACCGCCAGCAACCGGGACACTTTCCTTTCGACCTCGGGATCCGTCAGCGTGAGCACCGCTCGACGAGTGACCCCGCCCTTGCCATCCTCGATAACCTCCAGAATGGTCTTGGTCTTGTCATCAAACTCATACCGGCCGGCGGTCGTCAGTTTGTACTCCTTGTCCAGCGTCTCGTTAACCGCCTGCAACTCCACCGCTTTGTCCACGAGCATACGTCGCAGGGCGCGATAGTTTTCCGCCGCCTCCCGTTTACGGGCCGCTGCGGCCACGTATTCCCCAATTTCCTGCTCGTCGTGAAACCGCAAATGGTCCCGGCGAACATACCGGACCGGCTCGGTCGCCGACGCGTCCTCCGCCTTCGCGGCAGGCGGCTTCTCCGCCACGGCAACCGCCGCCGCAGGCAACGGAGCCCGGCGCCAAGGTCGCCTCATCGTTCGGCAACCCGTTCCGCAAGCGGCCAGCACCAGTCCCGCCAAACAGAGCCGAATCCCGCGTGTGATCATTCCGTTTCCCTCCGTCCTCTCCAGCACAGCATATTTCATAAGGCGATTTCCGTTTTGTCGCATCGTGAAAAAGGGTAACGCATTCCCTTGAAAAGTCAAACAACGCCTTCTCCGTTTTCCCGTTATCCAAAACAAGGCGCCCGACGATCCCCCGCTCCCCTTTTTTTCTTAATGTGCTTGCCCTCTCCCGGCGATGCCGGTATTATTACGCGCTCCAACATTCACTGTGTATAGCCATAAATTAAAACGAGGTTCTCATCATGGCAGCCAAAGCCCCAACCCGCCACGCCAAACTCATCGCCTGGGTGAACCAGGTTGCCACGCATGCCAAAGCCGATGCGATCCACTGGTGCGACGGCACACAGAAGGAATATGACGCCCTCTGCAAAATGATGGTCGCCAAGGGCGCCTTTATTAAACTCAACTCCAAAAAACGCCCGGGCTGTTACCTCGCCCGTTCCCATGCTTCCGACGTGGCCCGCGTGGAAGACCGCACCTTCATCTGCTCAAAAAAGCGGGAAGACGCCGGCCCCACCAATAACTGGGCGGATCCCGACATCCTGAAACCCGAACTCTGGTCCCGTTTCAAGGGTTGCATGAAGGGCCGCACGCTCTACGTGATTCCTTTCTCCATGAGCCCGCTCGGCTCGCCCATCACGAAGATCGGCATCGAACTCACCGATTCCCCCTACGTGGTTGTCAACATGCGCATCATGACCCGCATGGGCAGAAAAGTGCTCGACGCGCTCGGCGAACACGGCGAATTCATCCCCTGCCTCCACTCCGTGGGCGCCCCGCTCAAAAAGGGACAGAAAGACTCCACCTGGCCCTGCGAACCGGATCCCGCCAAAAAATACATCGCCCATTTCCCCGATGAAGGGGCCATCTGGTCCTACGGCTCGGGCTATGGCGGCAACGCCCTGCTCGGAAAGAAGTGTTTCGCGCTCCGCATCGCCTCAGTCCTCGCCCGCCAGGAGGGCTGGATGGCCGAACACATGCTGATCCTCAAGCTCACCTCGCCCGAGAACAAGGTCCAGTACGTTGCCGCCGCCTTCCCGAGCGCCTGCGGCAAGACCAACCTGGCCAT
>CAZSUH010000060.1:0-4820 GCA_964609905.1 uncultured Verrucomicrobiota bacterium
CACGGTGGTGACGAACAACGGAGCGATTGTCTGGCGGGGGTTGCCGCCGGGGGCGTTAATCATCGTGAAATAGGAGGGAAAGATGACGAAGAAACGCAATGACGGTTTGAAAGACCCGTGTGGGCTGGCGCGGATGGCGGCGATCGGGCTCCTGGCCCTGACCGCGAGCCTTGCCCTCGCGGACGAGGAACTGGGCGATTGGTCAAAGCGGATGCCGATTACCTTTAGCGGGTATGAAGGAGCGGAAACGCTGACCAACTTCCCCGCCCTGGTGGTGCTGTGCAATACCCCGGCCGGCGTGGGGTTCGATTATGCCGATTTTCAATCGCCACCCTATGGGGACCTGCGGTTCGCCGCGGGCGACAAGACGACTCCACTCGATTTCGAGGTGGACGCGTGGGACACGAACGGGCTTTCTTATGTGTGGGTTCGGGTGCCGGAACTGACGGCCGATACCACCATCTATGCTCTGTGGGGGAAGGCGGGGGTAACGCCGCCGGCCTGCACGACCAATGGGGCGGTGTGGGGAGTCTTGTACAAAGGCGTCTGGCACCTGGGAGACCAGGCGATTTCGACAACAAACGTCTTTTGCGATGCGACGACCAACGCCAGTCACGGGCTTGGCGTGGTGTCGGCCGCCGGTCGGGACGGCGTGGTGGGGACTGGCCAGGCGTTTGACGGCACCGACGACCTGATCACCACTCCCGTATTCACCTCCTCGGTTCAGAACGCGTTCACTTGGACGTTCTGGTTGAAGCCCACGGCCAGCCACGGCATTGATGCGGAGAACAACAACAGCACCCTTGGAATAGCCGGCCAGAAATATGCGTTGGGAGCGGCCAATTACTCAACTTCCGCCGGGATGGGTGTGTCGGCGGGAAACAACGGCATCAGTGTGTACGAACACGCAAACGCTTACATGCCGGCGGTGGCGGTGTGGCAGGGGAGCGTGACGAGCTGGCGCCATGCGGCGGTGGTCTATACAGCGCGAAAGCCGGTAATTTACGTGGATGGAGTGGCGGTTCGAACTGGGGTGACGAGCGCCAAGACAACCGTGCATCCGTCCCATCAGATCGGTGGCGGAAGTTACGGGAATTTCAGCGGATCGCTTGACGAATTGCGGTTGGCCGACGTTCCTCTTTCGTCCGACCGGATCCGGGCGGAATACCTGAATGCGGCGTCAAACGGATTCTTTGTCGTGCAGGCGGATCCGGAAAGCCAGGGCCCTCCGTCCGTCTCAAACGCCGGGACGGCCACGAACGTGACATCCACAGCCGCCTGGTTGAACGGGACGCTCGGTTCGACCGGCACCTCCGCCACGGCGGTATTTGCTTTTTCGGGCGCACGGACGGCGGCGCGAACCTGGGGGATTGGGCGCGCACGAACCTGTGGCCGGCTCCTCAACTGCCGGGCAGCTTTACAACCAATGTGACCGGCCTTTCCTCTGACACCACCTATTACTATCGCTTCGCCGCCTCGAACGAGTCGGGGTGGGCATGGGCGTCACCGGCTTCCGTCTTTATTACGGGCGACGTGTGGATCGAGAAAACATCCGACGCCTCCGAGCTCGGACCCGCGCCGGGCACGTTCACCGTCTTTCGCGCCAGTGCGGCGACGAACGAAGCGTGCACGGTGGCCTATGCGGTTGGCGGCGCGGCGACACCGGGAACCGATTATACGGCGCTGAGCGGCACGGTGACGATTCCCGCGGGCAAGTCGTCCGCCACGATTGAGGTGGCGCCTGGTTTCGATCACTTTGTGGAAGGGATGGAAACGGTCGAGGTGACGCTGCTGCCGGGGCCCTATGCGCTCGGGACCGGGACGCACGCGACGATGGATCTCGTCGATTACGGACTACTGCTAACGCGGACCTGGGGCGGTGCGGGGCTGAACGCATGGGCGAGCAATCCGACCAACTGGGTGGAGGGCGAAGCGCCGGTTGGCGGCGAGGCGATCGTGCTGGACGACCGGACCAACAAAAACATGACATGGGATCTGGCCGTTCCGGTTCAGTCTTGGACCCAGGTCGGGTACACGGGCGCGGTGACGGTGGCGACGGTTTATCTCGGCCGGGGCGTCTTTACCAACCTTGCGATCCTGGGCGACTGCGTGATCAGCAATGGCATGTGGACCCATACGGCCAATACCACGGTGGCATCGTACCGCTTGCGCGTGTCGGTCGGCGGCAATCTGATTGTCGGGGCCGCCGGCGTAGTAGACGTAACGGGTAAAGGATACAATTCCGCCGATTACAGAGGGCCGGGGGGAGGCGCCTCCGGCGGCTATGGGGGGCGCGCTCGAATTCCGTGGAACATCGCGCAAGAGGGATATTGTTATGGAGCGATCATGGCGCCGACGAATATTGGAAGCGCCGGCAGTTCGTCCGGTGGCGGCGCCATCCATCTGACGGTTTCCGGAGTCATCAGCAACAACGGCCTCATTCGCTCGGACGGGGGGCCGGGCGCGCACTATAGCGGATCGGGCGGCGGCATCTACCTGGTGGCCTGGTGGCGGGGGGCATGTCCGGCCATGGCGCTATTCAGGCGCATGGCGGCTATAGCGGTCAGCCCAACGGGGGTGGCGGGGGCAGAATTGCGCTTGTAATAACGAATGAAGGCGCCGACTTTTTGTCCTACACCGGTTCCGTTAAGGCGCTTCCTGGCGGAACGCAAGCCGGTGCCGGTACTGTCTACTTCGAGACGGCCGCCGATGGCGCGGGCCGAGGCACGGTTGTGATCGACGGCGGGGGCGGGAGCGGCCTCCACTACACGGAGATCAATCCCAACGTGGCGGAATCCGTCCTGGCGAATGTGCTGATCCGGAACCAGGGGAATTTGTCCGTTGTCGCCAACCATGAACTGGAGGTCAGCGGAATCTGGTCCAACGCGGCGTTATTCACGGGCCAGGCCGGTTCTCGCGTGGTGTTTTCGGATCGCTACACGGCCGCTTCGACGCTGTACGGTTCGACGACCTTCCTGAAACTGGTGATGACGAATGAAGCCGAGACGGTGCGGTTTGCGCCCGGTTCGACAACGGCCATCGCCTCCGGGGGCGAACTGGTTTTGCGCGGCTCCGCCACGGAAACTAACCTGTTCCTGCGTTCGCTTGTTCCGGGCCAAGCGTGGAAGCTGAATGTCAGCGGTGCGGCGGCGCAATCCATCTGGAACGTGGATGTGGCGGACTCCGATGCGTCATCCGGCGCGCAGGTGACCGCCCTGATATCGCGGGACAGCGGGAGCAACACCAACTGGGCGTTCAGCGATTTTCCGCCCGGCATCACCAACGTCTGGACGGGCGCCGCCAGCACGCTTTGGAATGTCGGCGCCAACTGGCAGTCCGGACGCGCCCCCTATGAGGACGATTTTATCCGGATTCCGTCCGGGTTGTCCGTCTATCCCGTCATCAACGCCATCGGCCGGACGGTGGCCGGCATCGTCATCGAGGTGGGCGCGTCGCTGAGTCTGAACGGGTACAATCTGACCGTCATCGGCGACGCGGCGATCACCGGCGTCCTGACTTGCGCGGCGGGCGAGGTCGTGACGTTTCGAGGCGACGTCGATTTTACGGGCGGCGCGTGTACGCCCGCTTCGTCTCGGATTGTGTTGGCGGGCCTTCAGCCGCAGCGCGTCGTGTGGGACGGCCTGACGTTCCACACGATCGCGGTGTCGAACGCCCAGACCGTTACATTTGCGGACGGGTTTACCGCCCATGAACTGATCGGCGAACCGCCGGCCGGCGAGACGCGCAGCCTGGTGTTCGCGAAGGGCGCGACGGTCGCGCTGAATATCCTGACGCTGCTTAGCGCGCCCGCCCTCACGAATATCACCTTGCGCAGTTCCCAGGACGGCCAGCCGTGGTCGCTGGCCGTCTTGTACAGCCATTCGGTGCGCGGCGTGGATGTGAAAGACAGCCATGCCGATTCCGGGCAAACCTTGTACGCCTCCGGTTCGCGCGACGGGGGCGGCAACACGAACTGGAATTTCGATCAAAACTGGTCGGAATGGACGGGTTCGACCGGAAACGGCCTGTTTTCCGACGCGGCCAACTGGTGGCCGGCTGAGGTTCCGGGCGAAGCCGCGTGGGTGCGCGTTGAAAACAACCGTCCGATGACGATCGCGGCGCCGGTGACGTTGCGCAACCTGTTGCTGGGCGGCGGAACCCTGACGGCCCAGGTGACGGCCAACGCGGCGTTGACCGTCGTGGAAACCATTCGCATCATGGGCAACGGCATCCTGACGTTGAACCGTCCGTCCGTGGTGGGCAGCAATCTGGTTGTGGAGGCGGGCGGCACGCTGACTCATACGGGCAACGATGCCAGCGAGGTGAACAAGTTGAACGTGACCGTGGCCGGCAACGTGCGGGTGGACACGAACGGAACGGTGACCGCCACCGGGAGAGGCTATGCCACCGGCAAGGGCCCGGGGGGTAAAACCGGCGTGATTGGCGGCAGTTATGGCGGCCGCGGGGGCGCGAGCAGCGGTTCCTGTTACGGGTCGGTCATCGCGCCAACCAATTTGGGGAGCGGCGGCGGCTATGCCGGCGCCGGCGGCGCCATTCAACTCTCCGTATCGGGAGAACTCCGCCATGACGGAGTGATCAGCGCGGACGGGACGGCCAACGTCTATCCCAGCGGCTCGGGCGGCAGCATCTGGCTCACCGCCGGAACGATGCGGGGGAACGGCGTCATCCGCGGAAACGGCGCCACCGCCGGCGGCGGCGGGCGACTTGCGCTGGTGGTGACGAATGCGGGAGCCGATTTTGCGGACCTGATCCTCACCCCCACTGCCAACGGGGGCGGCGGCAGTTACGGTCTCGGTGGC
>CAZSUH010000060.1:4830-18585 GCA_964609905.1 uncultured Verrucomicrobiota bacterium
GGGACGATTTACATGCAGCAGTCGGGCGACCGGCCTGGCCGCGGCGCGGTGCGGATGAGCAATAACGGTCAGGCGGCCTACTCGGATGTGCCGCCGGCGGCGCCGAATGTTCCGGGGGAAGTTGCCCATGCGGTGTTCCATGTCCTCAATGCCGCGCGGTTGCGGCTTACGAACGACTTCACGGTGGGCGACATCTGGCTGGACACGGCGAATGCCTGGCTGGACCTGGGGTCCAACACGCTCACGGTTCACGCGTGCGAGCATACGCTGAGTCCGGGAATCGTGACGAATCGCGGCGACATTATTTGGATGGGGCTGCCGCCCGGAGCGCTGATTTTGATCAAATAGCGGCGTTTGATCCTGAAAATGATGCCTTGACATCATATTGCCTGATGCTAGTGTGTAAGCATGAGAACGACGATCACACTCGAAGACGATGTGCTCGGCAGAGCCAAAAAGCTTGCCGCGAAACTGAACAGGCCTTTTCGCTACGTGATCAACGAAACGCTGCGCATGGGGCTGAATGCCGCGGAGACGCCCGCGAAGCGCCAGGTCTATCGGACGACCCCCCGCAAGATGGGCGTCAAGCCAGGGCGGAATCTGGATCGCATCCAGGAGCTCTTGTCTCAGGTCGAGGGGGAGGACCGGCGGTGATCCTCGTGGACGCCAATATTCTTTTATATGCCGAGGACCGGCTCAGTTCCCGGCATGAGGCGGCGCGAAACTGGTGGGACAGCCAGCTGTCCGGTTCTTCGACCGTCTGTTTGTGCTGGACCGTGTTGTGCGCGTTCATCCGCATCGGGTCGAACCCGCGTGTGTTCGAGCATCCGTTGACGCTCGCGCAGGCCTCCTCACGCGTTCAAAGCTGGCTGGATCAACCCTGTACAAGGATGATCTATCCGACGGACCGGCATTGGGTCGTGTTGCGGGATTTGCTGATTCGCGGTCAGGCCGGCGGGAATCTTGTGACGGACGCTCATTTGGCGGCGCTGGCCATGGAGCATGGGTGCGAACTGATGTCCACCGATGCCGACTTTTCCCGCTTCCCGAAATTGAAATGGCGGAATCCGCTGGCGTGATTCGTCCGGCAATCCTTAAAAATTCCGCGGATTGAACATGAGTCGCCGCGCAACAAGGCCGGCGTCAGACCGAGACAGGGCGCCCGTCTCGGCTTTTCTCGGCCAGGACGGCGGCAACATTCTGTCGTGCCAAAGTCAGGCGCCTTCACGCGGTTTGCCTTTCCGCGGGGGGATCCGGGAGCAATTGGCAAAAGCGATTTTTCTGTGGACAAATGACGTCCAGACGTCATATCATGCCGTCATGAAAGTAGAACAGAGCCGATACCGGCCCGGGCATGTCCGGGATGCCATCCTTCAAGTCATGAAATTGACGTCGCACCCCCTCTCCGTCAAGGAGATCGAACAACGCGTGTGCCAGGTGATCGGTCCGACTCCAACTTCTTCCGTGCGCTCCTATCTGCGGTTGAACACGCCCGACTGTTTTGTCCGCGAGAGTCGCGGTTTATACGCCGTTCAAGGCCAGACTTATGGAGCCGTTCAGAAGGAACTTCTCGACACACAAGACTGGCAGGAGCCCGTCCGCATCGGACGGGCTTCGCTCTATCATGCCGATTGCTTCGACTGGTTGGAGCAACAAGAAGACAACGGCATTCATGCCGTTGTGAGCGATCCGCCCTACGGCCTGCATGAATATACGCCCGAGCAGCAGGCCAAACTCCGCAACGGCAAAGGCGGGGTATGGCGTATCCCGCCTTCTTTCGATGGCCATGTCAGATCGCCTCTGCCAAGGTTCACGACGCTCACGCCGGATCAGCTTGAGGAGTTGCGGACGTTCTTTTTCGTATGGGGAAGGTTGCTCCTCCCCAAGCTTGTGCCCGGCGCGCACGTTGTGCTCGCATCGAATCCGCTGCTCTCATACATCGTGTCAGGGGCGCTTGCGGACGCCGGGTTCGAGCGGCGCGGTGAAGTGATTCGGCTGACGATGACGATGCGGGGGGGGGATCGTCCAAAGGCCGCGCATCAAGAATTTCCGGATGTCAGCGTCATGCCTCGATCCATGTGGGAACCGTGGATCGTCTATCGCAAGCCGATAGAAGGGCGGGTTCAAGATAATCTGCGGCGTTGGGGCACGGGTGGGTTCCGACGCCCTAACGCGGACAGGCCGTTCGGCGATGTCATTCCATCCGCTCCTACTCGTGGAACGGAACGCGACCTAGCTCCTCATCCGAGCCTGAAACCGCAAGCATTTCTCCGCCAACTTGTCCGCGCGGTTCTTCCGCTTGGGAAAGGCATCGTTCTGGATCCTTTTGCCGGCGCCGGATCGACCCTTGCGGCCGCTGAGGCGGTGGGCTACGAGAGCATCGGCGTCGAGAAAGATGCGCACTATTTTCAAATGGCTTGCGAGTCCATTCCCAGATTGACTCACTATCGTCCCGCCGTAGAAGGTCAGAGCCGATAAACCCAATTCGCTCTGAGTTTCAAGATGCCGTCTTTATGCAAGGTGGCCGTTCTTGTGCCAAGTTCGCCACGAGCGTTGCGCCGGAAATCGCCGACCGACACATGTCCCAGATAAACCTCGGTGAAGGTCATCGGCCTACGGTCCGTCGCCGGCTCGGACTCGTTGTCCACATCATAGACAAATACGCACATCCATTGTTCCCTTGCTCCGTGAGTATCCACGGCCCCGCCGACCTTTCGTGTCGTCTTGACTTCTACGCCCTCTCTGCCGGCTTTAACCGCATTGTCGGCGTAAACTCCCTGAACAATCAAGTCGGGATGCCCGTTGAAGTAACGATTTTCCCGAAGCACACGCGAGTGCTTGGCAAGGCTGGCGGTAAGCATATCGGAAAGTACGCCGGACATGATGGCCGGTCTCAGCATCTCATCCAATCGTTGAAGCCCTTTTGCGGAGAGATGGCCGTTCACGTCGTAGAAGAAGTCATAGACATCCTGCATGGCCATCTGGAAATCTTGAGGCCTTAACTCGAAGGGCAAAACGCTTTCCAGGTTGAACTTGGCAAGATCTGCGTTGTTTCGGACAATAGGCATGATCCTCACAATACCGAAGTCATGTCCCACCTGTCAATGTTCCGGTTTCAGACTGTCTGGTTTCAGACGAGCTGCCAATTAACCATTAAGCTCGGATCCAGCGGGCGACGGCGTCCGGCGCGAGGCGGGGTTTGGGCGGCCGGCCGGGGAACCAGTTTTTGACCGGGGTGTCGAGGCAGACGCCGTGCATGAAGTTATAGGTGGCCCGGCGCAGGCACGCTTCCAGTTCCGCGGGATCGGGCGCGCCGGGCTCCTCGTAGGGAATCTCGTTGAGCGCGAAGCCGCCGGCCGGCCGCGGCAGCAGCTTGATGCCGTAGCGGGCGGGTTCCCGGGCAATGGGACTGTGCGCGGTGAGCGCGAAACGGTGCCAGAACGCCGTGTGGAGGATGTCCGCCGCGAAACACTGCCGCACGAACTCCAGTCCGTCCACCGTCTCCTGGAGCGTCTGGGTGGGGAAGCCGGTCATGCAATAAGCATGCACCAGGATGCCCGCGCCGGCGAACGCCGCGCAGGCGCGCGCGGCGTCCTTCAGGTTCACGCCCTTGTCCATGAGCGCCAGCAGCCGGTCGTGCGCGCATTCGAGTCCGCCCGTGACCGCCACGCAACCCGCGGCCGCCAGCTTGGCGGCCAGTTCGGGCGTGAACCCCTTCTCGAACCGGACGTTGCCCCACCAGGCGGCCGGCGAGCCGCGCGCGATCAGGCGGTCGGCCAGGCCGTTCAGCAGCGCCGGCGCCAGCGCCTCGTCGGTGAAATGGAATCCGGTCCGGCCCGTGCGGGCGATGAGCGTCTCGAGCTTGTCGGCGAGCGCCTCGGCCGGCGTGGGCGCGTAGCGGGCGATGTAGGGGAGCGACACGTCGCAGAACCGGCAGCGGTGCCAGTAGCAGCCGCGGGCCGCGGGCAGCTTGAGCCAGAGCGTGTCGGACCAGAGCCGGTGCATGGGGTTGGCCGATTCGGCCATGCCCACATACTGGTCGAGCGGCAGATCCTCGTAGGACGGGGTGATGGCCGCCAGGGGCGGGGGATCGGGCTCGCCGGCGCCGGCGTTCAGAAACGCCACCTTGCCGGCGCGGCGGACAAACGTGCGGACGAGCCGGTCGTCGCCGAGCGTTCCGGCGGCATGGGCGATCGCGCGAAGCAGGGGAATTTCGCCGTCGTCGAGGGCGATATAATCCACGTCGTCGAAAATGCGCGGATCGGCCAGCTCGCGCAGCTCCGTGTTGATGTAACCTCCGCCGAGCGCGATGCGGACGGCGGGATCGGCTTTTTTGAGCGCGCGGGCGACGCGGAGCGCGCCGTAGAGTGTACCTGGAAAAGGGACGGTCAGCCCGGCGAAACGCGGCTGGTGGCGGGCCTGGGCGTCGGCCGCCAGAGCGTCGATCAGCTTATCGGTGAAACCGGGCTTGGCCGCGAGCACCGCCGCCAGGGAATCGAACGAGGGGGCGGAGAGGGCCAGATGGTCGGCATAGCGGGCGAAGCCGAAGCGGGGGTCGAGGCCGTCGCGGAGGGCGTCGGCAAGATCGTCGAGAAACAGGCCGGCGAGGAAGCGGGCCTTGTCGCGCACGGCGCCGGGCCCGAACAGGTCGAGGGGGGATGGCGCGGCGTCGAGGGGCTGGAAGCGGGGCCCCTCGGGCAGCCAGGCGCGGGCGGCGATGCGGCGGGCGAGGGTGTCGTCGCGGCCCTGGAGGAAGCGGATCACGGGCTCGACGACGGCCTGGCAGGCGGGCGCGCGGGCGAGGAAGTGGCGGACGGCGGGGGCGCGGGAGGGGGGCTTGGCGGCGCGGAGGGCGGCCTCCGCCTGCTCGAGGGTCTTGCGGGAGAAGAGGCGGAGCGCAAGCGCGAGCGACAGATCCTCCTGGACGCAGGGGATGCCGCGGGAGCGGAGGAAGCCGGCGAGCCAGGCGGTGGCGGGGTAGGGGGCGTTGAGTTGCACGAGCGGGGGCGTGAGGAGCAGAACGGGCGGCTCGTGCGGCTTTTTCATGGGCGGCAACGCGCCTTACCAGACGGGCGTTAGCAGGCTCTGGTTTTCATGCACATCGCGGGCCAGCAGGGCATCGAGCCGCAGCCCCACGGGGCCGGGTTTTCCGCAGCCGATGGGCCGGCCGTCGAAAGCGATCGCGGAGGCGACATCGATGGTGGTGCCGACGAGCAGCAGTTCGGCGGCATCGTGAACGGCCTGGCGGGGGATGTGTTCGAAGCTCACGGACGCGAGCAGGCCGTTCCGGATTTCGTCACGGGCGAGGTCGGCCACGCGGAGCATGGTGGTGCCCTTGAGCACCCGGTCGAGGGAGGGGAAGAGCAGGCGCCCGTCGCGCGTCACGATACCGGCGTTTTCCGTGGCGCCTTCGCCCAGGCAGTCCTGCTCGTCGAAGCTGACCGTGAAATCCACGCCCCAGCTCTCGGCTTCGCCCTTCATCAGCACGTTGGGCATGTAGTTACAGCTTTTGATGGAGGCAAAGGGGGCGGGCTTGACGGGAATGAGGCTGGAGCGGACCGTGGCGCCGGCGGGATGGTCCTTCATGAAGGGGTTGCCGAGTTTGCCGGACACGATGTACAGTTGAGGCGCGGGGCTTTGCGAGGGGCTGACCGAAAAGCCGCCGGGCCCGCGCGAGACGAAGACGCGGATGGCGGCATCGCGATGGCCGCCGGCGCGGACGGTTTCCACGATCAGCCGGGTGAGGGCGGGAGCATCGACGGGCAGGGCGAGTTGGATGCTGGCGGCGGAAGCGGCGAGCCGGCGGAGGTGGGCGTCCAGGTTGTAGAGGCGGCCGTTGACGCACTTGATGGCCTCGAACACGCCGTCGCCGCGGTGGACGAGGTGGTCGTCGAGGGGGACGGTCATGAGGAGGGGGTCGGTGGCGATGCCGTCCCACAGGCTGGAATACATGGCGTAGTAGGCGGCCTGATAGGGTTTGCGCCAGGCTTCGGCCTGGCGGGCGAACGTGTCGAGTGTAATGCGGTTCATGGGGCCTGTTTCCTGTATTGCGACCGGAAACAGAATATGCTAACTTAAAATGTTTTTCAAGATGGGAGCGAATCATGAGAAAACGCGCGATGACCGTCGGCGTGTGGCTGTTGACCGCTGCGTTGGGGTGGGGGGCCGCGAATGCGTTGCAACGGCCGGCGGCTTTCCCCCGGGTTGCCCTGTCGCCGGGCTCGCTTCCGTATTTCGCTTCTGTCATGGTGGATGTGGATACGAATCAGATCGCCTACCTCTGTTTTGACGGGAATGTCTCCAACGGGTATGAACGGCTGTATTTCTGGATTCCGGACGACTCCACCTATCGCACGCCGAAACCGTTTCGGCTGAACTCCGAAACCAAGCGGTTCGGGCCGGTCACGTTCAAACCGAAGCACGACAAGGACGAGCTCAAAATCGATTGGTCGTTCAGTTGGGCTCCCAGCGGCGGCTCGTACCAGCAGTTCGACTACCTCACCGGGAAGACGCGGAAAATCGCCCGCGGCATCTATCCGCGGTTTTTCTTTCGGGTCGATTATCTGCGCCAACCGCGGGGCGGGCCCCGTCCCTCGCCCACGCTGGTGGACATCACGATTCCGGGCGAGATCAGCGTGTCGGGCTGGACGAACATGGCGGCGGCGCTCCAGCCCTGGCACACGCTCAATTATTACATGACCACGAAGCTGGTGCGGGACAAGGACCACACGCTGGTGCATTTTGCCGGCATCCTGAACTACGCGAATAACCCCATCACGGTGCGCGCCATGCCGCGCGAGACCGTGTGCACGCTGGTGGTGTCGCCCTACCTTGAACAACCGATCTATTCCAACGACATGACCTGGGCCGAAGCCATCGGAACGGGCGTGGATGTCAAGCTGGAATACCGCTGGTACGACCTGGACTGGAACATCACGAGCCCCGGCTTGAGGATCTACCCGAACCGGGGTGTCGCCGTCCGCTCCTCACCGTTCCCCATCACCCGGTTTGACGATTGAACGCGTTGGCGGGGGCCCCAGGCATGGAAGCGACAAGGACATGACATGGGCGGCATGGCTGACGGTGTTGATCGCCGGCGCGATGGGCGCGTTTGGCGCGCCGGAACGGCTCCGGTTCACGCGTCAAATCGAACTGCCTGAAGCCGGCCTCGCCTTCCGACTTCCGCCCGGCTCCGTGCCGGATTCGGTGCCTCCCCCCACCATCGTGCCCGGTCAGCTTATGCGGAGCGACGGCGTCTCCGAAAAATTCGAGGCGCAGGATCCGCTGGAGGTGTGGCGCTGGAAGCAGCGGGAGGGCCGATGGGTTGATGAGCGGGGCAACCGGGTGAGCCTGGCGGCGCCAAGCCTGGCGCCGCCCCCGTTCGGGGCGGCGTGGATGGAGCGGGCGCGGGTGGAGCAGGCGATCCAGGCGCTGGAGGAGCCGACACGCAACTGGGGTGCGCCTGAACTGGCGCGCTGGCTGGAGGCGTTCTGGGGCGTGGCCGGCTTGACGGGCGAGCCGATTCGGCGCGGCCGCCCCTTTGTCCTCTCCGAACTCATCCTGTTCCGCGCGCTCCTGCGAGGCGGAACCGGACTGGCCGCGGCATTCAAGTTGACGGCCGAGCCCGAGCGCTGGCGCCTGGCGCTGATCGAACTGACCCCCGGCATGGATGCGGACGAGGCGGAGAAAGCCCTGCGGGACGATTTTGCGGCCTCGCTGAAACGGCTCGCGCGGCGGACGCGGGAGACCGTCGCGCCGGCGGCGGCTCCGGCGGACTCGGTGACGGATGCGCTGGCGGTCAGCCGGTTGCGGGTGCGGGAGGGCATTCGCAATATGCAGGGCTGGTGGTGCGCCGAGGGGACGAACACGATTGTGCTGTCCAACATCCGCTCGGGCAAGTCGCAACTGGTGAGCGCGATTCTGGAGGATCTGGAAACGCTGCGTCCGTTCTGGGAGGCGCGAATTCCGCCGCGGGCGCCGGTTCGCGAGGTGGCGGTGGTGCGGGTATTCGGGACGGAGGAGGAGTACCTGCGGTATGTGGGGCCGGCGCAGGCGTGGACCGCAGGCTTGTGGATGCCGATGCGCCAGGAACTGGTGATTCGGCCGGTGGAGGAGGGGAGCATGGCGCGCCGGCGTCAGGCGGTGCTTTCAACGGTCTATCACGAGGCGTTTCACCAGTACCTGGACGGCGCGTTCGGGCAGGTCGAGGTGGCGCCGTGGTTCAACGAGGGATATGCGACGTTGTTTGCCTCCGTCCGGATCAGCGGGTTGCGCGTGCGGCTCGAAAAGGAGGCCGGCATGGCCGGCCTGTTGAAACAGATGAGCCGCGAAGGACGTGCCGATCCGGGCCGCATTCTGGCGCTGGACTATCCGGAGTTTTACGCGGCGAGCGATTCGGCCCGGCGGGAGCATTACGCGCTGGCGTGGGGCTTGCTCTATTTTCTCCAGGCCGAGGAGAAGAACCGCGGAGCCGATCCGTATCGCGCCATCCCCGCGCGGTATCGGGAGGCGCTCCTGGCGGGCTGCGATGCCGCGGCGGCCACCGAGTCGGCGTTCGAGGGCGTGGATCGCGCCGCGCTGAAGGAAGCGTTCGAGGCGTATTGGAAGTAGGCGCACGGCCTCGAACAAACGCCTGAAAAAACTTGCTCCAATCGGCCCGATCGCGTATTCTTGATGAAAACGTTTCCGGAAACGCGTTTCATTATGACCACGATTCGTGACATTGCCAAACGCGCGGCGGTTTCACCCGCCACGGTGTCGCGTGTCTTGAACGGATCGGGCGAGGTCAAGCCCGAGACGAAAGCCCGTGTGCTCGCAACCGTTCAGGCCGCCAATTACCACCCCCAGACCGCGGCCCGCAATCTGCGCGGCGCCGGCCGTTTGAAAAAATCGCTCGCCTATTGTATCGGCTTCTTCAACTTCCGGCCTTCCTTCTATGCCCGCGACCTGTTTTCCTTCGAAATGATCATGGCGGTCGAAGCCGCCTTGCGCGAACGGGGATTCGGCATGCGATTCGTCTGCGCCTCGCCCACCGGCGATGTCCCGCACGCCGTTCGCGACGGCGAGGTGGACGGTGTCATCACGCTCGGAAAAAGCGGAATGCTGAAACAAATGGCGGCGCTGGCCCCGACCGTGGCGCTGGACACGCCCAACCCGTTCATGGATTCCCTGTTCAGCATTGTTCCCGATTACCGGAGCGGCATTCATGCCGCAACCGCGCGTCTGCTCGATGCCGGCTGCCGCTGGCCCGTGCTGCTGATCGATCCGCCGGACGCTCCGGACGGCATTTCCTTCCAGGCCCAGGTCGCGGCCGGCTATCGGGCCGCTTTCGAGGAACGCGGCCGGCGCGTTCCATCCGCCCCGTTTGCCGGGTCCACCGCTCTGTTCGCGGACGGCTACCGGGTCGGCCGCGCCCTGTTCGCGGACGCCGCCAACCGGCCCGACGGCGTGATCGGCAGCGACGGCGGCATGCTGGGGCTCTACCGGGCCGCGGCCGAATGCGGGCTGCGCATTCCGCACGATCTGGGCGTCATCGGGATCGACGGACTGGGGCAAGACGACTATCTGTCGCCGCCGTTGACCTGCGTGGACGTGGGCATCGCGGAACTGGCCAGGCTGGCCGTGGACGCGGCGATCGAAGGGGTCCTCAAGGGCGAGAGGCGCCTCGGGATGGCGGTCACGCCCGTGCGGTTGGTGGAGCGGGCCAGTGTGCGGAAGCCAACTCGGGAAGGATGACGCCATGACCACGAAGATGTGCATCAACCACGTGGGGTTTCCCCCGGCCGGCGCGAAGCATGTCGTGATCGTCAATCCCCCGAAACCGGAGTTTGTCGTCAACGCCGACATCTGGGGCGACCAAGTCGTATTCCGCGGCCCCCTGAAACGGGTAAACGGCGAACTGGGCGACGCCTGGGTGGGGGATTTCAGCGCCGTGCGGGCGGATGGCCTCTACGAGATTTTGTGCGGCGAAACGAAATCGCGGCCGTTCTCCGTTCACAAGGAGATATACGATCAACCGCTGCGGACACTATTCAACTACTATCCCATCCAGCGATGCGGCGACAGCCTGAGCGGCTGGCATGCGCCCTGTCACTTGCAGGACGCCAAGCGGGCCGACACGGGCGAGCCTGTGGACCTGACCGGCGGGTGGCATCAGTCGTGCGATTTGCGCAAGTGGATCACCGGCACGCCCTACGGGCTGTTGGGCCTGGCGCAACTGGGGCTTCTGAAAAATCCGCGCTGGGACGAAGGCCGGCTTGCCGGCGAATTGCGCTGGGGCAACCGCTATTTCCACCGCATGATCCGGCCCGACGGCGGGCTGATGGATTCCGTGGTGGTCCCGCTCGGGTGGGGGGAGCGGCTGGTGCACCCGAACGATCCGCCGACTTGCGCCTCGTATGTGATGATCGTCGGCCAGGCGATGGCCGCGCGGTATTTGAAGGAGCGCGATCCGGCGCACAGCCGCGCCTGCCTGGACGCGGCACTGCGGATCTGGAGCTACATGACGGGTCCGGCCTGTCCGAGGACGCCCTACACGCCGGGCGTGTTGCCGCCGGGCCACGAGTGGCTCGCGGGCTGTTTTGCCGCGCACTATCCCGGCTCGGCCATGGAGCGGGGCGACGCGCTTTATGCGTCGCTCGAACTTTTCAGGGCCACGGGCGATGCGGCGTTCCTCGATCGCGCCTGCGCGTTTGCCGCGGACCTGGTCAAGCTTCAAGTCGGCGGGGACATCGAGACCAACCCCGCGGCGGCTTGTTTCCGGATCGGGCCGGACAACGGCGACCTGATCGCGTTCGGCCATTTCACCACCTTTGGAACCGTGTTCGGCGCCATGGGGTTGGCCGAACTGGCGATGCTCCGGCCCGAGCATGCCGACGCGCCGAAATGGAAACGGGCGGTCGAACTGATCGCCGAGCAGAAATCCCGGCTTGCGGATCGCAATCCGTGGGGGCTGATTCCGTCCTACTGGAGTTCGGACAAGCCGGGCGCGGGCGGACGGCCGGGCGGCGGCGGGCGGTACCGGTATTTCTTCCGAAGCCGGGCCGATCATGGCGCGGAAATCCGCGTGGGGCCCAACGGCGACATCGCGGGCAGCGCGCTGTTCCTGATCCGGGCGCATCGGCTGCTGGGCGGCGCCCGTTATCGGGCCGCGGCCCAGCGGCAGGCGGACTGGATTCTGGGCTGCAATCCGTTCGACGCGAGCACGGTGGAGGGGGTGGGGCTGAACCAGCCCCTTCGGTACGTGAATGGCGGCGAATTTTTCCCGCCCACGCCGCAGATTCCGGGCGGGGTGATGACGGGCATCCTGGGCGACGAGCGCGACGAGCCGGAGCCGTTCGCCAACAACTGCTCCACGGAATACGACATTCCGTCCGGCGCGCCGCTGATGTGGCTGCTGAGCGAATTGAGCGAGATGTAAAAGAGAGCGGAGGGGAGACGCGGGGAACGACTTATAGGAGGCGAGAGATGAAGGCGTGTGCCATGAGATGGGGTCTGGTCGTAGCCCTGATCGTGGGGGCGGCTGTTGCGCGGGCGGAGACGCGCACGTGGAAGAGCAACGTCACGGGCGATTGGGCCGCGCCCGGCAGTTGGAACGAGGGCGTAGTGCCGACCGACGGGGATGCCGTGTTCATCACCAATGCGGGCGCGTCCGCGTTTCTTTCGGGATCGTCCTCGAACCTGGCCTCGTTGACGTTGAGCCGGCCGCTGACGTTCACCAACTGGGACACCGCGCTTTTCGCCACGAACGTGACGATCCTGACCAACGGCATCATGACCCTGCCTCTCGCGTTCACGACGAACCAGATGTCCAACCGGGTCTGGGTGGTGTGCTCCAATTTCACCATCGCGGCGGGCGGCAAGATCGACGCGGACAGCAAAGGATATGCCGGCCGGAATGGACCGGGAAGAACGATGGCCACAAGCAACGGGGATAGGCCCGGGGCCGGATATGGCGGATTTGGAGGGTATGGGGGCATGGCAGGAGTCGGCGGGGCGACGTATGGCGCAATGGAAGCCCCCACGGATCCGGGCAGCGGCGGGGGCGACGGGGTTGCGGTCAACGCCGCCGGCGGCGGCGCCGTTTGCATTCAGGCGTCCGGATCGGTGACAGTGAACGGCCTGATTTCCGCCAACAGCGTCGGGCGCAACGGCGGCACCGGCTCCGGTGGCAGCGTGTATATTAACTGCAGAACGTTTGCCGGGACCAACGGTTTGATCCGCGCCGAAGGGGGGGGCGCCGCGTATTACGGCGGCGGGGGCGGCGGGCGGATCGCGGTCATCTATCAGAAGTCCGCTCAAAACGACATGCCGGTTCCCAGCGTCGTTTTTTCCGCCCAGGCGACTCTGCCCGCGAGCGGGGAAGCCTATCGCGGCGATATCGGGACCCTCTACTTTCTCGACAACCGCTTTCTGACGGGAACGCTCCCGCATAGCGGCCAATGGGTCGGACCCGGAGGGCTGATGAACTGGAATGCGACGGATTTTGTCGTCAGTAATTCCTGGCTGCGTTTCCCGTCCGACGGATTCGTGATCGCGATCACCAACGACGTGTTGATCACCACGCGCGGCAAACTGGAACTGGGGGGAAGCGAAATCACGAACTACGCCAGTCCCTCGGTGCGCCGCCGGTACGGCACGACCTATGCGCCGCCCGAATTACGCATGGGCGGAAGTTTGATTTTGACCAATTCGAGCCGACTATATGTGTATGCCGCCGCAACCAATCCTCCGGTTTCACCCGATTATGGGGCGTTGGTGAGCGTCGGGGGCGAGGCGCTGATCACCACGGGGTGTTGGATTTATGCCTATTCTCAGCCGACCAATGGCGGCTCGCCGCTGTTCCGCATGAGGTCGTTAACGATTCAAACGCTCAACGCCGGGATAAACGCCGATTATGCGGGATTCATCCGCGGCTACGGGCCCGGCAAATCGACGGCCGCCAATTCCGGGGGCGGGTATGGGGGGAAAGGGGGCGGTTCCGGCGGCGGCGTATACGGCTCGTCCAACGAGCCCGTGGATCCGGGCTGCAGCAGCATCGTAAGCTCGGAGGATGTCGGGCAAGGCGGCGGAGCCGTTCGCATTCAAGCGCGGAAAAAGGTTGTCGTGAACGGCCTGATATCGGCGAACGGCGCCTATGGCGGAAGCGGCGCCGGCGGCGGCGCCGGATCCGGCGGCGGCGTCCATATTGTCTGCGAAACCTTTTCCGGACTCAACGGCGCGATTCAGGCCAAAGGCGGCAATTCTTCCTATTATGGCGGCGGGGGCGGCGGGCGGATCGCCATCTGGCGGTCGATTGACACCTCGTCGGGCGTCTCGAACAACGTGACCGCCGCGGCTGGAACGGGCGGCTCTCCGGCGCCCGTCGCCGGCACGGTCGTCTGGGGCGCGCTGCCGTCCGGGGGGACGGTGATCGTCGTTCGGTAACGCGCAACAGGCGAATAGCGAAACGCGAAGAGGACTAGGAGGCGTGAGGTGAAAACAACCTTCATGAGAGTGGGGTTGGGCCTGATTTTGCTGGCGGGCTCGGCGGCACAGGGGGGCACGTTGACCCTGGCCAACGACTACGTGGCGGGGCTGAACACCGACGCCACCAACACGGTGGAGGTGGCCCGGAACTTCGCGGCCATCCTGGGCGGGCCGTTGACGGGGTCGGGCACGCTGACGTTGAAGGGCGGTTATATCGGCGCAGCCTCGAGCATGCTCTCGCTGATCAACGGCGCGGGCAACACGTTCAGCGGCCATATCGTGGTGGAC
>CAZSUH010000061.1:0-18485 GCA_964609905.1 uncultured Verrucomicrobiota bacterium
CGGAATTGCGATGGATCGGCTTCGAAGGGATCGAGCCCCAGGTCATAATCCACGATCAGGCTGAGCCAGAGCCGCAAGCGGCAGATTTCGATGGCCTGCTGCTGAATATCCACGCCATACAGGCAATTTTCGACGATATCGGCCTTGGTTTCGTGAATCCAGTTGCTTCCTTCCTTGCGTGCGGGATCGGTGAAGCCCTTGGCGATCGTGACGGCGATACGCCGCAGGCTGACCAATTCGTGAAGCAGGCCGACCGGGAAAGCGCCGGAGCCCACGGCGGGATCGCACATTTTGATGGGGCGGAGCAATTCGAGCAGGCGCTGTCCATCGGCGGGTTTCAGCTCCTTTTTCAACGAAGTGATTTCTCCCGGATCGATGCCGTCGGTGGCATCCACCGCGAAAACTTCTTTCAGCTTGGGCGCCCACTCCTTTTCGAGATGCCCCATCAGGTACTGGCGCAGAGCCTCCCGGCAGATGAAGTGAACGACGATGCGGGGGGTGTAATAGGAGCCGGTGGCTTTGCGCTTGTCCGGGGCGTTGTAATCGGCCTGGGCCTCGGCATGGAGCACGATGGATTCGAATACTTTGCCGAGCATTTCCGGATCCACGGCCACGTCCTGGTTGAGGGGGGTATCCTCGCGGACGGTGAAGTTGAAGGCTTCAAGCAGGTGTTGGAACACGAACGCGAACGTGGAATTGCGGACGCAGAGCGGCGGGTTATTCCGCTTGCGGTTATCGGTGGGCGCGAATTCGTCGTCGTCGAACAGGCCGCCGTTGAGAAAAGGAATTCCGGGAAACCGGTAGTCATCGGTTCCCGGCGCGGAGGCCAACGTCCAAAAAAGCCGCTCCAGAAAATCCTGGTAATAGGTGAATTCGGCGGGGTTGCCTTGATGCTCGGCGAAATGATCCAGCAGATACTGGCGTTGTCGGTTCAGCCAGCCGCGATTTTGGAGGAAATAGAGGAAGATCAGGCGTTCCAGCAGCATTTGTGCTCGGCTGTAGGCGGTGGCCGAGGGTAGTTTCTGATATTTTTGCAAATCGGACTGAATGGCCTCCAGGGCTTTGTCGAATCGCTTGAAGAATTCCTTGGTGAGCGGTTCCTTGTCAAAGGCCGATACCCACTGTTTGAGCCAGGCGCTGGCGTCGGCCGGATCGTCGGGCCAGCGCAAGGCGGGCAGATTGAATTCGCAGAGGGTCCGGAGGTAGGCGCTTTCGCGTTGCCAGCCGAACATGGCCAGGCGGGCTTTTTGGGCTTGTTCGCCCCGGTAATGGGCGAACGTGATCCGTTCGTAGTCGCGGGTAGCGCAGATGAACAGCAAATTGTCGTGTTTCCAGGAAGGCAGAGCGGAATCGCGGCGGCGATTGGCCACCAGGCCGCGAAGGATTTCCCGCAAGGCTCCGCGCTGGAAGGAGTTGTCGGTGAATTCCACCAAGAAAATACCCCAGGGCTGGCCATCGACGAACGAGCGCAGTTGGCGGATATTGCCGGCTGCCAGCCGGCGCGCCTTGTTGTCGGACACCTTCAACTGATCGGCGGACCAATCGAACGTTAGTTCCTCCACATTATCCGTCTCGATCGGCCAGTCGAGTTCATCCCGGAGGTAGGCGATCAGGCTGGGTAACGTCTTGATGGATCGGAGGGGGTCCGGATTGGCGGGAGGCATTATGGGGCTCCTTGGCGGCTCTTGGGGCCGGACAGGGATTTCTTTTTTCGCGCCTGGTAGGGGGCAGGCAGCTCGGCCACGCCCCACTTGGGTTTGCGCTCATCCGCATCGAACTCGATGCGAACCCGTGCGTGAAGAACGTGGGCAAGGCGGCGCAAGGTGCCAAGGGTATGCCCTTCGTAACCGGGGGATTCCAGACGGCTGATCTGCTGCTGGGAGGTTTTCAAGCGCCGGGCGAGTTCGGTTTGGGAGAGGCCAGCCTGCTCACGAAGAGCGGCAATTTGAAGCGCCACGTCCCATGCCTCGCCGGCTTGCTTGAAACGGGCGGCAAAGGCCGGATTTTTGAGTTGTTCATTCAGATAGCGATCGAAATTCGTTACTTTCATGAGTTTGCCCGCCTCAGCCAATCGACCATCCGTTCCCTTGCCGTTTCCAGGTCACGGGCCGGGATGGCTTGTCCCTTATTGCGAATGCCATGCGCCAGAACGATCCGGCGTCCCTTTGCGAAAAACCATAAAATCCGGCTGTTCAGCTTGCCCACGTGCCTAAGTTCGAACAACCCCTGTCCCAGCGCCTTACTCAACGGTTCCCGATGGCATTGCCGGTTCCGCAGTTTTGCCAGTCCTGCCAGCACGGCCGCAAAATCGTCTTCATCGGAGTGCTTGAGGGCATCCAGAAACTCCCGGACCGGACAATTCCCGTTCGGCGACTCATAAAACTCTATCTCGAATACCATATTCATGCAACATCAAATATGATGTATAAATGCGGTTTTCTCAACTCAACTCCATCCAGCATTTCAGGACAGGCTTGACGCCCACGGGCGCCTGAACCTGCCGCAGATAGCTGTTTGTGATATGCCGTTCCACCTTGGCCCGGATTTCGGCCAGGGTTTTCTCCTCCAGGCTCCGGTGGCGGGGGGTGTCGGGTTTGGAACGGATCAAACCGATCATCTCGGCCGGTTCTTCCAGCACCTTGCCGGAATCCAGAACAAAAAGGTACCACTTGGTGTGGCCGGCCTCCTCGGTCCACATCTGGACTTCATTGGGACCGGCCTCCCGATCCTTCGCGGAAGGCGCGGGCAGCGCAAAGCAGAAAAAGACAGCCTGGGCTCCGGGTGATGGATGCTCCTTGCCGCTGAACACGCGGAGCGGCATGGCCTTGAGCCGGCCTTCCAGGTCCGGGTGGTCCTTGAGCAGTTGCTGGAATTCCAAGTGCATGGCTTCAGGGGCGGTAATTTCGCCCTCGTAGGCGTGATTGAAGTCCTTGATCGCCTCGTAATCGTCGGATGGGTGGAGGAGCTTCTTGCCCTCGATTCCAAAAACCTTGGAAATGCGGAGTGTTTTCTTGGAAACCTTGGAGTAAAGCTTCAGCAGTCGATCCAGTTCTTCCGGGGGCAGGAAATTCCAGTAAGCGACGGTGCCGCGGATATCCTTCTGGTCGGGGTGGTCGGCCAGGAGCTGGGCTTCGATCTCGGGGTTCAAACGGCGGTCCACGCGGCCGATTCGCTGCATGAGGCGGACGGGGTTCCAGTGCAGATCGTAGTTGATGAGCCGGGTGGCGTCCTGAAGGTTCAAGCCTTCGGAGAGGACGTCTGTTGAGATCAAAATACGGGTTTCCCCGTCAAGCCCTGCCAGCAGATCGCCCTGTGGCGGACGATTGTAGTAGGGGGCGAAACGGCGGATAACCTCGCTGCGGTCCTTCTTGCAGGCGCTGTCCACCTCATCCACATCGGCAAAGCCGGCCTCCACCAATTGCTTCTTCAGATAGCGGGCGGTGGCCATGAATTCGGAGAAGATGAGGACTTTCTGTTTTTTCAGAACAGGGTCGGTATTCAGCAGATTGATAAGCGCATTGAGCTTATCGTCATGACTGGGTTTGAACTTCTTGAGTTCCTTGAGAAAGTCCGCAATCTGATCGAGATCCAGGTAAGTCTCGTTGAGAATTTCGTCCACCTTATAATCGCTGACGGATAATTCCTCAATGCCTTCCAGGGCCTCGGCGTCAATGATGTCGTCCTCGTCGGCGTCATCGGGATCCTCGCCGAGCAATTCGTGGCGGTCACGGTGGACGTGGGCGATGACCTGTTCGTGCTGGCCCTTCCAGCGGGCGAGGCGGCGTTTTTCGGAATCGCTCAGGCTGTGTTTCGTGACCCAGGCCAGCAACGTGACGAGCAGGGAACCGCAGGAGAACTCGAAGGCGCGAGCGGAACTTTCGAAGCGTTTCAAGAACTGGATGCGAATCAACCCCACTAATTCCTTCTGCCGATTCTCCCGGAAGGCCCGTTCTTTCTTCTCCATGTCCGGGCCAATGTAGTAGGCCAAGGGATAGTAGACGGCGAGGGCGAAAAGCGGTTTCTCCTTCTCGAAGGCGCGTTCGACCATGTCCAGGAGTTGGCCGTATGTTTTCTTGAGATGATAATCGGCCACTTGGGGGGAATTGGGATCGCGCACGGGGAAGACCGCGCGATAGCCCCCGTGCTGTTCCTGACTCCTTTTGACGTAGGCCCGGCTGCGTTGAACAACCAGGGCGCGGAACAGGTCGTCGCTCCAGAGCACCTTCTCGGCTTCCGCCTGGTTGGTGGGCATGTCTTCATCGTCCGTTGAGCGCTGAAGGAGCGCTTCCAGCGCTTTTTCCAGCTTGCGGAAGTGGCCGGGCAGGGAGTGAATTCCGAGGGGAGCGTCTTTAAAATGATCCGCCTTTCGGCGGGAGAAAAGCTCGATCATGTGCTGGAGATCGCGAAGCTTGTTGTTAACCGGGGTGGCGGTGAGCATAAACACCTGTTTCACTCCCTGGGGGCCTTCGATCAAGTCGTAGAGCCGCCAGTAGTGACTGAGCATTTCGCCGGGCTCACCCTTTAAGCCCGGATTGCGGAAGTGATGGGCTTCGTCGATGATAATGACATCGGCCAATTCCTTCACACGGTCGAGGCGATACTGATAGTCCCCGCCGCGAAGCAGGTCCGTATGGTTGAAAGTGACCAAATTGCTGAAATCGCCGCCGAGATAGCGCAGGTAGCGGCGGATGTCCCGCTCCCAAACGTCATAGCGGGCGGACTTCGGGACCAGCAGAACCACGCGTTTCCGGTCTCGCACGACCAGCCGTTCAATCAGCATCAGGCCGACGAACGTTTTGCCGAGCCCGACGCCGTCGCACAGGAATGCGCCGCCGTGCTGGCCGGCAATCTTCAGCAGGGCGTGGTAGCCTTCCCGCTGGTAATGATCCAACACCCTATACATCTTGGATTGGGTTTGCTCCCACTCCGTGGCGGTCATTTCATGGCCACGGAAAAACTCCTGGAGCGCCCGCAAGTAAACTTCGAAAGGGGTATAGTCGCGGATGTGGCGCTCGAAGACACGAAGGATTTCTGGAGTGACATCTTCGGCGTCATTCCAATGCTGCTCATACCAGTCCTGTAGCACGCCGACCGGTCGGCCCGTGATCTGGACATTCAGTTCGATGTTCTCGGTCAATCCAGGCACCGTGAAATTCGATGAGCCAACCAAGGCGGCCGAGCCGACAACCTCCAGCCGGGCATGGGTGATATAGGCTTTGGCGTGAAACTTGCCCTTGCGATAGACCCGGCATTGAATTTTCCCCGAACGGATGGCCTCCACAATGGCGGGAACGCCGGTCAGGAAATCGTTCTTCTGTTTCTCGTTTTCGATGCTGGCATCCAGCCGGCCGCGAATGGATGTCAGGCTGGCTTCAAAAGCGGCGTGGGTGCGTTTGGAAACTTCATCGCCCATGAGCAGGCGAATCTGGTCGACCTTCGTCCACTCGTCCTTCAGGGCCAAGAGGGAGCCGATCTCGAAGTAGCCGGTGGCGATATCGAGGCCCTTGGCGATTTGGCACCAGTCATGGAGATAGCGGAGAACTTTCCAATCGGCATCGCTGTTGTCCACAAGGAAGAGCTCTGCGCCGGTCTTACCCGCCATGATCGCCTCGCTTTTCCGTCAATTCCTATTCGGAAGCCTTCGCACGTTGTTGCGCTTCCGACTGGTCAACTCCTGGTAAATGCGCACAAATCGGTTCAAAATATAGCAAGGCGTGACCTGAAAGGCCAGTGGAAACATGCAATGGAAGCACTGCGCCTCCTTTTTTAAGACACATCTAATCCCGCCTCATGAGCAACAAACGCGGCAAACCCCGGTTTCAGGGCGATGCAAGGCAACGCCGTGATGGATTTGATGCTTTCCGAATCGGCTTATCCTCGGTAGACCTCGTCGTGCGAACCCACGTCGAGCAGCACGATTTCCTTGGCGGTGATTCGCATAATCAGGACAATGCGATATTCATAGGTCAGGCTCACGGCGCAGGTTCCGGCGTGTTTGCCGCGCAGCGGGTGGAGGCGCAACCGGGGCGCGCGGGGGTCGGCTTCAAGCTGGCGGATGACATCCTCGAAAAGGCCGGCCATCTCCGGATGCCGGCGGAGGAATTTGCGCGCCGTGCGCGCAAAGCTCTCGGTCCAGACAAGCGCGAAGCGCGTGGAGCCGGCGGCCATGTCAATTTCCTCCGCGCAATTCCGCCATCAAATCCGACGCCGTTCCGCGGCGCACGCGGCCGGCCTTGATATCCGCCTCGGAAGCCGCGAGCCGGGCCTGGGCGAGGTCGTCGAGCATCGAGTCGAAATCCGCCTCGGTAATGACCACATAACGCGGGCGGTTATTTTTGACGATCCGCACCGGCCCCGAGGCCAGCATGCCGTCCAAGGCGGCCATGCCGCGCCGTTTAATCTCCTGAGCCGCAATCATGTTCATGATCCATACTCCTATCGATACTTTAATCAGCATCAATACTAGTACGTAATTCGGTGCCAGTCAAGTGCCTTCCCGGCGCGTTTTCCCCGGGCCTGAATTCGGCCGTCATTGACAAAGACAGCGGCCATGCCGCATAATGACACTCTTTCAAGGAGGAACAGGTCATGGGTATGGTTGGAATCATTGTTCTGGCGGTTGTCGCAGTGCTGGTGCTGATGGTGATCGGCATTTACAACAAATTGGTGGGACTGCGGAACCAGTTCAAAAACGCCTTTGCGCAAATCGACGTGCAGCTCAAGCGGCGGTATGACCTGATCCCCAATCTGGTCGAAACCGCCAAGGGCTATCTCAAGCACGAACGCGAGACCCTGGAAGCGGTCGTGAACGCCCGCAACCAGGCGCAGGCCGCCGCCAAGAGCGCGGCTGCCAATCCGGGCGATCCGTCCTCCATGAAGTCCCTGATGGGCGCGGAAGGCGCCTTGACCGGCGCCATGGGCCGCCTGTTCGCCGTTATGGAAGCCTATCCGGACCTGAAGGCCAACCAGAACATGATGTTGCTGATGGAGGAACTCACCTCCACGGAGAACAAGGTGGCGTTTTCCCGCCAGGCGTATAACGACGCCGTGATGACCTACAACACGGCCCGGGAGGTGTTCCCGAATGTGATTTTCGCGGGCATGTTCGGCTTCAACGCGGCACAGCTTTTCGAGGTTGAAAATGCCGTAGAACGCCAGGCCGTCAAGGTCTCCTTTCAATAACCCGCGGCGGATGCCGGCATGAACTTTTTTGCCCTCCAGGAACGGGCCCGTCAGCGGACGGGGCGGCTGATTTTCTTTTACGGCCTGGCCGTGGCCATGATCATCGTGGTCGTCTACCTCGTGCTGGCCGTGCTCACCTCGGGCGCCCTGAGCGAGGACCCGGAGAGTACGGTCACGTTGTGGAATCCCGAACTGTTTGCGGGAACCGCGATCGGCCTTCTGGTCGTGATCGGGCTCGGCACGCTGTACCAGGTGGCGGCGCTTTCCTCGGGGGGCACGGCAGTGGCCGAAATGCTGGGCGGCCGGCTGGTGCCGGCGCAGACCCGCGATCCGCTGGAGAAGCGGTTCCTGAATGTGGTGGAGGAGATGGCGCTGGCCTCCGGCATTCCCGTGCCGAAAGCGTATGTGCTGGACGAGGAGGCCGGGATCAACGCGTTTGCCGCCGGCGTGTCCACCAGCAACGCCGTGGTGGCGGTGACGCGCGGCTGCCTGGAAACCCTGAACCGCGATGAGTTGCAGGGGGTGGTGGGGCACGAATTCAGCCATATTCTGAACGGCGACATGCGGCTCAATCTCCGCTTGATCGGGGTGTTGCACGGCATTCTGCTGATCAGCCTGATCGGGTATGGCATGTTCCGGATGGCGGGGGTGTTCGGCGGGAACCGCCGCTCTTCGCGCGACAGCAAAAACAGCGGAGGTAGCACGGCCCTGGCCATCATGCTGGCCGGCCTGGCCATCTGGCTGATCGGCTATGTCGGCGTGTTTTTCGCCAACCTGATCAAGAGCGCCGTTTCCCGCGAGCGGGAATATCTGGCGGACGCCTCCGCCGTGCAGTTCACCCGCAATCCCCAGGGATTGGCCGGCGCACTGAAGAAAATCGGGGCGCTGGCGGCGGGCTCCCGGATGGAAAGTCCCCGCGCCAGCCAGGCCAGCCACCTCTTTTTTGCCAACGGGCTGTCGGGCGCCTGGTTCAGTTTGCTGGCCACGCATCCGCCGCTGATCGACCGCATCCGGCATCTGGAGCCGACCTTTGACGGGAACTTCGACAAAATCCGGCTTGATCCGGGGCCAGTCGGACCGATCAGTCGGATCCGACCGATCCTTCCGGGTGATTCGCAAAAAGCAGGAATCGTCGCCGGCTTGGGCGGCACCGCATCCGCTCCGGCCACGGTGGCGCTCGATTCCTTGTCCGCGCAGGTGGGGACGCCGGCGGGGCCCTACCTGGCATTTGTGCACGAATTTGTTCAGGCGCTTCCCGCGGAGTTGAAGGCCGCGATTCGCGAACCCCGCGACGCGAAGGCGGTGGCATTTTCGCTCTTATTAGCGGCGGAGCCCGGGGATCGAGCCCCGCAACTGAAGATTCTGGAAAGCCGGTGTGGCGGAAATTGCCGCACGCGAACCGAGGCGCTGGCACTTCTGGTGCGGGAGGTGCCTCGAAACGGCCTGTTGCCGTTGAGCGATTTGGTCATGGGCACGCTGAGGCAGATGCCCCGGGATGAGTATGAGACGTTCCGCAGCACGGCCATGGCCCTGACCGCGGCCGACGAGAAAATCGATCTGTTCGAGTATGCCTTTTTGCGGCTGATGGTGCGCCGGCTGGACGCCGCGTTCGGGCGCGGCCGCAAGCCGGGCCCGACGATCGGCCGGCTGAACGCCGTGCGGCGCGAGTGCGACATCCTGATCGGCACGCTGGCCCGTTTCGGGCAGCCGGTCGAGGCGTCGGCTATCGCGGCCTTTCGCTCGGCCATGGAACGCCTGTTCCCGGGCATGCCGGCGGAGTTGCCGCCGTCCACCGTCTGTACCTTGAAGAACGTGGATGCGGCGTTAAATCGCCTGGCGGATTTGCGGCCGACTCTCAAGGAGGCGATATTGGATGCCTGCGGGCTCTGCGCGGGCCAGGATGGACGGGTAACCGTGGAGGAGGCCGATCTGCTCCGCGCGGTGGCCGATGCCCTGGATTGTCCCGTGCCGCCGCTCTCGCTCCGCGTGGCGTGATGCGGCTACAGGTTTCCGAAGGGATTGTTGATGAACGTTTGTCGGGGTGGGGCCGGCGGCCGGGCTCCGCCTGACACGCGCGGAGCCGACCCGTGTTGCCCCGGCCCGCCGCTCTTGGGCGCCTTGGGCTGCGTGCGGGCGCTGAGCGCGATCCGCTTGCGAGCCGCGTCCACTTCCAGAACCCGCACCTTGATGCGGTCCCCGGCTTTTACCACGGTGGCGGGATCGGTCACGTAGCGGTCCGACAGCTCGGAGATATGCACGAGCCCATCCTGGTGCACGCCGATATCCACGAAGGCCCCGAACGCCGTCACATTCGTCACCACGCCTTCCAGGGCCATGCCGGACTTCAGGTGCTCGATGGCCGTCACGCCGTCGAGGAACGCCGGCTTTTCGAAGGTGGCGCGCGGATCGCGGCCGGGTTTTTTAAGTTCGGCGATGATGTCCCGCAGCGTTGGCTCGCCGACCGTTTCCGAGATGTAGCGTTTCAGATCGATCTTGTCCGCCAGCTCCGCGTTGCCGACGAGGGAGGCGAGAGGAACCTTGAGATCGGCGGCCATGGTTTCCACGAGCGCATAGCGCTCGGGGTGGACGGCGGAGGCGTCTAGCGGATGATCGCCCCCGCGGAGGCGCAGGAAGCCGGCGGCCTGCTCGAAGGCTTTGGGCCCCAGGCTGGAGACCTTGAGAAGCTGGCGGCGGTTTTTGAAGGGACCGTTGGCGTTGCGGTGCTCGACGATTTTTTTGGCCATGCCGGCGCCGATGCCCGAGACGCGCGCCAGGAGCGGGGCACTGGCGGTGTTGAGCTCCACGCCCACGTGGTTCACGCAACTGACGACCACGTCGTCCAGTTTCTGGGCCAGCAGGGACTGGTGGACATCGTGCTGGTACTGGCCGACGCCGATGGACTTGGGGTCGATCTTGACCAGCTCGGCTAGGGGATCCTGGAGCCGGCGGCCGATCGAGATGGCGCCGCGGATGGTGAGGTCCAGGTCGGCAAACTCCTCGCGCGCGATCTCGGAGGCGCTGTAGACGCTCGCTCCGGATTCGTTGACGGCGATCACCAGGACATCCTTGAAGCCGGCCTTGGCGAGCGTCTCCTTGACGAAGGCCTCGGTCTCCCGGCCGGCGGTGCCGTTGCCGATCGCGACGGCAAAGGGCTTGAACTTGGCGACGAACTTGCACAGCTCGATGCGCGCCTCGGTTTCCTGCCGGTCGCCCTGGCTGGGGTAGAGGGTCGTGGTGGCCAGGAACTTGCCCGTGGCGTCCAGCGCGGCGCACTTGCAGCCGGTGCGGAGGCCGGGATCGATGCCGAGCACGGCTTTTTCCCCGAGCGGAGCGGCGAGCAGCAGGTTCCGCAGGTTCTGGGCGAAGATCTCCACGGCCGCGCGGTCGGCCTTGAGTTTCTGTTCGACCGTGACATCCACCTCCACGCTGGGCGCGAGCAGGCGCTTGTAGGCATCCTCGATGGCGAGCGTGAGCTGGGGCGCCCAGGGCGACTGGGGATTCAGCTTGAAAGTTGTTGCGATGCGGCGCAGGAGCGGCTCGGGGTCCACGCTCAACTTGACGCGCAGCACACCCTCGTTCTGCCCCCGGCGGATGGCGAGGAACCGGTGGGACGGGATGGAGGCGATCTTCTCCTTGAAGTCGTAGTATTGTTCAAACTTGGTGGGTTCGGCGGGTTTGGGGTCGGTCACCTCTGACACCAGCATGCCCTCGGCCGCGAAAGTCTGGCGGACCAGGCCGCGGACATCGGCATCTTCCGCGATCCATTCGGCCACGATGTCGCGGGCGCCGGCGAGGGCATCGGAGGGGACGGCGACGCCTTTTTCGGCATTCACGAAGGCAGCGGCTTCGGAATCGGGCTTGCCGGTGGCGGCCTGGTCGCGGATGAGCTGGGCGAGGGGCTCGAGCCCTTTTTCCCGGGCCATCATAGCGCGGGTGCGGCGTTTGGGCTTGAAGGGCAGGTAGAGATCTTCGAGCGCGGTTTTGGAGGCGCAGCCGAGAATTTTGGAACGGAGCGCATCGGTGAGTTTTCCCTGCTCCTCGATAGAGCGGAGGATGGCGCTCCGGCGATCTTCGAGTTCGCGGTGGTAAGCGAGGCGCTCCTGGATTTTGCCGATCTGCACCTCATCGAGGTTGCCGTGCACCTCCTTGCGGTAGCGGGCGATGAAGGGAATGGTGTTCCCCTCGGCGAGGAGACGGGCCACGGCGATAATCTGGCGGGGTGAGATTTTGAGTTCTTCGACCAGCAGGGAGATGGATTCCAGACCCTGTTCCTTGTCAGGCGTTGCGGCGACCATGATGCGTGTGGGTTCCTTTGCTTGTCAGTGCGCGTACTGGAGCGCGAGAATCGTGTAACAGGTGACGAGGACGGGATCGGCTTCCTGCCAGCGGCCGGCGGAATTGATCCAGAAGCCCTGTCCCTTGGTTGGCCCGGACTGTTGGAGGGCGAGCAGTTTGTCCGTCATCGCCTTTTTCCAGGCCAGCGGCTTCTCTTGTCCCTTTACCGGGAATTCCGAGCGGCCGTAGGCGGCCAGGGTTTTGGCGAGGATGTTGTAGAAATAGTATTGTCCTTCCGCGCCCATACCGGGGTTCTCGTCCAGGGTCCAGTGGCGGGCGGCCCAGTCGAACGCCGACTTCACGCGGGGATCGGAGCGGTCCACGTTGGCGTAGATGAGGCTGAGCATGCCGGCATAGGTCATGGTGCCGTAGGAGCGGAAGACCAGGACGCCCTGGGCGTTGGTGGCGGCGCCGGCCTTGCTTTCCTCGGGCCGGTAGCTGAAGCCGCCGGCATCGTCCGGACCGGCGGTCTCGGTGTTCTGGCAGCGCTTCAGATAATCCTGAAGCGCTTTCCAATTCAGATCGGCTTTTGCCGTTCCGGCGGGCCGGAGGTCTTCCAGTTTTTCCGTCAGCTTCATGGCTTCCACGGCCCAGACGGTGTTGTTCAGGTCGGAATAGGGCCGCTCGCTTTTGGCATCATAGCCCATGCCGCCGTTGTTGAGATCGTCGCCCAGGTGCTGGGAGGCGGCGAGGAAACGGCGGGCCTTCAGGAGGACGGGCGTTAAAGCGGGATCGTTGACGGCGCCCAGCGCGGCCAGGCAAATGGCGGTGTTGTAGGTGCTCAAGCCGCCGCCGCGGCCGGGCAGGACACGGTAGAGGCCGCCGTCTTCCTGGGCCGAAGCGAGAATGAAGGCCACGGCTTTCTTGATGATGGCCTCGCGGCCGGGGAAATCGCTTTGGGCAAAGCACCAGAGCGGCAGCGCGGTCAGGGCGGGGAAGCGCTTGTCCGACCAGGACCCGTCCGGCTTTTGCTGGGCCTTGAGCCATTCCAGGCCGCGGGTGACCGCTTCCTCGCGGGTGGCGGGCGGGGGTTGCGGGGCGGCGGGCGGGGCGACGACGGGTGCGGGGAGCGGCGCCGAGGGCGGCGTTTCCACAGCGGCCAGGGCGGACTGGGCAAAGGCGAAGGAGGCGGCAAGCAGCAAGGCGGGCATCATTCTGGCGAGTTGTGCGGAGCGGACTGACGGTTTCATGGGTTTCCCTTTCCGTTCTGGTTTGAGATGTTTACCACAAATATAAGCGAAGGGAAACTTCTAAAGGTTTAGCGGCGTTTGCTTGTCCGTGTAGGTGGGTGCCACGTGCGCGTGGATTGAGGCTCTTGACAATGTGACCCCTTGTGACTACATTATCGGGATGAAGCGAAAAAAGGATTCGACAGACCATCCAATTGCAGCGGGCGGCGCAATGTCGGTCCGGGAGGCCAAGGCGCAGTTTTCCGCTTTGGTCAGACGGGCCGCGGAAGGCGAGGAGATCACCATCACCTGGCATGGGCAACCGCGCGCGCGGTTGGTGCCTGTCAGAGACCATGGCGCGGCACTGCGTGTGGACCGCGCCTGGCTGAAATCCATGCCCATACGAAAACGCGGACTCCCTGCGGAGAAACTTGTCAGGGCTGACCGGGATAGCCGAGGTTGAGCCATGTATCTGGATAGCGCGATCCTCGTCAAGCTGGTTGTCCGTGAACCGGACAGCGATTTTTATGCCGATCTCGTGGATGGCCAGCGGGGTGTCCGATCCTCCGAAATTGCCATGACAGAATGTCGATCGGCCTTGCTTCGAAAACGGAGGGAAGGCCAGCTCGATGTCCGAACTTGCGAGGAGGCGTGGATGCGGTTGCAGGCCCTTTGGTCCGGCGGGGGACTCCTGCTGGACCCGGTTACACGGAGTGTGTTGTTGGAGGCGGGCGAGGCGATCAAACGGTGCATGGATCAGGTCCCTCTTCGCACGCTTGATGCCATTCACCTCGCTTCCTGCTTGCGGATGCGGGCGTATCCGTTGATCACGAACGATCGGATCATGCGGGCGGCGGCGGAGACGCTTCGTGTACCGTTAGGAACGGTCTCGCGCTCGCGCTGAAAGCGCGCTTTTCTTATTGCATTCCCGCCCCACTCTCCGGATTATGAAACGCCATGGTACCGGATCCGTCCAACCTTCCCCTCGAGGACACGGCGCTGATGCTCGCCGCGGCGGGGGGCGATCTGACGGCATTCGAGGATCTGGTCCGCCGCCACCAGCGCGGGTTAGTGAACTTTTTCATGCGGCTGGGCGCTTCCTCTCATGCCGAGGATTTGACGCAGGAGACGTTTGTCCGGCTGTTCAAATTCCGGCACCGGTATACGCCGTCCGCAAGGTTCACCACGTTCCTGTATACCGTGGCGCGGCATGCGTGGTACGATACCTTGCGGAAATGGAAGCGCCAGGACGAGGGGTTGGCGCGCTACCAGACGGAGGAAGCGGCGCGCGGGGATGAGCGGCTGGAACCGCGGGAGAGGCGGGCGGCGGAGGTGCGGGCCGCGGTCGAACGGCTGCCCGAGAAGTTGAGACTGGTCGTGACCCTGAGCGTGTACGAGGGGTTCGACTACGAGACGATCGGGCGGATTGCGGGGATTCCGGTGGGGACGGTCAAATCCCGGATTTTTTTGGCGACACGACGGCTGAAAGAGTGGCTGAACGACGATGACAAGACCTATCCAGGTTGAGCCGGGTTGCCGGCATGAGCCGGACGCGGTGGCGTTTGTCCAGGGGCAGTTGAAGCCGTCCGAGTCGGCGGCGTTCAAGCGGCATGCGGAGTCATGCGCAGTGTGTCGCAACGCGGTCCGGGAGGCCGAAGCGCTGCTGGCCCGGTTGAAGGAGTGGCCGGACCGGGCGCCGGTGCGGGATGTGACCGATGCGGTGATGGCCCGGGTCCGGGCGGAACAGGCGTTGCCTTCCTTCGATTGGCAGCGGGCGTGGAGGCCGGCCCTTGCCGTTGCCGCGATGCTGGTGGTCGCCGCGGGCATGGTGAACTGGAGCCTGGAACTCCGGCAGCAATCCCGTCGTCTGGCGGCGTCGCGTGGCGCGGCGAAATGGCTGGCGGCGTCGCAGGACGCGGACGGGCACTGGGGCGCGGCCGGACGGCCGGACACGCCGTATTTGCAGGCGTTGACGGGGCTGGGCCTGTTGGCCGGCCTGGAATGTCCGGGCAACGCGAAACTTGAAAAAATGTGCGCCCGCGCGGCGGATCGATTGATTCAGGATCAGGACAAGGGGGACGGCCGGTTCGGGCCGCTGTTCGCCGGAACACCCTATAACCAGGGCATTGCCACCCTGGCGCTGTTGACCTGGTGCGGCGCGCAGGCAGCCGATGCCCTGCCTCCGGCCGCCGGCCGGGCGGTGCGGCGGATCGTCGACACCCAGGGCGGTTCCGGCGGCTGGGGGTATGCGGCGGGCGATCCGGAGCCGAACGTCTCGATCACGATCTGGCAGTTGCAGGCGTTGCACAAGGCGGTGGAGTTGGGCATCGCGGAGGCGGAGCCGGCCATGAGGCGGGGGTTGCGCTGGCTGCGCACGATGCGGAACGCCGAGGGCTTGTATGGGTACCGGCGGCCGGAGGATTATCCGGATGGCCCGGACACCCTGACGGCCATGGGCCTGTTCTGTGAACTGGCGTGCGATCCGCGCGCGGCGGAACGGCCCGAGGTGCGGCGGAGTCTTCAGCGGCTGCTCCAGGATTCAACGGCCGTCGAAAAACCCGCGAGCTATTACGCGGCCTATTTTGTGGCGCGTGTGTTGCGGCGGGCGGACCAGGAAGGAACGGAAGCGATGCTGGGGCAGATGCAGAAGGCCCTGCTGATCCGGCAGATTCACAAGGGCGCGGAGCGTGGGAGTTGGGACGTGCATGATGCGTATGCGGGAGTCGGCGGCCGCGTGTACACCACGGCCATGGCCACGTTGGCGTTAAATGAGTAGGGGTGACATGAGCGACAGGGATGCGATGGAGGCCCGGACCTTTCTGGACGACTATTATCGCCGGACGATTCCGCTGGGAGGCCGGGCGCTGACCGGGCAGTTGAGTGACGCGTTCCAGGGCGCGCTCCAGGCGGCGCATGCCGGGCTGACCGAGGCGGATTGTCACTTCTACCATACCCTCGAATTTTCCGATGGCACGGTGATTCCGGGCGGGTGGGATTTGCGCGGCAAGGAGCGGGCGTACCTGGGGTTCGTGGATTTCAAGGGGCAGCGGGTGCTGGATTTCGGGCCCGCCACGGGGCACCTGGGCTTTTGGATGGAAAAGCAGGGCGCCCGGCTGGCCATTTTGGATGTGGCGCCGGGCCTGACGCAGGATCTGCTGCCGCTGGCCGGGGTGGACGTGGAGGCACACCGGAAGTCGGGAACGGCCTTTGCCACCGAAGTCCGCAACAGTTGGTGGTATGCGCGGCGCCGGCACGGCTCGAACGCCAAAGCGGTTTACGGCGATATTTACCAGTTGCCGGACGACATCGGGCGCTATGATGTCTCGTTCCTGTGCAGCATCCTGCTGCACCTGGCCAATCCCTTTGCCGCGTTGCGGCAGGCGGCGGCGGTGTCCGATAAGGCCGTGGTGGTAACCGACGTGGCACCACCGCTGTTGTACGGGGGGGAGGCCGGCGCCGTGGTGGAGTTTAATCCCGGCGAGGAAAAGGAGAACCTGGTCAACTGGTGGGGACTTTCGCCGGGCGCGGTGGCCCGGATGCTGCGGGTGCTCGGTTTCCCGCACATCACGGTGCGGCACCATGAAATCACCTTCCATAAAAATCACGATCCGTCCCAGGAATTGGTGCGGCGGTTCATGTTCACGGTGATCGCGCAGAAGCGCGAGGGGGCGATTCCGTTCCTGGAGCCGACCGTCGCCGAGCTCGACACGGAGCGGACGGTCCGGAAACTGATTCCGATCCTGACGCTGGAGCAGTTGAAGCACCAGGCGGAAATGGCCCGGCAGCTCGACGCGATTCACGGGTCATTCTTGTGGAAGGCGGCGCGGCCGCTGCGCGGGCTGGCGAAGCTGCTGAAGCGCCATTCGGCTTAGGCCGGGCGCCGCCGCTCCGCGTTTTTCACGATGCTCATGACGAATCGGTCAAAGGGGATGCCGGCGGCCGCCAGGGAGGCGGGCAGGCCTGCGAGCGGCTCGATGTCGGGGTTCACGTTGACTTCCAGCGCATAGGTGCGGCCCTGCCGGTCCGCGCGGAAGTCGATCCGCGCATAGTCCCGGCAGCCGCAGGCGTGCCAGGCTTTGACGGCCTCCGTCCGCAATCGGGCGGCCGTGGCGGCATCGATATCAGCCGGCACCTTGCGGGTCGAGACATGGCCGGGAATGGTGCCCGGGATCCATTTGACCGCGTAATCCACGATCGGGGGCCGGTCTGCCGGGAAGAGCGAGAAATCGATCTCCGACACCGGCAGCACCTCGATTGCGCCGTCCCGCTCGAACAGGGACAGGTTGAATTCGCGTCCCTCGATGTAGCACTCCGCCAGGGCGGTCTGGTTGAATTGCCGATGGATCCAGCTCATCGCTCGATCCAGCGACGCGAGGTCGCGCGCGATGGAAAAACCGGCGTCGATTCCTTCGCTGCCCCCGGAGGCGAGCGGCTTGACGATCAGCGGGAACGGGGGGAGATAGGCGGGGTCGACGATCGCGTCCTGCGGGAGCAGAATGGCGTCGGCCACCCCGACTCCGTAAGCGCGGAGCCGGGCCTTGGCGAGCCACTTGTCGAGGGTCAGACTGAGCGCGTCCGACGATCCGCCTGTGCAGGCGCGGCCCAGCGCCTCGCAGAGGGCGGGCACGAAGTTGAAGGCCGTCACGTAATCGTCCAGCCGTTCGACGAGGTTGAAAACGATCGGTTCGGTTCCGGCGGCGAGGGCTTCGGGAATGTCGCGAAGCCGGCTCACGGCGGCGCGCCGCGTGGTTCGACCATCGGCGCGGAGGGCGGTTTCCACGGCTTCGACCTCGGCGAGCACGCCGGCGTCGGATTCCGCGAAACCGGCGTCGGATGCGCCGGGAGCGAGAGGGCGATTATGGAGGATCAGAATATCGGGGGAGGCCGGTTTCACGGAAATGTCGGGTCAGGGTTATTGGGTTTTCATGGGGCGGACTTCGGTGATGGAGGCTGCCTCGATTTTCTGGATGATGCCCGGATTGACTTCGATTTCGACGTCGCCGTTGGGCTGTTTGCGGAGCAATTGACCGGTCACCTCGTAGCGGCCGCTGTCCTTGCGCACGACCACGACCGTGTCGCGAATAAAGAGGCGGGTCAGGGTTTCCTGCAACTGAACCACTTGGTCGGGCGCGATGGTGAAGGTTTTCGGCTTGAAGGCATACCCGCGCCGGGTCAGTTGGAGGGTATGGTCACCGCGGGAGAGGAGATCCACGCGGAGGGGCTCGGAGGCGGCGCCGCCGGCGGGGGAAGCGGCGGTGACGCCCGCCGCCTCGCCGTCCACGAACACCTCCACGCCGTCCGGGACGGTGATGAGGACGAGGGAGCCGCTGTTGCGCACGAGGGTGATATCCTCGCGGGTGACGCCCGCGCCGGCGATGGGGACGGTGCATTCCTGGGGTTCATAGCCCTTGAGGTCGACGCGCAGGCGGTGTTCGCCCCGGGGAAGGCCGGGGATTGTGGCAGGGGTGGTGCCGCGGAACTCGTCATCCACGAAGACGCGGGCGCCGGAGGGCGAGGAGGTGACGTGTAAATCGGCGGGCAGCGGCTCCAGGCGGATGCGGAGGGGGTACACCCCGCCGGCCTGAAGAGTGAGGTTTTCGGCGTAGGGCGCATAGCCCTCGAGTTTCAGTTCCACCCGGGAGTTTGTGTCGGCTCCGGCCTCCACCTCGCAGGGGGTGGCGCCGCGCGGGGCGTTGTCGATATAAACCGCGGCGCCGGCCGGTTCGGAGACGATGTTCAGGCGCGCGGTTTTGGAGGTGAGATCCACGGCGGCCTTGATGGGCGTGCGATCCTTGACGG
>CAZSUH010000062.1:0-18191 GCA_964609905.1 uncultured Verrucomicrobiota bacterium
CTCGCCGGGTTCATCGAGCAGTTTTTCAATCTTCGGATCGGTGACTTCCATCTTCATCATGGCGGTCATGGCGCCCGCCATGCCCATCATGGCGGTCATGTCCCACTTCATGTAGGTCTTGTCTTCGGGCGACACGAGGGTGAGCGTCTTGGCGCCGTCCTGGGTCAACAGGTAGCGGCCGCCTTGCAGGGGGCCGCCTTGCACGAATTCGATGCGGGCCTTGGCGCCGTCGGCGGTCATCCGGACTGTGGAGTTGCCGCCGTGGCTGCCGTCAAACGAGGTTTTCAAGGTATAGCGAAAACCGGCCTGGGCTTGGACGGCGACGAAGGCTGCGAGGAGGAGGGGGACGGCGAATTTTTTGTTCACGACAGGTCTCCTGGTTTGACCGATGGACAATCGGCAACGAGAATCATATCAGGAACCGGCTGGGCGGCCATAAAAAAAAGGCGTATTCTTGAATCATCGCGCTTGACCGCCCGGCCGCATTCGAGCAGCATGAATCAGACGGTTGACGCCATGCAGAAAAAGGAGCCGATATGAGCGTGATCGATATTCTCAGGAAACTTGGAATACTCCGGTTTGGCGCCAGGGCGGGGACTTACACGAACGCCACGAACAGGCCCACGGAATTTCAGATGGAGGGCGTTTACAACGCGGACAAGGACCTTGTCACCCGGCAGGACGTCAAAAAAGTGGTGGAGGCGGCAGGGAAACCCGAGGTCAAAAAAGGATGACTGACGGCGTTGCGGGTTGGGCTGGGCAGCAGGGTCCGCCTGATCGGCCCATTCCGGTTCACCGAGATCCCGACACATCAAGACGGACGCTTCCCATGCGTGTCTGCATCCTTGTAGAAAGCTATTACCCCCGGGTGGGCGGCACGCCCAGCCAGGCGCGGCTGTTGGCGGCGGACCTGATCGCCGCCGGCCACGGGGTGGTCGTGGTGACGCGGCGCTGGGATCCGGGCCATCCCGCCCGGGAGACCGTGGACGGCGCCGAGGTGGTCCGGGTTGGCCCCACGGGCCGGGGCGCCTTGAAAAAATGGGGGCTGCTCCCTCGCGTGTTTCCCCGGCTCCTCGGCCTTTCCCGGATCGACCTGATCTTCTGCCCCGGCCTGCGGGTGCTGGGCGTGGCGGCGGTGATGGCGGCAAAAATGAAGGGCATTCCCTGTGTGCTGGGGCCCGTGAGTTGCGGCGAAATGTCCGGCGCCTTTTTCGCCTATGGCCTCCAGCGCGCGGGATTGGGCGTGACGGCCTGGCCCGTGCGCGCCGGCCTGGCCCTGCGCAACGCCATCCTGCGCCGGGCCGACGTCTTTTCGGCCATGTCCGCCGAAATCGCCGACGAGCTGGCTGGATGCGGGGTGCCGGCGGAGAAAATTGCATGCATTCCGAACGGGGTGGATGACGCCGTATTTCGTCCGGCGTCGCCCGCCGAAAAAGCCGGGCGCCGCGCGGAGCTTGGCGTGCGGGCGGAGGACTTCCTGGTTGTTTATACGGGCCGGCTGGTCGCCTACAAGGGCTTGCCCGGCCTGCTTCGCGTGTGGGAGCGGGTGTCCGCCGATTTTCCGGATGCCCGGCTGGCCCTGGTGGGGGGCGGCGGCAACGATATGACCAACTGCGAGGCCGAGTTGCGAGCGTTTTGCGAAGCCCGTTCGCTCGGCCGCCGCGTGATTTTCACGGGCGACGTGGCGAATGTGGTTCCCTGGCTTCAAGCGGCGGATCTGTTTGTGTTTCCGACGCAGAACGAGGCGTTCGGCATTTCCCTGATCGAAGCCATGGCCTGCGGCCTGCCGGTCGTATCCACCAACGCGGGCGGCGTGAAGGACATTGTGCGGGACGGCGTCAACAGCCTGGTGTTCGCGCCCGGCGATGAGGCGGCGCTGGAGGCGGCGCTGCGCCGCGGGATGCGCGATCCGGAATGCGTCGCGCGGCTGGGGCGTGGCGCCCTGCAAACGGTCAAGGCGCGCTATGCGCGCGATCGCGTGGCGGCGGCCTATTTGGAGATGTTTAAGCGGCTATTGAGCCGGTAGCGGCTGTTTGTGAAGCACGGCCTGGATGGCGGCCTTCACATCGGCGGGTTTCAGGATGCGCAGGAGAGCCAGCAGGCCCAGGTAAAGCGCGATCGCCGCCAAGCCGAGCCCCGCCATGGCCGGCAGCCCCCAGTCCAGCCGCGCCGCGGGCAGGGTCAGGAGCAGGCCGAGCCCGGTCACCAGCACGAAATCGCGCAACATGCTCAGGAACGGGCCGCGGAAGACGGCGCCGTAGACCAGCGCCACGGCGGAGTGGCCGGCGACCGTGGCCCAGGCGGCGCCCTCCGCCTTCCAGTGGGGAATCAGCAGGAGCGAGAACGCCACCATCGAGAGGCCGCCGAACAGGGTGGCCGAGGCAAAGGCGGAGGGTTTCTTGCGGACCACCGAGAAGCCCATGCCCATCTGCGAGACGAGCATCGGGCTGAACGCGAGGCCGGTCACCACGGCCACGCCATAGGTGTCGGCAAACTCCGGGCCGAGCAGGAGCCGGATGAGCGGCCGGCCCAGGTAGACCAGGACGGCGTAGGCCAGGAAGGCGGCGGTTCCGCACCAGGCGAGGGCCGTGCGGTTCCAGGCCACGACCTCGGCTTTGCGATCCGAGGCATGGAGCTTGGAGAGCGCGGGCACGAGCGTCGTGAAGATCAGGCCCAGGAACATGCCCGTGGTCATGAGGAACTGGTTGGCCAGATCGAATGACGCCACGTCTTCATACCGGCCCGTGATGCCGCGAATGAACAGCGGCGCCGAACGCTGCAGGAAAAACAGCAGCACGGTGGGGATGTAGAAGGTTGCCCCGAACAGGAAGTAGGGCATGAACTCCTTCAACGGCAGCCGGCCCCAGCGCTGGAACAGGGCCTCGCGGCCCCACCAGAACGAGAGGAACATGAGCGCGATTTCGTTGATCGCCAGGGCCCATAGGGCGATGTCAAGGCTGCCCGTGAGGGCAAAAAGGCCCACGAGCAGCACGAAGGTGATGGCGCTGCGAATCAGTTCCCGGGCCGAGAAAAGCGCGATCTCGTTGCGGCCGTAGAGGAAGGAGAAGGTGGTGCCCTGGATCCGGCCCGCGATCATGATGCAGAGGAGAATGGGCAGCCAGCGCAACGGGAAACCCTCGGGCCGGACCAGGAGGAAGAAAAGGGAAACGAGCAGGGCGAACGCCCCCACCAGCAGGTTGCTCCAGAACATGACGCCGTGCAGAAGACGCGCCTCCCGCGCTTTGTCCCCCCCCATTTCCGGGATGAACCGGCCGAAAATCTGAATGTCGCCCAGGCCGGTGAAGGCCTCGGAGACGATCAGCACGGAGATGAAGTAGGCATATTGGCCGTAGAGGGCCTTGCCCATGAAGCGGGGAATGACGATCAGGCTGAGAAAGAGAAAGGGATAGCGGAGCAGGCGCCAGAAAGCGCCGATCGTGACGGTGCGGAGGGTGTTGCGGCTATCGTAACTCATGCAGCGCCTTTCGCGTCTCCTCCGCGCACCGGCGCCAGGTGAACCCGGCGGCCCGCGCCAGGCCGCGGTTCCGCATGCCGGCGCGGTAGGCGTCGTCGCCCAACACCAGGTCCAGCCCGGCGGCGATCGATTCGGGATCGAACGGATCCACGAGCTCGCCGGCGTCGCCGGCAATCTCCGGAAGCGCGCCCGTTTTGGAAACAACCACGGGACAGCCGCAGGCCATGGCTTCGCAAGTCGGAATGCCGAATTCCTCGTAGACGGACGGGAAGAGCATGCAGTCGGCCAGGTTGTAGAGGGCCGGCAGCTCGGTCTGGTTCACCCAGCCGAGGAACGTCATGTCGGCCAGCGTGCCGTCGCCGGCCAGGTTGTATTCGGGAATGTAGTTCTCGCAGCCGCGGCCGGCCACCACCAGCTTGACCCCGGGCCGGCGTTGACGAAGGAGGCGGAAGCCGGCGATCAGGTTCTTGAAGTTCTTGCGCGGATCGTACTTGATGACCGAGAAGATGAAATGGTCCGGGAGCTTGTACGTGGCGCGGACGGCGTCGAGCGCGGCGCGGTCGGCGATGACCGTGAAGTCGCGGTTCGTGCCGAGGCGGATGGTCCTGATTTTCGCCGGGGGCACCTTCAGGATGCGGATGAAGTCCTGGCGGGTCAGTTCGGAGTTGGCGATGATGAGGTCGGCCTTGCGGCAGTAGAGGGGCATGACCGCGCGGATGTAGGCGATATCGGCGCGGGAGTAGAGTTCGGGATGCACGAACCAGCTCGCGCCGTGGACGGTCATGACGGTCTTGCGGCCGGTGCAGAAGGGGACGGTGAACTTGGTGTGGAAGATCGTGTCCACGCCGGCCCTGCGGGCTTCGAGCGGGATGCGGAGCTGGTCCCAGGCGGCTTTGCCGGGCGCGGACACGAGCTTCTCGGTCACGTGGGGGAGGGCGGCGTAGCGACCCAGGTATTTCGGGCTTTTATGGAATAGGACGTATTCGGTTTGCGGATCGAGGGGCAGGAGTTCGTCCATCAGGTTCAGGCTGTAGATGCCGATGCCCTGCTGTTCCTCGATGGCGCGCAACATGACGCCGATACGCATGACGTTCCCCCGTGGCGGATTCCCGAATGACTTGCCGCCCCATTATGCAAAACGCGGGGGCAAAGTCGAGCGCGATTGCCGCCGCGCGAACCGAATCCGCTTGCATTCGAACAGGCGGTATGATTGAATAATGTTTGATGAGTAAAACATTAAAGACAGCGGCGATGCCGCCGGTGAGCGCCCCGTCGCAGGACATGCTGGAGGCCATTCTCCGGCTGAGCCGGGACAAGGGCGCGGCGCGCGTGCGCGACCTGGCCGCGGCGCTGAACGTGCACAAGTCCACCGTCACCGCCTCCCTCAAGCACCTGGCCCGCCAGGGACTGGTCCATTACAGCCCCTACGAACCGGTGGCGCTGGCGCCGGCCGGCCGGGCCGTGGCCGAGCGCGTGACCGGCCGGCATGCCGTCTTTGCCCGGTTCCTGTCCGAGGTGCTGCGGATGGACGCCGCGGCCGCGGATGCCGACGCCTGCCGGCTGGAGCACGCCGCCGGGCCGGAAACGATCGATCGGCTGCGGCTGTTTGTGGCGTTTCTGCACGAACGCCCCGCCGCCGCGCACGCCCTCACGCGCGCGTTCGCCACCGCGCTTTCCGCCCGCGCGCGGAGGAGTGGCGTATGAGCCACGTGCTGACCATGGCGCTCGCGGGCAATCCCAACTGCGGCAAGACGACCCTGTTCAACGCCCTGACGGGCGACTGCCGCCATGTGGGCAACTGGCCGGGTGTGACGGTGGAGCGGGCCGAGGGCGCCTACCGGCATCGCGATTCCGACGTCTGGGTCATCGATCTGCCGGGCCTGTATTCCCTCGACGCGCACACGCTGGACGAACGGGTGACCCGCGACTATGTGGATGAAGGCCGCGCGGATGTCGTGGTCAACGTGATCGACGCCTCGAACCTGGAGCGGAGCCTCTACCTGACCCTGCAGTTGTTGGAGCGCCGCGCGCCGGTGATCGTGGTGATGAACATGATGGACCTGGCCGAATCGCTCCGGATCCGCATTCACCTGGAGCGGCTGTCGAAGGCCCTTGGCTGCCCCGTGATTCCGATGTCCGCCACGACCGGGGAAGGGGTGGAGGCGTTGCGCGAGGCGGTCGCGCGCGTCGCGGCGGTCGCCGAGCCGTCGGGCGGGCGGACGCCTCAGCCGGTTCGAACGGAGGAGGAGCGGTATGCGTTTGTGCGGCGCGTGGCGCGCGAGGCGCTGGACCGCGGCGCGGAGCGGATGCAGCGGTTTTCCGACACGCTCGACCGGTTGGCGCTCAGCCGCATGGTCGGCATTCCTCTTTTCCTGGCCGTCATGTACGGCGTGTTCTGGCTCACCGTATCCGGATCCAAGCCGGCGATCGGCTGGATCGACAGCGTGTGCGGGCGGCTGTTCGTGGAACTGCCCCGGCTCTGGCTCGAACGGGCCGGCTCTCCGGAGTGGCTCATCGTGCTGCTGGCGGACGGCGCGGGCGCGGGCATCCGGGTGGTGTCGACCTTTCTGCCGCCGATTTTCGGCATTTTCGTGTGCCTGGCAACGCTGGAAAATTCGGGTTACCTGGCGCGCGGCGCCTTTGTCATGGACCGGTTCCTGCGCGTGATCGGGCTGCCCGGCCGCGCGTTCCTGCCGTTGCTGGTGGGCTTCGGCTGCAACGTGCCGGCGATGTTTGCCACCCGGACCTTGCGGGAACGGCGCGAGCGGCTGATCACGCTGCTGATCAATCCCTTCATGTCGTGCAGCGCGCGGCTGCCGGTGTACACCCTGTTTGCCGTCGCCTTTTTTCCGGCCTGGGGCAACCAGGCGGTGTTCGCGCTTTACCTGATCGGCATCCTGGCGGCGATCCTCACCGGCCTGCTGTTGCAGAAAACCCTGTTGCGGGGAGCGCCCTCCGCCTTTGTCATGGAACTGCCGCCCTACCAGGTTCCCCGGGTCCGCGACGTGGTGCGCCATGCGTGGGAGAACCTGCAGGGCTTTCTGGTGCGGGCCGGCAAGGTGATTGTGCTGGCGGTCATGGCCCTGAGCTTGCTGAACGAGGCGGGGAAATCGAGCGCCTCGGGCTCCTGGCTGGAGCGGGCGGGGAAGGGGGTGACGCCCCTGTTCGAGCCGCTGGGCGTCACCCGCGAGAACTGGCCCGCGGCGGTGGGGTTGATGACGGGCGTGATCGCCAAGGAATCGGTGATCGGCACGCTGGACGCGCTCTACGGGCAGATGAAACCGGAACGCCAGGGGGCGCACGAACCGGTGACCGGCGCGACACCGCATGCGCGGGACGGCGAGGCGCCCTATGCGGACGGCGGCGTGCGGACGGGCGTGTTGTCCGCCATGCGGCATCATTTCACAAGCGGCGCGGCGGCGTTCGCCTACCTGCTGTTTGTGCTGCTCTATGTGCCGTGTGTCGCCACCCTGGCGGCGCTGAAACGGGAGGCCGGCTGGGGCTGGACCCTGTTTTCGCTGGGCTACCAGACGGCGGTCGCCTGGCTGGTCGCGGTGGCGTTTTACCAGGTCGCCACGTGGAACCTGCATCCCGCCGCGTCCCGGCTCTGGGTGGCGGGTTGCGGGGCGGCGGTTCTGGCGATGGTCGCGGGGTTCCGGCTTGCGGGGAGGCGCGCATGAGATTCGGATTCCGGTTTCGGCATCGGCGGGCGCATGGGGCGGGGCCCCATTCCGCCTCCTCCCTGGCCGAGGGATACGAGGGACACGCCTATCGGATTATCGCCAATCCCGACCGGCAGAGCCGGGAGATGGGCTTTTTCCCGGGCACGGAGGTGCGGGTGTTGCGCAATGTCGAGGGCGAGCACGGGCTCGTGATCGCGTCCGGCTCGGCCCGGTACGTGGTCGCGCGTCCGGCGGCGGCATCCATGCGGGTCGAACCCGTGGCGGCCCGCATGAACGGGTAAGCGACGGCTTGTCTTTCCGGCACCGGTGTGATAAGAAACGGTTAAACGAACCCGCAAGGATGCCGACATGATTGCCGATCCCCTCGGCCGGATATTGGCCGGCGATTACGAAACCCTGTCTCGCGCGTACGACGCGTTCGCCGCCCAGCCGGTGGATTACGAGTCGCTCGAGGGCAACCTGCCCGGCGATCCGGAGGCCCAGACGACGCTGGCCCGCGAGGTGTCGGTGACGGGGCCCGGGACCTTCTTCCGCCGCGCGAATCGCACGCTCACCCTCACGCCCGGTCCGGCCGGGGAGGGTTGGTGGTTCGACCGGACGGACCTGCCCGAGTTTCTGCCCATCAAGGTTTCCATCCATACGATCTGGACCACGCTGCGCAACCTCGTGCTGTGCAGCGGCTCGCCGCACAACTACATGCGCATGGTCGAACATATCGTGGCGCTCAAAGTGGGCATGGGCATCGACGACCTGGTCATCCGCATGGACTCCGGCGATCCGCCGTTGTTCGACGTGGGCAGCCTGGCGCTGGTCGAAGCGGTGGAACGCGGCGGCCTGGCCCGCCAGCCGCTGAAGCCCGTTTATGTGACGGTGTCCGAGCCGGTCACCCTCCAGGGGCCGCGCGGCGGTTTTCTCACCTTCCGCCCCTGCGTGGATTTCAAGCCCTCCCTGCGGATCGACTGTGCCGTGGATTTTCCGACCGCGATCGGCCGACAGCGGATCCGGATCGCGCTGAATCCCAGCCTGTTCCGGCATGCGGCCCAGGCCCGCACGAACTGCTCCCGGTCGCAGATGCTCTACACGCGGACGATCGGGAAGTTGTTCGCCGACACCCGGAACCTGGGCTACACCGCGACCAACATCCTCATCGCGGGGAAGCGCGGTTACGTGAACGAGCCCGCGATGATGCACAACGGCAAGTCGCTGGAGGCGGTGTGGCACCGGATGGCGCTGGACCTGCTGGCGGCCGTGGCCCTCATCGACACGGGCCGGTTTTGCGGGGAGATTCTTTCGTACAAGGCCGGCCATACGCTCGACGTGCAGATGATTCGCCAGCTCTACCGGCAGCGGCTGCTGGTTATTCATTCTCCCGATGGTCGCGCCGCCACTCCTCCTCGCTCACGGGGGTGATGGCCACATCGTCAAAGGCGTAGAGGCCGGGCGGCCAATAGGCGTACAGCATGATCCGGATGCGGGTGACGGTGGGCGTGTGCAGGGTGGGGTGAAAGCATTGCGAAAAGCCGGTCCAGCCCGCTCCCGCGGTCCGGCCATTCACGATCGTATGGTAGCGCATCCGCTCCTCGCCGCGGATCAGCCCATAGCCGCGCACCCAGACCTTGGCGCCGCCCGGGGCGCCCCGGAGCCGGAACGTGAGCCGGTACGCCTGGCCGTTCGTCACGGGAATAAAATCGGAATAATAGGAAAGCCCGTAGGTGGCGGCGATGGCGCTGTCGGCGGGATCCGGGAACACCCACTTCTCCAGCCCCGCGGCCCGGCAACTCGCCACGTACTCCTTTTCCGTCACGGCCGTGTTCATGAGGATGCAGCGGTTGGCGGGCCCGTCGGGCCCGGCTTCCCATTTCACGCCCAGCCCGTCCAGGCGGTCCCAGTGCGCGGGCTTGAGCGCGTTCGACGGATCGGCGGCTTCGAAGCCGCCGTTGGGGACCAGCGAACCCGGCGGGGTGTTCGTTCCGGCGGAGCCGCCCGCGGCGAGCAGCGCCGCCATCAGCAGCGCGATATTCATCCGGCCATTCATACACGATCCCGAAGCGGCCCGGCAATCTAATTCGGGCGTTTCCGCGCGGTCGGGCCCTCGAAGGCCGGGCTTGTTCCGTTCGCGCGAATCCGGTAGGATACCGGCAAATCGGCAAACCCGGCCGGAAGGAGATTCGCATGAGCCTGAATACCGTGACCCGCATCGACGACCGCGTGACCGTGCGCCACGCGCTGATCAGCCTGTCCGACAAAACCGGCCTCGACGGCCTGATCGCGGGGCTGTTGGCCGCCAACCCGGCCATCCGCCTCTATTCGACCGGCGGCACCTTCACCGCGATCCGGGATATCCTGGGCGCCGCCGCACCCCGCAACCTGACCGCAGTGTCCGACTACACCGGCCAGCCGGAGATGCAGGGCGGCCTGGTCAAGACCCTCGACTTCAAAATCTATCTCGGCCTGCTGAGCGAAACCTATAACGATGCCCACAAGGCCGACCTCGCCCGCTGCGGCGCGGCGCCGCTCGATCTCGTGGCCGTCAACCTGTACCCGTTCCAGCAGACGGTGGCCAGGGCCGGCTGCACGCCCGAGCAGGCGCGCGGCAACATCGACATCGGCGGGCCCTGCATGCTCCGCGCGGCGGCCAAGAATTTCATCCGCGTGGCCTGCGTGACCGATCCGGCCGATTATGCCGCCTTCACGGAGGAGCTGAAGACCGGCGGCGGCGCGGTGTCGCTGGCCACCCGCTACGCGCTGGCCCGCAAGGCGTTCGCCCACGTGGCGGAGTATGACGCGGCTATTTCCCGGTATCTGTCCGGCCTGCCCTATGCGGCCATGGCGGCCGGGTACACCCTCGAAAACCGGTGAGGAATGCCATGTACGAGCTGTCTGTCAAAGCCTCCTTTTCCGCCGCGCACCGGGTGCGGGGCCACCGCGGCGGTTGCGCCAACCTGCACGGCCACAACTGGGAGGTGGAGTTGCTCGTCACGGGGGACACGCTGGACAAGACCGGGTTCGTGCTGGACTTCCAGGATGTGAAGACGGCGTTGCGCGGGATCATGGACGAGCTCGACCACCGGGATTTGAACGCGCTGAAACCGTTCGTCAAAAAAAACCCCACGTCCGAGAACCTGGCCGCCCATGTCTTCCGCGAAGCGGCCAGGCGGTTGAACAGCCCGGGCCGCCGCGTTTCCGGCGTGCGCGTGTCGGAATCGCCGGGCGCTTCCGTGCTGTACCGGGCATCCTGACGTGAACGTGATCGAGACACTCGTGTCCATCCAGGGCGAATCCACCTTCGCCGGCTTGCCCTGTTTCTTCATCCGGCTCGCGGGCTGCAACCTGCGCTGCGCCTATTGCGACACCCCGCGCGCCTGGGCGGACGGCGCGGAACGGAGTCTGCCCAGCCTCGTGGACGAGTTCCGGCAGTCCGGCCTGACGCTGGCGGAAATCACGGGCGGCGAACCCCTGGCGCAGCCGGACACGCCCGCCCTGGCGGTCGCGCTGCTCGGCGCGGGCGCGAAGCCGGTCCTGGTGGAGACAAACGGCAGCCTTGATATCGGCGCGCTGCCGGACGGCTCCGTCGCCGTGGTGGATGTGAAGTGCCCCGGCAGCGGCGCGGGGGACTCGTTCAATCCCGTGAACCTGCTCCGGCTGCGGCCGCGGGATGAAGTGAAGTTCGTGCTGTCGGATCGGGCGGATTTCGACTGGTCCGCGGCGTTCGTGCGGCGGCACAACCTGGCAGCCCGCTGCGGCGCGGTGTTGTTCAGCCCCGTTGAGGGCCGGCTGGCGGGACGGGACCTGGCGGCGTGGCTGGTGGAGGAGCGGCTGCCGGTGCGGCTGCAGATTCAGGTGCACAAGGCGCTCGGGGTGGCGTGAGCGGAAAGGGGAACGACGATGGGCAAGGATGACGAAATTCTGTTAACGGTGCCGCGCGCGCGAATCGACGCGCTCGGGATGTTCCAGGGCTTGACCTTCGATACGGAGCGGTACCTGCCAACGCTGCTGGATCCGGCCAATCAACGGTTCGTACGGCGGGGCGATGCGGAACACGATCCGTCGCTCAAGCAACTGATCTCCTATTTCATCATCACCCACGGCGGGCGGATCTGGTGCTACGTGCGCGGCAAGCAGTCGGGCGAGGCGCGGCTGGTGGCCAAAGCCTCCATCGGGATCGGCGGCCACGTCAACCACGACGACGTCTCGCTCTTCGGCACCTACGAAACCGCCGCGCGGCGGGAACTCGAGGAGGAGGTCGCGGTGCCGGAGGGGTCGACGGACCGGATCGCGGCCCTGCTGAACGACGATTCCAACGAGGTGGGCCAGGTGCACCTGGGGGTGGTGCACGTGCTGCGGGCCGCGACGGACGCGGTGACGAAGCGGGAGTCGAAGATCACGGAGTCGGGTTTCAAGACCCTCGACGAGTTGCGCGCCATGCGCGACCGGCTGGAGACCTGGTCCCAGATCTGTCTCGACGGGGTGGAGCGGCTCCTGTGACGGATCACGCCAGGTAGCCCCGGGCCTTCAGGTTGCGGGTCATGCGGGCGGCGACCGGCTCGTCGGTGATTGTGAAATCCAGCCCGGTGACGAGTTCATAGGCCTGGATGTAGCGTTTGGCGGCCTCGATGCGGACCTCATCGGTCAGGGCCGGCGGTTGGCCGTCGCCACGGAAGCCCTGGACGGCGAGCCATTCACGGACGTATTCCTTGTCCAGTTTCCGCTGGTCCTTGCCGGCTTTGAACAGGGCTTCATAGGTGTCCGCGAACCAGTAGCGCGAGGAGTCGGGGGTGTGGATTTCGTCGGAGACGGTCAGCACGCCGTTGCGCAGGCCGATTTCGTATTTGGTGTCCACGAGAATGAGGCCGCGGGTGGCGGCAAAGTGCTGGCCGCGCGCGAAGAGCTTGAAGCAGAGGTCGGCGGCCTTGTCGAACAGGGCGCCGTCGATGAGCCCCTCGCGGATCGCCTCCTCGCGAGAAATGTTGCGATCGTGCTCCTCGTGCTTGGTGGTGGGGGTGAGGATCGGCTGGGCCAGTTTCTGATCCTTGCGCAACCCGTCGGGCAGGGGGTTGCCGCACAGGTTGCGGACGCCGCGCTCGTAATTCGTCCAGGCGGAGGTTTTGGTGACGCCGGTGATGTAGCCGCGGACAATGAATTCGAGGGGGAGTTGCTCGCATTCCTTGACGACCATGACGTTGGGGTCGGGGATGTCGAGGACATGGTTGGGGACGATGTCGCGGGTTTTCTCGAACCAGAAGGCGGCGAGCTGGTTCAACACCTGGCCCTTGAACGGGATCGTTCCGAGCACGCAGTCGAAGGCGGAGACGCGGTCCGTGGTGACGAGGATGCGGCGGTCGCCCTGGGTGTAACTGTCGCGAACCTTGCCCTGGCGGCGTTCGCCGGGAAGGGGGAGCGCGGTGGCGTCGAGCGTCCGGTTGAGTTCGGCGCGGAGTCGGCTGTCGGGTATCATGCGGATCCTTTCGGGTTCAGGCGACGGTCCCTTTCGCGCGGCCGGCTTTCATGGCCACGACATAGGGGTAGAGGTGGCGGCCGGGGCAGGCGCTGGCGCCGATGTCGCGATGGCCGTACACGCGGCGCGCGGGGATGTCGAAATGGCCGCGGAGCAGGGAGACGAGTCTGCCCAGGGTGTCGACCTGGGCTTTGCTGGGTTTCTGTTTTTCAAAGTTGCCGAGGAGCATGACACCGATGTTGCCCTCGTTTTCGCCGGAGACATGGGCGCCTACGCGGGAGAGGGAGCGGCCCTCCCAGACGCGGCCGGCGTAATCGACGATGAAGTGGTAGCCGATGTCGCCGTAGCGGATGCGCAGATGGGCGTCGAGCACGTCGTTGAGATCGGCGCTGACGCTTCGCCGGTCGGTGTGGCGCAGCACCAGGGAACCGGAATGATGGACCGTGAGGCGGCTGAAAAAGCCCGCGGTTTTGAGCCGGTTCGCGAGCGGCCTGCGTTTGGCCCAGGCGGAACGGCGGATGAGGGGAAGGGAGGAGGAGAGGAAGGAAAGGCTGAGTTCGCTGAGGCGTTTGGCGGCGAACAGGGAACGGGGCGCGGCCAGGAGGCCGGACGCTCCCACAAGCAGGCTTGTGAGAAAACACCGGCGGCTCAGAGGGGCGGTTGGGTGGTCGTCGTGCATGGCGGGGAGGTTAGGGGGGATCGGGATCCGCGAACAGCACCTGGGGGCGTTCCGCCCAGCCTCGTGCGGCGGCGAGGGTGTCGAGCCGGCATTCGCAGGCCCGGCGCGTCTCGTGGCGAAGGGCCGCGGCGCGGGCCGGACCGGCAGCCGGCCCCAGGAGCAGGCGCGCCGTCGCGCCCGCATGGCGCAGGAGCAGGTGGCCGCGTCCGGAACAGCTGTCCCAGAGCGGGGCCAGGGCGCCGAGGCTCAGGTCCAGACCGAGGAAAAGGGCCAGTTCCAACCGGTCGCCGTTCTGGCGCACGAGCTGGCGCAGGTCGAGCGCCCAGGCGTTGCCCGAGCCGGTGACCAGCCACGAGTCGGGGCGAACCATGCCGGAGCCGAAGAGGAGGACGCGCCGGGCGGTGTCGGGGCGGCCGAGGGAGCCGAGGGCGCGGGCCGCCAGGCGGGGGAGGTCGCTCCGGCCGGCGGGGGGGGAGGGCCGTTCCGCGGCATGAAACGCAATGCCGGCGGCCAGCTCCCGGAGATCGCGGGAGTCGGGTTCCCCGGCGCGGGCGCACAGCGCGAGCACCTCTTCAGCGAGGGTCGCGCGGGCGCTCGTCCGCGCGTCCGGCGTGGTGGTGGGAATTTCCCAGATCATCCTTGGCATCCTTGGGCACGAGCGATTTGATGGCCGTGAGAAACTGGCTCACGTCCGTGAACTGGCGATACACCGAGGCGAAGCGGACGTACGCCACCTCGTCCAGATCCTTCAGTTTGTCCATCACTTTCCGGCCGATCGCGGAGCTGGGCACCTCCCGCTCGTATTCGCTTTCGAGCTCCGCGATGATGGCATCCGTCAGGTTTTCAAGCTGCTCCAGGCTGACGGGCCTTTTTTCGCAGGCCCGCTTGAGCCCATTGCTCAGTTTGAGCCGGTTCAGATCCTCATGGCGTCCGTCCTGCTTGATCACCCGGAGGCGGGGCTTGACCACTTCTTCGTACGTGGTGAACCGGTGGCCGCATTGAACGCATTCCCGTCGGCGCCGGATCACGTCCCCGTTCCGCGCCGTGCGGCTGTCGATGACTTTGTCTTCGGCGAAGGAACAACGCGGGCAACGCATGGTCGAAGCCTCCACTCCCTTAAATCCGCCATCATAGGAGAAACGGGAGGGAGCGTCAAACAGAATAGGCGGAAGGGACATGTGCCCGCCATGGAAATGCATTGACGAAAACCGGTATTTTCTAGAATATGCGATAAATCGAGTTTTTAAAAAGCGAGAAACGCGCCATGAGTCAAGCTGACAACGATCCCGTACCCATGCGAAAAGGCTTCGCCTATATTGCCTTCTGGCAGTTCATGGCGTTTTTCATGCTGATCGCGCTGGTCTGGGTGAACGAAGTGCTCAATTTAACCGCCCTGATTTTCGGGGAGGATTTGAACGCCCAGCCGAACCTGTTCCGCGGTTTTCTGTTGACGGCCGCGGTGCTCATCACGGCGATCGTCACGGTCGGCCACACCTACGAGCAACAGAAGCGGGTGATTCGGGGGATGATGACGGTCTGTTCCTATTGCAAACGCGTCCGGCTGACGCACGAGGCGTGGGAGAAGATCGAGGAATATGTGGCGCGCAAGTCGGAAGTGATCTTTACGCACGGGGTTTGCCCGGAGTGCTTCGAGAAACATGCGAGCATGATCAAGAACCGGCCGGGCGCCGCCTCGGTCCCGGACCCGTCCCGCCAGAACGAGGCGTAGCGAGTGGGAGGCTGTCGGGGGGGGTCTGGCTGTCGATCAGAGCGCCGCTTTCAGGGCGCGCACCGTTTCCGCCACGCGGTCCGGCAAATCCGCCCGGGCCGCGCCGCTTTCCACGATCGTGACCAGCGCGCTGCCGACCACCAGGCCGTCGGCCAGCGGCGCGAGCGCGCGCACGTCGGCCGGTGTGCGGATTCCAAAGCCCAGGCAGACGGGCAACCGTCCGGCCTGGCCCCGGACGGCCTCCATTTCCCGGCGGATCGCGGCGGGCTCGAGCCCGCCGGTTCCGGTGACGCCGGTGCGCGTGATGACGTAGAGGAACCCGCCGGCCCCCCGGGCAATGAGCCCGATGCGCGCGGGCGGCGTGGTCGGCGCCACCAGGCGGATGAGGGGCAGGCCGGAACCGGCCATGGCGTCCGTGAACTCGCCGGCCTCCTCGGGGGGCAGATCCACCACGAGAAACCCGTCCACGCCGGCGGCCGCCGCGTCCGCCGCGAGCTTCGCGAGACCGTAATTGAGCAGCGGATTGAAATAACTGAACAGGATGATGGGAATGGCGGTGTGGCGGCGCAGGTCCGCCACCAGGCGCAGGGCGCGCGGCACGGTCATGCCGGCCTGGAGCGCGCGGCGTGACGCGGCCTGGATGACGGGCCCGTCGGAGGTGGGGTCGGAAAACGGAATGCCCAGCTCCAGCACATCGAGTCCGGCGTCGCAGGCGGCGCGGAGCAGGGCGAGGCTGCGGTCGTAATCCGGGTCGCCGGCGGTGAGGTAGCCGACCAGCGCTTTGCGGCCGGCGGCCTTGAGAGACGCGAACACATCATCCAGACGGCGGCTCATGAACGGGTCTCCTGAAGGCGGGCAATGGCCCGCATGGCATGGTCGAGATCCTTGTCGCCCCGGCCCGAGAGGCAGACCGCGATGGCCTGGTCCGCGGGGCGGCGGCGCGCCTCCTCGATGGCGGCGGCGAGCGCATGCGCGCTTTCGAGCGCGGGGATGATGCCCTCGAGCCGCGCGAGTGTCTGGAAGGCGGCCAGCGCGCTCCGGTCGTCCACGGCCGTGTAGCGCGCGCGGCCCAGGTCCTTGAGCAGGGCATGCTCGGGCCCCACGCCCGGGTAATCGAGGCCGGCGGAGACCGAGTAGGCCTCGGTCACCTGGCCGTCCGCGTCCTGGAGGAGGTAGGACCGGGCGCCGTGCAGCACGCCCACGCGGCCTTTGCAGAGCGTGGCCGCGTGGTGTTCCGTGTCCAGGCCGCGGCCCGCCGCCTCCACGCCGAGCAGGGCCACGCCGGCGTCCTCCAGGAAGGGGTAGAAGAGGCCCATGGCGTTGCTGCCGCCGCCCACGCAGGCCACGAGCAGGTCGGGCAGGCGGCCGAGTTGTTCGAGCGCCTGGCTCCGCGCCTCGTCGCCGATCACCCGCTGGAAATCGCGGACGAGGACCGGGTAGGGGTGCGGCCCGGCCACGGTGCCGATCACGTAGAACGTGGTTTCCACCTCGGCCGCCCAGGCGCGCATGGCCTCGTTCATGGCGTCCTTGAGCGTGGCGGTGCCGGATTCGACGGAGACGACCTCCGCGCCGAGCAGGCGCATGCGCAGGACGTTCGGGGCCTGGCGCCGGATATCCTCGGCGCCCATGTAGATTTTGCAGGCCAGCCCGAAGCGGGCGGCCACGGTGGCGGTGGCGACGCCGTGCTGGCCGGCGCCCGTTTCCGCGATCAGCCGGGTCTTGCCCATGCGCCGGGCCAGCAGGCCCTGGCCGATGGTGTTGTTGATCTTGTGCGCGCCGGAGTGGGCCAGGTCTTCCCGTTTCAGGAACAACCGGGCGCCGCCGGTTTCCGCGGTCAGCCGCGCGGCGAAATCGAGGGGGGTGGGCCGGCCCACGTAGTCGCGGAGCAGGGCCCGGAATTCGGCCTGGAACGCGGGATCGGCCCGGGCTTCCAGCCGGGCGCGATCCAGGTCGAGCAGGGCGGGCATGAGGGTTTCGCCGACGTACCGGCCGCCGTAGGGGCCGAAGTGGCCGGCGGCGTCGGGATGGCGGGAGTCGTGCGGGTGTGAGGTCATGGTGGGTCCTTGGCGGCGGCCGCTTTCCCCGCCGGCGCGCGGGCCGGCATCACCTTGCGATACCGGTCGTGCAACTCGCGGAGCAACGCTTCGGTGGTCGGCCAGTCGATGCAGGCGTCGGTGATGGAGACGCCGTACCGCAGCTTGGAGGGGTGATCGGCCATGGGTTGGTTGCCCCATTCCAGGTTGCTTTCGAGCATGATGCCCACGATGGCGCGGTTGCCGGCCTCGATCTGGGCCATCACGTTGGCCAGCGCCTCGGCCTGTTTGCCCGGGTCCTTGTTCGAGTTGCCGTGGCTGCAATCGACGATGAGCCGCGCGGGCAGGCCGGCGGCAACCAGCGCCTGCTCGCAGGCCCGGATGGCCTCGGGACCGTAGTTGGGCTTCAGCCCGCCCCGCAGGACGAGATGGGGGTAGGGGTTGCCCGTGGCCCCGAAAATGGCGGGCCGGCCCAGTTCGGTGATGCCGAAGAAATGGTGCGGCCGCAACGCGGCCTGGATGGCGTGGATGGCGGGGGCGATGTTGCCGTCCAGGCTGTTCTTGAAGCCGACCGGCATGGAGAGCCCGCTGGCCAGCTCCCGGTGGGTTTGGGATTCGGCCGTGCGCGCGCCGATCGCGGTCCAGGCAATCAGGTCCGCCAGGTATTGGGGCGTGAAGGGATCGAGCGCCTCGTTGGCCGCCGGCAACCCCAGTTCCGCGAGCGCCAGCAGGAACCGCCGCGCGCGCCGCAACCCCTCGTCCATGCGGAAGGTGTCGTCCATGAACGGGTCGTTGATGAACCCCTTCCAGCCCACGGTGGTGCGGGGCTTTTCGAAGTAAACCCGCATGATCACCACCAGGGTCTCCCGGACCTCCCGGGCCAGCGCGTGGAGCCGCTTGGCGTAGTCCATGGCCGCGTCCAGGTCGTGGATCGAACACGGCCCCACCATGACCAGGAGCCGCGGGTCTTCGCGGTCGAGAATCCGTTCGACGGCGTCGCGCGCCTGGGCGACCGTGCGGCGGGTCCCGGGCGTTTGCGGGAACTGTTGCCGGATCTCCCGCGGCGTCGGCAGCAGGGTGATGGATTGAATGTTGACGTTGTTCAGCGATTGTCCGGGCATGACGGCGTTCCTTTCG